>JAYVRG010000097.1:0-46312 GCA_043776515.1 Phycisphaerales bacterium
CGGCGTAAGCCGCCGGTGGTGACGAACGGTGATAAATATCCACATGTCAAAGAAAAGACCGGGGGCTCACGCCCCTCGGCTCTGATTGGTACGCTGTGGGTATGGCAGAGACAAACCCACAGCCCGCAACGGAAGTCCGGCAGTCGCCGATACGAGTCATCCTCGAGTTTCTCGGTGCCCGCACGTACTCGATGCTCGAAGCGGTTGGGTCGTCGTTTTACCTTTTGCTCGAAGCGCTGCACTGGATGTGGCGCGGGCTAACGCACAAACGCACGCGGCTGGGGCGGTCGGCGATCATCTCGCAGATGGTGCGTATCGGCGTGCGCTCGGTGTTCATCATCGGGCTGGTGAGTTCATGCGTCGGGCTGATTCTCGCGCTGCAGATGGCGCCACAACTGGACAACTTCGGCTCGCGCGATCTGGTGGCGAACATCACGGGCGTCGCGATCTTCCGCGAGCTTGGGCCGCTGATCGCGTCGATCGTGATGACCGGTTTCGCGGGCGCGGCGATCGCGGCGGAGATCGGGACGATGGTGGTGGGTGAGGAGATCGAGGCGCTGGAGGCGCAGGCGCTGAACCCGGTGCGGTTTCTGGTTGTGCCGCGGGTGATCGCGAGCGTGATCTGCATGACCTGTCTGGCGGTGTTTGCGAATCTGGTAGCGGTCACGGCGGGATGGGTGGTCGGCGTCACGGCGCTTGGGATTCCCAGCGAGCGGTACATCCAGAACACGCTGGACCAGGTGAAGATGGTGGACTTCTTCACGGGCGTCGGCAAGGCGACAGTGTTTGGTCTGCTCATCGGACTCATCGCGTGCAACAACGGCCTGCGCGTCACCGGTGGCGCGGCCGGCGTGGGGCAGGCGACCACGAGCACGGTTGTGCAGTCGATCGTGGCGATCATCATCGCGGACCTGATGTTCACGGCGATTTTTTATTCGGTCGGCTTGGTCTGATTCGAGATGGACGCGGCCATGTCCGCGATGTGTCGCACGCAGGATGACCCCGAGTCCGGCGCGCCCCAGAACCGCGACTCTCACCCAGCCATCCGCTCATCTCCTTCGATCCCCAGCATCTTCATCTTCTTGTACAGCGTCGTCCGATTGATCCGCAGATCCTCCGCCGTCTTCTGCCGGTTCCACTGGTTCGCTTTCAGCGCACGCAGGAGAATCAGTTTTTCCGGCTCGCGGAGCGCATCTTCCAATGCAGTCGCAACCCAAGGCATCTCCATCGGCGCGGCGTGTTCGCTCGCTCCGCCACCCACCAGCCGCAGCCGCGCGGAGGGAGCGCCGGTCGCGTGCGCGATCACATGCTCTGGCAACGCATCCGGCGCGATCGTCGGTGTTTTGGTCAGCACCGCGGCACGCTCCACGATGTTCTCCAGCTCGCGGACGTTGCCGGGATACTGGTACCGGCGCAGCATGTCCATCGTTTCGGGCGCGAACCCGATCAGCTCGCGTCCGAGTTGCTTGGCGTGCTTGTCCAGAAAGTGAGCAGCGAGGAGGGGAATATCGCTCATGCGCTCGCGCAGCGGCGGTAGTTCCACAGTGACCACGTTGATGCGGTAGTACAAATCCTGGCGGAACTCGCCGCGGGCGACGAGGTCTTCCAGTGGTTTGTTGGTCGCGAGCAGGACGCGGGCATCCACCTCGATCGTCTGCGTGGATCCGACCGGCTCGAACTTCTTCTCCTGGAGCACCCGGAGCAGTTTGAGCTGCATCGCGGGCGTCGCGGAGTTGATTTCATCGAGGAAGATCGTGCCGCCGTCGGCCGCGAAGAAACGTCCGATCTTGTCCGCGTGCGCGCCGGTGAACGAGCCCTTGGTGTGGCCGAAAAGTTCAGATTCCAGCAGCGTTTCCGGGATCGATCCGCACGAGAGCTGCACGAACGGCTTGTCTCGCCGCGGCGAGCGCTGGTGGATCGCCTGCGCGATCATCGACTTGCCCACACCGCTCTCGCCGGTCATCAGCACCGTCGTCCGGCTGGGCGCGACGGCCTCAATCAGGTCGTACATCTTCAGCATCCGCGCATCCGCGCCGATGATCTTGTCCAGCCCAAAGCGATCATCCAGCCGCGCCTTCAGACGCTGATTCTCGGATTGCAGCGCGTGCTGCCGCAGCGCACGCTCGAGCGCGAGCCGAAGCTCCGAGTCCACCACCGGCTTCGTGAGATAGTCCACCGCGCCCAGCCGCACCGCCTCCACCGCACTCTCGATCGTGCCATACCCCGTGAGCGTCAGCACCGCAACGCCGGGATGCTCCTTCGTCACCCGCTTCAGCAAGTCGATACCGCTCAGTCCCGGCATCGAGACATCCGTAATCAGCACCGCGATCGGCAGCCGCGGCTCGCCGACCTTGCCCGTCTGCGACTCCGCGAGCGCGGCGATCGCTTCCTCGCCGCTGAGCACGAAGCTCGCCTTGTGTCCCTCCTCGGACAAAAAATCCGCGAGCGATTCCGCCGCGATGGGGTCATCATCGACAACCAGAATGCGAGATGTCCGTGATGTCTCTTGTGTGGCGGCCATGCGAGCGTTCTGTCCTCTCACTCAACCCGCCATGCGAAGTTTCGGAACCGGGTAGCACACGGACAGCACCGCGCCGGATCGGCCATTGTGCGGATCGCGTACACGCGGCAGCAGATCAATCGTCCCGCCAAGCTGCTCGATCACATCGCGGCTGAGCGACAGCCCGATGCCGCTTCCGCCCGGCTTGGTCGAGAATCCCAGCGTGAACGGCTCATGCTCGCCCGCCGCGCGTGCCATTTTCTGCGGCGGCTCCCGCAGCCCCTCCCCATCATCCTCGATCGTGATCATCACGCACCGGCCAGTGTTTCCCGCTTCCGTCCAGCAGCGCACCAGCACGCGCCCGCCGACAAAGCGATGCCCGATCCGCTGGATGGACTCCACCGCGTTCCGCACGCCATTGGTGATGACGGCATAAATCGATCCCGCCGCGATGTCGCCGAGCTCCGGCGTGATCTGCACATCCAGTTGCACGCAGTGCTCCTGCGCCATCGGCATCATCACATCCACCGCGTGCCGAATCGCGTCCGCCAGCGATGAACTCGACCCGAACGTCGGCTGTGGGCGGGGCCCGGCCGCGCCATTCTCCGACATCCCGATCATCGTTGATCGCACCAACTCGGCCATCTGCCGCATCGCCGCGTCCACTGTGTCCAGTTGCCGCGCGAGTTGCTCCGGGCAGCATTCCTTCCGCGAGCCAAAGACAGCCGCGCGATCATCGACAGCGATGGACCGCTTGGCCAGCCCGATGATGCGTAGCGAAGCGTCCAGCAGCGTGCTGAGTTCGTGCGTGAGCGTCGTGAGCCGCGTGGCGACAAACGCCGCGTCCACGGGGTCCGGCGTCGAACTCGCCGGGCGAATCACCGTGCGCCGAAGTGCTGGCGGATGTGGATGGTTGTGTGGGTTGGCCGGGTGGGGCGGCTGCGCGTGCGGTCCATGCCCATTCCGAGCCGCTGGCGGATGCTGCGGCCGCTTGTTCTCGGTCGTGCCATCGGGCTGCGTGGAGTCGCCCCCATCATCACCCGGTCGCCGCGTCGGTTCTTGCTCTGGAGGCAGTTCCATCACCCACACCATCGGCGTGCTTGATGCTCCGGTCAACGCCCATGTTGCGTTTTGGCGACATGCACAGCCGTGATAACCGGCACACATGGCATTTCGTGGCATCGGCTTACCAGCCGATGTTTCGGGCGCCTCGCCCGAAGCCGCCAACCCGAGATGCACATTTCTCGAAAGCCGCAGGAAAGTTGATCTTGCTTGCTGACTGCATAGCGGCAACCAATGCAGATCGCCATCAATGCGTGATATTGCCGCAGTAGCGCGACACATCGGCATATCTGATAGTCATTCGGGCGAAGCGCCCGAAACATGGGCTGGTAAGCCCATGCCACCAAATCACGACTTCCCAACCGTCAGCGCCACGCCCCCGGCGTGAACATGCTCCACATTCCCCGCTGCGATCTTCTCGTATCCCGAGCCCAGTTCGCCGATCGGGTCGGGCGGAATGATGTCCACCTTCTTCTCGCCGAGCTTCGCTTCGCCGCGCAGCACGCGCTGCTCAAAGTCGCGGCAGTGGTGCATCAGCGTTTCGAGAATCTTCTCTTCGGGAACGTTGTCAACCTTCTCGCCCTGCACGTAGATGATGCCGCGCCGGTCGCCAGCGAAGATCGCCACATCCGCGCCCTCGGCCTCGCCCGGGCCATTCACGATGCACCCCATGACGGCGACCTTGATCGGCGTCTTGATGACCGCCAGTGCCTTGCGCACATCCTGGATCAGCGTGAACAGATCCACCTGGATGCGCCCGCACGTCGGGCACGCGATCAGGTCTACTCCCACGCGCGTCTTCATCCCAAGCGAGTACAGCAGCTCCAGCCCGTCCTGCACCTCGTAGATCGGGTCGTTCGCGTACGAGATGCGAATCGTGTCGCCGATCCCCTGCGTCAGCAGCGCCGAGAGCGCGGCCACCGATCGAATACATCCCGTCTCCTTCGGCCCCGCGTGCGTCACGCCTAGGTGCAGCGGATGATCGAACCGCTTGGAAATCTCCGTGTACGCATCGATCACGATGCTCGCATCCATGCTCTTGGCGGAGATCGAGACATCGTAAAAATCCTGCTCGTAGAAGATGTCCAGATATTCCTCGAGCTTGGTAATCATGATCGAGAGCAGATACCCGTTCTTGTGCTCGCTGAAAACCTTGCCGAGTTCCTTCATCCGCTTCTGCTTGTCCTTGCGCTCGATGATCGAGCCCTCGTTCACGCCGATGCGGATCGGCAGCTTGCGGGCTTTGCACGCCTGGATCACGTCGATCACCTGCGCCCGGTCCTGAATGTTGCCCGGGTTCAGCCGGATCTTGTGGACACCCGCCTCCACCGCTTCCAGCGCGCGCTTGAAGTGGAAATGCACATCCGCCACGATCGGAACCTGCGTGCGCGGCAGGATTTCCTTCAGCGCCTCGGTGTCTTTCGACTCCGGCACCGCCACCCGCACGATGTCCGCGCCCGCCGCGGCCATGCGATTGATCTCCGCCACGCACGCCTCGATGTCGTGCGTGTACCCGGCGGTCATGGTCTGCACAGAGACCGGCGCGGCGGTCGTCGGCGTGCCATCGCGATTCGGAATCCCGCCGCCAATGCGGACGATTCCGGTACGGGCATCACCAAGCACAATCTGACGGGTCGGGCGGCGTTGCTGCATAGGTGGCCATGATAGGTGTGCAAATCCGGGCAAGTGGGGGGCTTGTACGGATGCCGCCGCGCCCCTCGGGTTATCTCGCACCAGCAAAGGTACGGATTCTGGCCACTTCCCGCGTGCTTCCCGCACCCAGCGCTGCGCAACGGTCGATGCACACTCTGATTCCTTTTTGCGGAGTCTCTGCCATGGCCAGTCAGGGAATCTCAAGCAAGTACGTCGAGGGGCTCCGGCTCTCCGAGCGCGATCGCACCGCGCTGCTCGAACGGATGAAAAAGAGTGGCCTCGCCGATCGTCGCAAAAGTCCGCGCGTTGTCATCGAGGGAACCTTCTCTGTCCTCCTTACCATGGAAGCTCTCGGCGGTTCGCCCTGTTTTTTCCGCATCTATCCCTGGGATCTCTCCCGCGGCGGCCTCGGCTACTTCCATCGCTCCTTCGTCTATCCCGGCACCCGCTGCACCTTCACCGGCCTGACCTTTGACGGCGAGCCATTCACCATCAAGGGCGAAGTCGTCCGCTGCGCCCACGTCAGCGGCAATGTCCACGCCGTGGGCACCAAACTTGATGCCGAGATCGAGCCCGAGCACTTCCTCGGCAGCGGCACATACAACACCGCAGCGCATGTCGCGGATTGGTGGTCGCAGACGGTCACGCACGCCGCCGCGGTTTCCAAACTCGGTCGTGAGCACGCACCCGCCGAAGCCGTACGACGCGCCGCCGCGCTTCTGGCCGCGCATCTCGCTACCGATCCGGCCATTGCGCAACCCGCCGCGGACACAACTTCCGCGCCCATCGCAAAGGCCGCGTAGCGGTGGACCCCCCGGGTGGCCCGCCGCTCCGCGGCGGTGCCTTCCCTCTCCCAGACCTCACGCCATGCCCAGCCCTGTACTCGTGATTGGCATCAGATCGGCTCCTGCTCCTGAATCGCCTCCACCGTATCCCGCGGCCGCTGCACGCCGTTCTTCCCGGGCCAGTGCTCCTTCGCCGTGATCGCATGAATGATGCTCCGCGCCACCCGCGCATCCGCGGGCACCCGCGCCATGCCGTCCACCTCCGGCGTCCGAAAGATCATCATCACCACACCCGCGCACGCGAGCGGAATGCTCAGCATCAGGATCGACGTCTGCGTCGCCCACGCGTCCGTCATCACATGATGCGTCTTCAGCAGTTCGCCGCCGAACCCCGCGATGAACGCCCCCGCCGCCATCGCCCCGAACACCACGACATTCGTGATGCTCATCGCCCGTCCGCGAATCTTGTCCGGCGTCAGCACTTGGATCATCGCCCACGACTGATTGAACGCCCACATCCAGAACCATCCGCAAACCGCCATCGCGATGTACCCCATCACCAGCGACCGCGAGAACGCGAACCACGAGATCGTCAGCCCCAGACACGCCACCGAGAGCGGTATGAAATGGTGCTTCGGATACCACTTCGGCACGTATCGCAGGCACAGCCCGCCCGTCACCGCGCCCACGCCCTGCACCGCCAGCAGCGTCCCGCCCACCAACTCGTTCACATCCTTCATCCCGAACATCTTCGCCACACTGCTCGCAAACTCCGATGGGTTCGCGTCCAGGTGATACACCGCCAGCACGAAGTTGCTCAGCATCCGCACCATCGGCGCTGCGAGCAGGCACAACGCAATCTGCGCCAGAAAAACCGCCCGCGGCCCGCGATTCCGCGTCAGAAACGTCCACGCCTCTCGGCTATCCACCAGCAGTTTCTTCCACAGTTCCACCGCAAACCGCATCGCCTCGCCAATGCGCCCGCGAACGATCTCCTTCCAGATATCCGACACCAATATCTCGCCGATACGCGCTGGCGCGGGATCATCTGGCGTCGTCATCACCACCGCCGCCATCAATATGAACGTCGCCGCGTTGAACCACAGCAGCGGCGGCGATCCATACTTCGCCAGCACCAGTCCCGCGATCGCCGGCCCGATGATCCGCGCCGTGTTGAACTGAATCCCGTTCAGCGTGATCGCCTTCGTCAGATCCGCCCGCGGCACCAAACGCGGCGTCAGCACCTGCCACGCCGGAAAGTTGAACGCCATCACACACCCGTTCAGCACACCCAACCCCAGCAGCATGTAGATCGCGGTGCGATCCGAGATCGACGACTCAAACGTCGCGATCATCGCCACACCCACCGCCACCACGCCCGCCATGAGCTGCGTCACCACCAGTAGCGTGCGCCGGTTCACGCGATCCGCCGCCAGCCCGCCGAAGATGCCCAGAAAAAAGATCGGGAGCTGCTGGCACATCCCCAGCGCACCCTGATCGTCCAGCCGCCCGGTTTTGTGCGCCACAAACATCTGAATCGCGAACATCTCCGTCCACGTCCCGATGTTGGAGAACACCTGCGCAAACAGGATGTTTCTGAAGTGCCGGTGCTGCAACACCCCGCCCCACACGCCGCGCTTCTCCGCCACCGACTCCGCGCTCACAGCTGATGCCACACCACCGCCGCCCGCACCCGCGGCCGCCATCTGCTGCACTTCGCATGGTTCAGCCGATCCGCCGGGCCTCGATGCCCGCGAATCAGCAGTGGGGGGGAGAGACACGACGCGACTCCGTTGCGTCAGGCGTGCAAATGAAACTGGCTGACGAACAAATCGTCAAGCCCAAGAGAGAGCAGCCATGCTAGTCCGCTCTCGGCTCGTTCGCGTATCGGCACGCGCGAATCCCCACATACACCAGCGACTCAAACGCCAGCATCCCCACTACAAATGCCGCAATCGGAGCCCACATCGCCCCTTCCGTTGCCACCCGCACGCCCGTCGCCGCCGGAAACAAGTCATACACCGGCCGCAGCCATATCACCACCCACGGAGACAGCGCATACACAACGCCCCCGATCACCCACCCGATCCCCGCGTGGGCGCACACGCTCCACGCGATCGGCCCCGTCACCCGCCACCCTCTGCGTTTGCCAAAGAACCTCACCCCGCGCGTCTCGATCCATGTCAGCACCAGCAGCAACAGCGGCACAACCGCTGCCCCGATTGCAATCGCCCCCCACGTGCGCGGCACCGCAAACGCATCCGCATTCGCCGCCACCCCGCCCATCTGCGTCGTAGATCGCTGATACCACACCACCATCCCACTTCCAAACCGCGCGTGAAACACTACCCACGACACGACCGGCGCAATCGTCGCCAGTGCAAAGTGGATCACCAGCAACCACCTCATCCGCCCATTCACCACCAGCCGCAGATCATGAAACGTCGCGTGCCGCCGCACCACCGTCCCGATCGCCGTCCGCACATACGCCCCCACCGACGCCCCGCGCTGCCAGGCCGTCCCCATCCGCCGCTCCGGCAACGACTCCGCCACCGCCAGCCCGCACTCGGGACACACCGGCTCCCCCTCCAGCCCACCCAGCGGATACCCACACCGCTCACACAGCAACCCGGCACCCTCTTGCAACGCATCACCCATTCCGTCACAATACCCATCTACGCCCTCAACATCACCCGATCACCTTCAACAACGATCCGCACGCCGAGGCCCGCCAAAGTCTCGCAGAGGAGCACCGAGCAAACTTCTTCTCCCCCTCCAAAGTCCCCCCTCAGCGAGCCCCCGCGTTCCTTCCGCGCACCTCCGCGTGCTGATTCACTCCCTTCTTCCCCCTCTCCCCCCCTCTACCCTCCCCCCCCATGATCCACGTCCGCCGCATCATGGTCTCCGACGCCCTGCACACGCAGGAGGCCGTGCTGCGCGATGATGTTCTCCTCCGTCCCATCGGCTTGGACTGCGTCAAGTTCCGCGCCATGTTCCCCGAGGGCGGTGCGAAGGAAGAAAACTTCGACCACTTCGTCGCCATCTTTGATCATCCCGCCGGCCCGCGCGTCATCGGCACCGCGCTCCTGCTGCCCAACTACCCGAAGCCCGGCGTCGGCAAGCTCATGCAGATGGCCGTGGACAAGCAGCGTCAGGGCGAGGGCATCGGCACGCGTCTGGTCGTCGCCATCGAGCAGCGCGCCTTCGGCAACCTCGGCCTCACCGAAATCTACTGCCACTCCCGCGACACCGCCTACGGCTTCTATCAGTCCCTCGGTTGGACCTTCGATTCCGAAACCTTCGACGAAGCCGGTGTTCCCCATCGCCGCATGATCTTCCGTCCCGATAGCTCCGCAAGCGTCTGAAATGGGCTTCCCACCACTCGATTGATAGATTGTGGTCTATTAGTTTGCCGCTCTCCTCCAGCGAATAATCACATGATGACCACCGACGCCATCCGCGACCTCCTCGGCACCCGCGGCCTTCGCTGCACCACCCAGCGCGAGATCATCTTCTCCGCGCTCATGGCCAGCAAGGTCCACCCCACCGCCGAAGAACTCCACAACACCGTCAGCCGCTTGAGCGACTCCGTCGGCATCTCCCTCGCCACCGTCTACAACGCCCTCGACGCCTTCACCAAGCACGGCATCGCCCGGCGCATCGCCCCCACCTGCGGCGGATCCACCGCCGCGTTCCGCTTCGACGCCGACCTCTCCAACCACGCCCACATCGTCACCGCCGACGGTTCCATGCGCGACATCCCAGCGGACCTGAGCCAGCGCATCCTCGCGCACCTCCCCGCCGAACTCATCGCGGAAGTCGAGCGCCGCATGAGCATCCGCGTCCGCCGCATCAGCGTCGAGTTCGTCGAAGCCCCCAAGCCCGAGTAAGCAACACGCCTAGGTACCCCGACGGTCCCCGGCGGAATCACTTGGATACTCCGACGGTCCCCGGAGGGCTCAGCTCATCTTCCGCCACCCGCCGGGGACCAGCGGGCTACCCACACTCGGCCCCTGTTCGCACTTTTCATGTAACTCTCTCCCCTCTCTCGGGCATCTCTCCGCACGCCCGCGCCCACATCTTCAAGCGCATCCCGTCGAAGCCCGATAGCTCCTCGTCGGCCACGATCGCACCCACGCGCTCGCACCGGCACCTCGGAGCTTCGCGCGTGCAACCCTCCATCACCGACCGCCGCATCTATCCGCGCTTCCAACTTCAGCCCATGTACACGCCGCTGGCCATCGCGGCAGTGGGGGATCAGTCCGAGGGCGCGTTCGCCAACGAAGGCCACGCCTACGACATCTCCGAAGGCGGCGTCCGCTTCGAGGCCGAGCAGCCCATCCCCCCCGGCTCCTCCGTGCAGATGCGCATCACCCTTCCCAACCTCTCCACCCACGATCTCGAATCCAACCGCACCATCCTCGTTACCGCCAACGTCGTCTGGCTCGAAGATGAGGACCAGCCCGGCCCATACAAAATGGCCGCCACCTTCCACTCCTTCGTCCGCCTCGCCGACCGCGACCGCCTCCTCCGCCACTTCGCCACCGGCCGCTATCGCGCCGCGGCGTGAACGTACTACCCCCTGCTCATTGCGATCACGTAAAGAGATACGACGGCAACCAGAAGCATGCCAGTCAGAAATATCTTGACGCTCTTCGCCGAATTGGCCTGGGTCTCCAGTTCCAATCTGACTTGGCGATCTTCGTCCAGATAAAACGCTCCAGGGGATGCTTCAACAAGCACTCGACGTTCCGTCAGCCATCGTGTTGATCCGGAGCGGGAAACACCCAGCAAATCGAGCGAATGCGCCGATGCGTTGCTCACCGCGCCAGCACTGCGAAAAGCCCGCACAACTCGTCGTTGCTCTGCCATTTGCGCGGAAATGAGCCGCAGAGCGAACATGCGTCAATCGTAGGTCGGCTATGCTCCTCCCGTGTTCATCGACGAAGCTGAAATCACGGTCAAGGGCGGAAACGGCGGCAACGGCTGCATCTCTTTCCGCCGCGAGAAGTACATCCCCAAAGGCGGCCCCAAAGGCGGCGACGGCGGGCGCGGCGGCGACGTCATCTTTTTCGCCGACGAAAACGTCAACACCCTCTTCGACTTCAGCGGCCAGCACCACTGGCAAGCCCCCAACGGCCAGCCCGGGCGCGGCAAGCAGCAATACGGCCTCGCTGGTGAGGACCTGATCGTCCGCGTCCCCCCCGGCACGCTCGTGTACAACAAAGATACCAATGATCTCATCGTTGACATGAGCCCTGCCGGCATGTCCTTCGTCATCGCCAAGGGCGGCAAGGGCGGCTTCGGCAACGAGCACTACAAGTCGCCGACCAATCAAGCCCCCAAAACCGCCCAGCCCGGCGAGCCCGGCCCGCAGGTCCGTCTCAAACTCGAACTCAAACTCATCGCAGATGTCGGCATCGTCGGCCTCCCCAACGCTGGCAAGAGCACGCTCCTCAGCTCCATCTCCGACGCCAAACCCAAAATCGCCAGCTACCCCTTCACCACGCTCCAGCCCCAACTCGGCATCGCCGTGCTCGACACCAAGCGTCGCCTCGTCTTCGCCGACATCCCCGGCCTCATCGAAGGCGCGGCCGACGGCGCGGGCCTCGGCCACGAGTTCCTCCGCCACATCGAGCGCACCAAAATCCTCGTCCATCTGCTCGACATCGCACCCGAGGATGGCACCACCCCCGCCGAAAACCACGCCATGATCCGGCGCGAACTCGCCAAATACTCCACCATCCTCGCCGAGAAGCCCGAGATCATCGTCCTCAACAAGATCGACGTGCTCGACGAAGACGAAGCCGCCAAAGCCATCGCGGGCTTCCGCAAGTCTCTCAAACTCGGCCACTCCGAACCCCTCCTCACCCTCAGCGCCGCCACCGGCCAGGGCACCCGCGAGCTGCTTGAAAAAGTCTGGCTCACCCTCCGCCCCAAAGTCGAAAACTGGAAAGGTGAATCAGAGCCGCAGAGCGTCTGACTTCGTGGCATGGGCTTACCAGCCCATGTTCCCGGGTGGTCCGCCGCTCCGCGGAGGATTCGGGCTGCGGCGGCCCGAACGCTTATCTGCATTTCCAAATCTCACCCACTCCCACCGGCAGCTCACGCTGCCCGGCTCTGATCCACCTCCACCATCACCAACCACTCCCGATTCCCCACCGCATTCCCCTTCGTCTTCCCCCCAACGATCGGGCTCTCCACCTCTCCCATCACCCGCACCCCCATCGCCCCCATCGCATCAATCGTCCGCCGCGCCATCCGCGCCCCATCCTCAACGCTCAACACCCCCTCGCGCAGCAGCCCCTTCTCGGCCCCAACAACTTCATAGTGCGGCTTCACCAGCGTGATGATCCGTCCACCTGGCTTCAGCCACTTCACCGCCACCGGCACACACATTCGCTGCGGCGTCCACCCCATATCCATCACCACCAAGTCCACGCGCTCGCCCTCCCCCGGCACCGGAGCGTGCAGCGCATTCACGCGCTCACGCACCGTCACGCGAGCATCCTGCCGCAGTTTCCACGCCAGTGTCCCATACCCCGTGTCCATCGCCACCACATGCGCCGCCCCGCCCTGCAACAGACAATCCGTAAACCCACCCACATTGCACCCAAAGTCCGCACACCGCATCCCACGCACATCGACGCCAAACGCCTCCAGCGCACGCCGCAACTTCAGCCCCCCGCGCGACACAAACGGATTCTCATTCGCATCCCCAGCGATGTGCCGCTCCCGTTCTCAAATTTGAAATTTCAAATTTCAAATCATGTTCCTCCGCCTGCCCTCCCCCCTCTTCCTTTCCCCCTCCGAATCTGCGTCTCTCTCGCGTCCATCTGCGGTTCATTCGCCGAATCCCCGCATTCCTGCTCTCTCTGCGCCTCAGCGTCTCTGCGGTGAATCCTCTCATTCCACCTCAAACAAAAACTCCACCTCCACCGGCACCCCCAGCGGCAGCGAGCTGCTCCCCACCGCCGCTCGCGCGTGCCGCCCGCTCTCCCCGAATATCTCCATCAAGAGCTCACTCGCCCCGTTCGCCACCTTCGGATGATCCACAAACCCCGCTTCACACGCCACGAAGCACCCGACCCGCACCACCTGCCTTATCTTCGCCAGCGAAGAAATCGCCCCCTTCGCCGCCGCCAGCCCATTCAGCGTGCATTGCCGCGCACATTCCCGCGCCACCTCCATCGACACCTCCCGCCCCACCAGCCCCGTCACCATCACCTTCCCCTCCCGCATGGGTATCTGCCCCGCGATATACAGCAGATTCCCCACCCGCCGCGTCGGCACATACGCCGCCACCGGTGCATAAGGAATGGGGAGTGTCAGCCCTAGAGAAGCCATCACCTGTTCAGGGTCCGGACGGGCACTGGTAGTCATTCCCCGAGAATAGCGACTTCCGCCCTCGTCGCGCATTCCCCAGGGCTCCCCTCCCCAATCAATGGCCAGTTCGATCAGCACCCCGAAAATGCCCCGGCCTTGCATGTCTTCATCGAAATTCTCTCTGAACTCGGCCTTTTCTCCGCGAACCCCCGTGAATCCCCTGTGAACCTCTGCGTGCTATCTTGTCTACCGCTCCTTTTTCCCTCCCCCCTCCCCAATCTCTCCACAATAAATAAAGTTCACCGCCCCCTCCGGAACCGCCCCCCTTGACACCCGTACAGAATCGTGTATCTTGTTTGGGTACGCGCGTACGTTTCTTTGGGTGTGCGTCTCGGTCCCGCTTCGAATACCTGCCTCGAAATGTCCTCATGCGATCGTTCGATCGCCCGCATCATGTGCGAAGAGGGCCACAATGCACCCCCGACAATCTGGTAGGACGCCCCGGTCGCTGATCAGCTAAGTCCGTGGTGCCCGTTTCCCGTTCTGCGGGTTCGCCTCTGGCGATCGCGTTGTATCGGTAACTGGCCCCGAACTCCCCGTGATCAAACTGCTGCGTCCGTGAGCAACCCGGGTCTTGTTGCGGGTCTCGTCGGGTGTGCGGCATGGCGACCGTCCCTCATCAGGGGCGTCCGTCCACTCCGCTGACAACTTGTTTCTACCGGCTTCCCATGAAGTCGGGATGCTCGGCCCCCTGCCGCCTTTCCAGCGGCACTTGGTCAAGCATGGTCGTGTTCGTCCGCGTTCGAGTTTCTGTGGCCCCCGTTCATATGTCCCCCGTGCCTCGCGTTCGTGCAAGGGCAAACGCTCATCAAGCGCATCTCTTGCACCCGCGGCGGCGAAACCAACTGTTCCTGTTCCCCCTTTTCGGAGCAAGTTTCCCATGAAGAAGAATCGTGCATTCACCCTCATCGAACTCCTGGTGGTCATCGCGATCATCGCCCTCTTGGTCGGCATCCTGCTGCCCGCGCTCGGTAAGGCCCGCGCCTCCGCTCGCCAGCTCAAGGACTCCACCCAGGTCCGCGGCATCGTCCAGGCGCTCGTTGTTTGGGCCTCCAACAACCAGTCCTCATATCCCCTCCCCAGCGTCATCGACCCCACCCTCAACACAACCCCGCAGGGTACTGCCGCCAACTGGGAGCCCAAGAACACCACCGGCAACATGATGTCGCTTCTCATCCAGAACGGCAACATCTCCCCGGAAATCTGCATCTCCCCCGCCGAGGCCAACACCGGGAAGGTGCAGCGCGACGACAAGTACGAGTACACCGCCCCCACAGGCGCTCCCGTGCCCGCAAATGCCCTTTGGGACCCCAAGTTCCACGGCGTTCCGTCCGACGGCGCCACCGGCTACTCCGGCACTGCCGAGTTTCTCATGGCAGACCCGAACAGCACCGCTGGCATCGGCAACCAGTCCTACGCCCACGTTGTACCCTTCGGCAAGCGGCGCAACCAGTGGTCCGACACCTACAACTCCACCGAAGCCGTCTTCGGCAACCGTGGCCCCACCTACGCCGCCAACGACTCTGCCATCTATCCCGTCACCGGCCGTTGGCCCCTCGTCACCACCCCCAACGGCGGCGGTATCGACTCCCCCACCCTCCTCATCCACGGCGGCCGCAACACCTGGGAAGGCAACATCGGCTACAACGACAACCACGTCAACTTCGAGACCAAGCCGAATCCCGATCAGATCACCTACTCCCGCATGAATGCCCCCAAGACTGTCACGGACAACTTCTTCGTGAACGAAAGCGACCAGCTCGGCGGCGACACCGGCTCGCTCCTCGCCAACGGCACCAACGCCTACCTCCGTGCCTACCACACCCCCGCGTTGGCTGGCACCACCATGGACGTTGCCTTCGCCAACCGCTGGCGCGACTGATTCGATCCCGGCCTTCCGGTTTCGATATCTCCAGCCCAACTCGCAACGCCCGCCTCACATGAGGCGGGCGTTGTCGTTTTCCGCCACCGTCCACCAATCCCCGTGTAACCGGCTTTTGAGCGCAGCGAGAACGCCGGTGCTGCTGCAACCTCGCCATCACTCCACCCCCAACCGTCGCACCCAACATTCCCTACCCTTCCCCCAATGTCCACTATCCTCATCACCAGCGCCCGCGTCATCGACCCCTCGACGGGCCTTGACCAACTCACAGACATCGCCGTTTCCAGCGGCGTCATCGCCGCCATCGGCAAGAACCTCGATCGCTCCCCCGCCACCCGTGTCATGGATGCCGCTGGTTGCATCGTCTCTCCCGGCCTCATTGATCCCCACGTTCATCTCCGCGAGCCGGGCATGGAAGAGGCCGAGACCATCCGCACCGGCGCATCCGCCGCCGCCGCCGGCGGCTTCACCACCGTCTGCTGCATGCCCAACACCACCCCCGCCATCGACGACGACGCGATGGTCGAGTATGTTCACAGGGTGGCCCGCCGCTCCGCGGCGGCTCCCTCCAACTCCGATCCCCAAGTGCCGCTGACCTCCGCTTTGGGAGGTCAGTGCTGCAACACCTCAGGCGCAAGAGTCTTCCCCGTCGGTGCCGTCAGCAAGGGGCGCAAGGGCGAGGAACTCGCCCAGATCATGCTCATGGCTCGCGCCGGCGCGGTCGGCTTCACCGATGATGGCGACTGCGTCCACTCTCCGGGCCTGATGTCCAAAGCCCTCACCTACATCAAACCCACGGGACTGGCGCTCATGCAGCACTGCCAGGAGGCCTCGCTCACCCGCAACGCTTCGATGCACGCCGGCAGCGTCAGCACCCGGCTCGGCCTCGTCGGCTGGCCGCGCGTCGCGGAGGAGATGATCGTCGAGCGCGATGTCCGTCTCAATCGCTCGATCGGCTGCCGCTACCACGTCCAGCACCTCTCCAGCGGCGGCACCGTGAACATCGTCCGCCGCGCCCGCGCTGAGTTGGGGGGGCATGGCAACATCGTGAGTGCCGAGGTCTCCCCGCACCACCTCCTGCTCACCCACGAGGCCATCGATTCGCACGGCGGCTACTGGACGGCTGCGAAAATGAACCCGCCCCTTCGCGAGCAGTCCGACATCAATGCCATCCTCGAAGGCATCGCCGACGGCACCATCACCATGCTCGCCACCGATCACGCGCCGCACACCGCAGACCGCAAAGCCCTCGACTTCGAGTCCGCCCCCTTCGGCATCGTCGGCATCGAAACCGCGCTCGCGCTCTACATCAAAGCCCTCATCGAGCCGGGCGTCATCGACTGGCCTCGGCTGATCGCCATGCTCACGATCGAGCCCGCGAAACTCTGCGGCCTAGCTGGCACAGCAGGTACAACCAAGGGTGACACTGGCAGCTCGCCTGCCAGTGATGCTGCAACCTCACCATCACACTACAAACCGCTTCCCCACCTCGCCACTCTGATCCCTGGTTCCATCGCCGACATCACCATCATCGACCCATCGCTCGAATGGACCATCGACGCGAACGACAGCAAATCCCTCAGCCGCAACACCCCCTTCGACGGCTGGAAAGTCAAAGGCCGCGCCACCACCACCATCGTCGCCGGCGAAGTCATCTGGGAACTTGCAGCGGGGTTGCGCCGCTAGTTCCCATGCAGTACCCCCGCGGTTACGCGGGCGGCCACGCTGATCTCAGAACTCGCGTCGGATCATGTGTTCCCAACTCGGTGAACGGATGTGACCGCCCGATGGCTCGGCTGTCGTACTCGAATCCGCCGTTACGTGACATTCCCCGCGGCCGCCCGCGTTACCGCGGGGGTACTGCATCGGGCTCCCGACTCTTCTCAATCGCCTTGTCCGCCGGTGGCACCCCCTTCATCAAGTTCACCAGCGGGATCGCTTTGTCAATGTTCTCCACCATCTTCCGCAGCGCGGCCAGCGACTCATCCAGACTCCGCAGAGATGCCTTCATTGGTTCGAGATGCGAGAGCATCTCAGATGATCGCCGCAGATGCTCGTTCGCCTCATCCACCCGCCGCGGCATCTGTTCCACAGCGAGCCGCGTCGCTTCAAGTTCCTTGTACACCGCCGCCATCTGCTCGTTCGCCCGCTCCAGCGCGGCGTTGGTTTTCTCCAGCGCAGGCGTTAGCACCGCCAGCTTCTCCACCCCAACCCGCGTCGCCTTTAGATCATCCCGCATCTCCCCAACGATGCACCCGGACAGCATCGGAATCGTCACGACCGCGAACACGACAAGTAGAGTGCGCATGGTCCACTCTATTCCCCCCACATGAAGTGCCCGTTCTCACCGCCCTAACCCGCGTTCATCCAACATCGCCGGGTGCCGGGGCCGAGTCGCTTTGGACTCGGCCACGCATGTTGAAACCAGTGTGGCGGACGCAAAGCCGTCCACCACGGTACCCTTCTTCGCGTATACCGTTGTGCTCGCACCCCTCTCAGGATTTTCCCAATGCCCATCCGCATCGGTATAAACGGTTTCGGTCGCATCGGTCGCCTTGTCTATCGCATCGGCCTGGATCACGGCATCGAGGTCGTCGGCGTGAATGACCTTGTCCCCGCCGACAATCTCGCGTATCTCCTGCGCCACGACACCATGCACGGCATGTTGCGTTTCCACGGCGAGCCCGCCGTCGTCAGCGCGACAGAAACCTCCTTCACCGTCAACGGCCGCGTCACTAAGACCACCGCAGAGCGCGATCCCGGCAAACTCCCGTGGAAAGACCTCGGCGTTCACTACGTCCTCGAGTCCACCGGCCTCTTCACCGACTTCGAGGGCGCCTCCAAGCACATCACCGGCAGCGGCGCGACCCGCGTCATGATCTCGGCCCCCACCAAGAGCGACCATGCCCAGGTGCCCACGTTCGTTCACAAAGTAAACTGCGCCGGCTACGACCCCGCCAAGCACACCGTCATCTCCAACGCGAGCTGCACCACCAACTGCCTCGCCCCCATCACCAAGGTCATCAACGACGAGTTTGGCCTTGAAGAAGGTCTCATGACGACGATCCACGCCGTCACTGCAACGCAGCCGACGCAGGATGGTCCCTCCAAGAAAGACTGGCGCGGCGGTCGCAACGCCTACATGAACATCATCCCCGCCAGCACCGGCGCGGCCAAAGCGTGCGCCTTGGTCATTCCCGCCGTCAAGGGCAAACTCACCGGCATGTCCTTCCGCGTCCCCACCGCCGATGTCTCCGCCGTTGACCTCACCTTCCGCAGCGCGAAGCCCACGTCTCTGGAAGCAATCAACGCGGCAATGAAGAAGGCCAGCGAGACTTCCATGAAAGGCGTTCTGGGATACACCGATGAGGAAGTCGTCTCCAGCGATTTCGTCGGCGACCGCCGCAGCAGCATCTACGACGCCAAGGCCGGCATCCAACTCAACGACCGCTTCTTCAAGGTCATAAGCTGGTACGACAACGAAGCTGGCTACGCCGCCCGCTGCGTGGACATGTTCAAGCTCATGGCCGAAAAAGACGGCGTGAAGTGATCCGTGGCACGGGCGTCCCGCCCGTGTTCTTTCCCTGGCAAGAGCTTCCCGGCCCATGTGCGGGCCGTCACAATCCCGAATGCCTTGGTTCCTTCGACTGCCCCGCGCCCCGTTCAGCCATGTCCGACACCATCTTCTCCAAGATCATCGCAGGCCAGATCCCCTGTCACAAGGTCTACGAAGACCAGCACGTCCTCGCGTTCCTGGACATCAACCCCCTCAGCCCCGGGCACACGCTGGTGATCCCCAAGGAAGCGAAGCAGACGCTCGCAGAACTCTCCGACGAGTCCGCCGCGGCGATCGGTCGGGTGTTGCCGATGCTCTGCCGCGCCGTGATGCGGGCCACCGGCGCGGCCGAGTACAACATCCTCCAGAACAACGGCCCCGGGGCGCACCAAGTCGTGATGCACGTCCACTTCCACATCATCCCCAAACTCCCCGACGGGCGCGGGCTAGGGATCGGCTGGAAGTCGGGAGCGTTCGATCACGCTGAGGGCGCGGCGCTGGCTGGCAAGATCACAGCCGCGCTCTGATCAGAGCCGAGCGGCGTAAGCCGCCGGGTGTCGGACCGGGTGCTTACGCACCTCGGCTCTGATTGCTACTCCTGCTCCTCGGTCTCGTCTTCGACCTCTTCGCCCCAACCCTCGGGCTTCTGGGCGTCCTGGATGTCCATTGAGTAGTCGAGCCAGACGGCGTGGTGGGTAAGGCCGCCGACGCTGATGCGTTCGACGCCCGTATCGGCAATAGCGCGAATGGTTTCGAGGGTGATGCCGCCACTGGCCTCGAACTCGAGTGTGGTGTTGTGCTTGGCACGCATCTCGACGGCGCGGCGCATGGTGGGGCAGTCCATGTTGTCCAGGAGGATGATGTCCACGCCGCAGCCGCCGGCGGCGAGGATGGGTTCGAGCTGCTCCAGCGAGTCCACTTCGAGTTCGACGAAGCGGAGGCCGCCGCCTTCGATGTCGGCGGTGCGCCGGGCTTTGTCCACGGCGGTGCTGATCCATTCGGGCAGGTCGCGCGGCGGGACGCCGAAGATGTGGTTGTCCTTGAAGAGAACGGCGTCGTGGAGGCCGATGCGGTGGCAGTGGCCGCCGCCGCAGCGGACGGCGTACTTCTCGAGAGCGCGCCAGCCGGGGGTGGTCTTGCGGGTGTCGAGGAGTTTGACGTTGGTGCCTTCGAGGGCCTTGACGAACTCGGCGGTGCGGGTTGCGATGCCGGACATGCGGCCCAGGAGGTTGAGCATGGTGCGCTCGGCGCGCAGCACCTGATACATCGGGCCGGTGAGGATCGCGACGCGCTGGCCGGCGCGGATGCGGTCGCCGTCCTGCGCGAGAAAGGCGACCTGGCAGTTCTGCGCGAAGATGATCATGACCTGCGCGAGTGTGTAGACGCCGCTGAGGACGCCGGGCTCCTTGGCGACCATGATGCCGTCGGCCCAGCGCTGCGGCGGGATGCAGCACTGGGTGGTGACATCGCCGGGGCGGCCGCCGGTGCCGAGTTCCTCCTCGGCGGCGATCGCGAGCAGTCGCGTGACGGCGTCGTTGATGGGGAGATGGTGAAGGAGGTCGTGGAGCGGGAGTGTGTTGAGGTCTTGCACGGGGAGAGTCTACCAGTGATGGGTTGGGTACGATGGAATGAACGGGAATCTGAGAGCCGCCCGCGTTACCGCGGGGGTACTGAGTGAGGAGTTCTCATGGGTCTTCTGGATGGTCGGATCGGTCTGATTGTCGGTATCGCCAACGAGCGTTCGTACGCGTTTCATATCGCTAGGAGCATCATCGAGCATGGTGGGCGGTGCGCGTTTACGCATTTGCCCGGAGAGAAGAACGAGCGGCGGACGCGGCGGGCGGTGGAGGAGTTGGGCGTGAAAGACCCGTGGATAATGCCGTTTGACGCGGGAAGCGACGCGGACACGGACGCGGTGTTCGCCAAGTATGCGGAGTCGTTTAATCGGATGGACTATCTGGTTCACTCCATCGCGTTCGCGGAGCGGGAGTGGCTGGGGGTGGGGAAGTTTACCCAGACGCCGCGTGCGGCGTTCATGCAGGCGATTGATATTTCGGCGTACACGCTGGTGGCGATGGCGAGGCGGGCGCATCCGATCATGAAGCGATCCGGGCAGGGCGGGTGCATCATGGGGATGTCGTACTACGGGGGCGAGAAGGTGGTGCCGGGGTACAACGTGATGGGCGTGGCGAAGGCCGCGTTGGAAGCGTCGGCGCGGTATCTGGCGAGCGAGCTGGGACAGGACAAGATTCGCGTGAACATCATCTCGGGCGGATTCCTGCGCACGTTGGCGAGTTCGGCGGTGGGCGGGACGGACAAGATGGGGGAAGAGGTGGAGAAGCGTGCGCCGCTGCGGCGGAATGTGGAAGGGGCGGATGTAGGGAATACGGCGGTGTATCTGGCGAGTGATCTGGGGGCTGGGGTGACGGGGGAGGTGATTTATGTGGATTGTGGAGTGAATATATTGGGGGCATGACGTGGCACGGGCTTACTAGCCCGTGGGTAGCTGAGAGGCATGAACACGGCATTCGGGCCGCGGCGGCCCGAACATGGGCTAGTAAGCCCATGCCACGGAGGCAGGAAAGCCGATAGGAAAATATGAGCGTGTTTGGCTCATCTCCGTTGCCGACGAACGCGGCTCAGACCCTGGCGGGTTTGGGGCAGGCGGAGCGTGTGAATCGGGCGAACGCGGACGCGAAGAAGGCGGGGAAGCCGACGGGGCCGAAGCGCGGGGCGGATGAGGTGGATGTGCAGTCGGCGCAAGCGGCGGACGCGGTGCGGAATGCTTCGGGGAATGGGGACGAGGAGACGGCGGAGAATCGGCGGGAGAAGGGGCAGAAGGAAAAGGGTGGGGAGAAGCCGCCACGGTTGGATGTGCAGGGATGAGGGGGCAGGAGACTAGGGTCTGGGGGTTGGATTCAGATATTTACGGGATTCGCTCGCGGACTCGCTCATCCCGGGCGTGTGTTGATGGCAGATTTCAATGAGGGCGGTGGTGGCGTAGTCGATGTCATCGGGGGTGAGGAAGGGACCGATGCTGAGGCGTACCGCGCCGGAGGGGAGTGGCGCGTCGGGTGGGCCGGCCGGGGGGGTACGCCCGTCGGCTCTGATTGAGGTGCCGAGCATTTCGTGGACCAGGGGGGCGCAGTGGAGGCCGGCGCGGGTGAGGATTCCGTAGGACGCTTCGAGGATCGCGGCCATCTCTTGGGAAGAGAGCGCGTCGTGGGTGAAGGAGAAGACACCGACTCGGTGGGCTGGGTCGAGCGGGCCGAGGAGACGGAGGCCGGGAGCCGCGGTGCAGTGACCATTTGATGCTGGTATGAGGTTGTCAAAGAGCTTGGCGATGAGTTCGAGTTCGTGGGCGCGGACTTGTTCGACGGTGCGATTCAGAAGCCAGTGGACACCTTCGCTGAGGCCGATGATGCCGACGGTGTTGTGGGAGCCGGGCTCGTATTTTTCGGGCATCATCGTCGGGTGGGTCTGCTGCTCAGAAGTGCTGCCGGTGCCGCCTTCGCGGATGGTGTCCAGACGATGCTCGACGCCGGGGCGAATGCACAGGCCGCCGGTGCCCGCTGGCCCCATCAGCCCCTTGTGGCCGGGGAAGGCGAGCAAATCAATGTGCATGGCGCACATGTCCACGCGGCAGTGGCCGAGGGATTGTGCGCCATCGACGAGAAGCAGAAGACCATCCGGATCGTCGGTGCCCGCCCCCCCGCCACCGAACTCCGCGCAGACCGCGCCAAGTGCATCAAGGTCCTGGATCGTGCCCATGACATTGCTGGCGTGATTGATGCAGACGAGGATCGTTTCGTTCGGGCGGATCGCCGCGCGGAGATCGGTCGGGCTCACGAGGCCTGTCGTCGGATCGGCTGGCACGATCGTCCACTCGATCTTCGGGTCCTGCTGCTTGAGCGCGTGCAGGGGGCGGAGGATCGAGTTGTGTTCCATCACGGTGGTGACGACGTGGAGAATCTGGTTCGGGCCCTTGCGGCGGCGGGCCGCGGAGAGCACTCCCTTCACTCCGAGATTCAGGGCATCCGTCGTGTTGTAGCCGAAGACCACGTGATTGGAGGCGAAACTCCCAGCAAGACCACCATGCTTCGTGTCCGTCAGGTTCACCAGTTTGGCGATCCGCTCACGGCATTTGCTCACCAGGCGGGAAGATTCCCGCGCGGCGGAGTAGACGCCGCGGGCTGGGGCGCCGGTTGTCGTGAGGTGTTTGTGCATCGCCTCGGCAACGGCCGGGGGCTTGGGGAAGCTGGTGGCGGCGTTGTCGAAGTAGCGGGGAGTGATTGGAAACGAGGAAGAACTCATCGCGTGGATGGTAGGGAGAACGGCGGACTCACAGGAAACGCAAGATCGACGCCGGGTGCCCCGCCGGTTGTGAACCATGACCCATGACACCCTTTCGGTCATGGTGTGCAGCCCCCCGACGATGCTGGCACGTCCTTGTGCCGCGTGGTGGGGCCACCTGCCGTGTCCTTCGCCCGACGCCTTCGGGCGAGCGCGATTCCACCCGCCGCGCACCAAGCCGTCACGACGGTGGGGCCGGGGACAAACGCCAGCGCCTTTGGATTGTGCAATGAAAAAAACGGCCCAATGTTTGTGTACGCTCCCGTCTGGAGATTGATGCGGTAAGAGCGCCCGACGAGGTTGTCGATGCCGTAGAGTTGGCCATCCGCGGGATCAAATCCCAATCCCGACAGGGACGGCCCTGAAAACAGTTGTGTCTGAACGCCCGAGTTCAAATCGATCTCGAAGAGCCCCCCCAAAGAGACTCGCCCCGCGATGGCGCGTCCGTCCGGCGCGAACGAAAGTCCGGCGAGGTTCTGGTTCGCCGGGGTGCCAATGATCGAGGCCGCGCCCGTCATTGGATTGACGCGGAACACCTGTCCGTCGTACGAAACGCCGTACACATTCCCGTTTGCCGGATTGACGGCAAGCCCTCCCGGACGTGCGATGCCGGTTTGTCCCACCAGAGTCGAGTGGCCCGTCGTGAGGTTCACTTGCCAGAACGATCCACCGAACACGATGCCGTACATAACTCCCCGGCCGCGGTCCCATGCGAGTCCGGTCATCTGATCTGGCACACCAAGCATTCCGATCGGCGAAACCCCACCAGTACTCGTTTGGAACGTGTGCAAAGAATACTCGGGAGGAGTGACTTCCCAGGAGTCCGTGCAATAGGCGACGGTCGCCTCGGCGGGACGTTCCCAGACGCACGCTACTCCGCACCACATCACGCATACGAGCAAAGAACGCATTGCATACTCCATGTCTCTCGCTCAGTCCAAGCGTGAGTCTAACACAAATCCGCGACTGCCGCAATACGGTCGCGAAGAAAAGCCACAAATTTCCTCCGTCCCGGCAGTTGGGCAGGTGGCCGGGTCTTTCCCCTTTTAGTAAACCGGGCCGTGCCACCGACTTCGCGATGCTCCTGATCGCGACGTCGGTGCGGCGCGATAGAGATTTCGGACATCTCGGGTTGACCGCACCGGCGTTCGCCCCCCCCACTCAGAGCCGCGAAAGCCGGTGGCACGGATTTGATTCAGACCGGGCGGTTTGCCTCCTGCGCCGTGGGGCGAAACCATTTCGCCGCGCGGCGATGCTCCTGCGCCGTGGGGTAAAACTGTTTCACCGCGCGGCGCTGCTCCTGCGCCGTGGGGTGAAATGGTTTCGCCGCGCGGCGATGCTCCTGCGCCGTGGGGTAAAACTGTTTCGCCGCGCGGTGATGCTCCTGCGCCGTGGGGCGCGGGAGCTGGGCGGGAGGGTTTGCGAGAATCTGTGCCGGTCGCGACGGCGAAGCGCTGGTTATCGGCTGGGAAAATGCGTCCAGCATGCACACTCGCGCCGCGCCAGTCGATGGTGTGCGGTCAACACACCTCTTTCCCCACCCCCCGTCAGCGGGAGAAATCGGAGCATTGCAATGGGCGACAACATGCCAAAGAGCATCAGCGACCTCATCAACTGGTGCAACGTACACGTCGATTTGTGGACCCTGAACTCCTCGCAGATCAACATGGCGGCGCCGACCGCCCTCGCGTTCAAGAACGCCGTGAGCGCGATGGTCACTTCCAACGCGGCGGCCGAGGCGGCCCGGGAGGCCTCCAAGAACGCCACCATCGTGCTGCGCGGCAACATCAACATCGTGCGGACACTCGGCAGCGCGAACATCGCGTCCATCAAGGGCTTCGCCGAGACCACCCGCAACGTGAACGTCTACGCGCTGGGCGGCGTCAGCCCGAGCGACCCGCCCAGCCCGGTCCCCGCGCCGCTTGCTCCCGACATGTTCACCGCGGGCGTCAACCCCGACGGCTCGCTCACCATCAAGTGGAAGGTGACGCAGCCCACCGGCGTGAGCAACGTGACGTACATCGTCTCGCGCCGCATCAATGGCGGAGGCGGAGGCGCGGGCGCGTTCACCATCGTCGCCAACGAGGGTTCCAACAAGACCTTCCTGGACAAGACGCTTCCCATCGGCGTGGACAAGGTCGAGTACATGGTGCAGCCCAAGCGCGGCAATGTCTTCGGCGCGCAGAGCAACATCTTCACCGTGCAGTTCGGATCGGTCGCGGGTGGCGGGGCGGGGGGGTTGAATATCACCACCACCGAGAGCGTTCCGCACTTGGAGCCGATGAAGATCGCGGCGTAAAGAATGTCGGATGGGCGATGGCGGATGTCGGATGTTCGATCCGGCTCCACATCCGACATCCGCCGTCCGACATCGCACATTTCAATCAAGAAAACAGCCCCGGGCGTGATCGCTCGGGGCTGCTTTGTCTTTCTCCGAATGTGCCATGTGCTCTGTGGCCATGTGCGATGTGCGACTTTCACGCGAACCGGCGGCTTGGGGGGGCGCCGATCGGCTCTGATTGGGATCAGGTGCCGCGGGTGGGGTTGTAAAACGGGAGTTTGTGCGTCTTGCCATCCAAGAGCGAGTCGCGGCCGGTGTCGATCTGGATGGGGACGCCGTCGCCGGGGATTTGCTTGTCGATGAAGGCCATGCCGATGGCGATGTTGAGGGTTGGGCTGAGGACCGCGCTGGTGACGGTGCCGCATTCGGTGCCGTTTGCGAGCACCTTCATTCCCTGCCGCGCGGTGCGTTTGCCGTCGAGGGCGAAGCCGACGAGGCGACGCGGCGGGCCGCCTGTATCGCGTGTGCGCAGCAATGCTTCCTGGCCCACGAACGGCTCGCCGCGTTCCATGGTGTGTTTTTCGAGGGAGATGGCGAAGTCGATGCCGCAGGAGAGGGCGTTGATGTCCTCGCCGAGCTCGTGGCCGTAGAGGGGCATTCCGGCTTCCATGCGGAGAGTGTCGCGGGCGCCGAGGCCTGCGGGCTTGATGATGCCGTTGGCCTCTTCCATGCCTGCGTCTTTGAGGAGGAGCTTGAGGCCCATGTTGACGGCGGCGTTGGGGAGGATGACCTCGACGCCGTCCTCGCCGGTGTAGCCGGTGCGGGAGACGATGATCTTCATGACGACGAGGTTCTTGACGGCGAAGCGATAGCGCTTGAGCGTGGGGATCTCGCGCGAGACTTTGCCGACAAGCTCCATGACCTTCGGGCCTTGCAGGGCGACCATGGAAGTGGAGGTGGTCTGGTCGTCGATCTTGCAGGTGAGATCGCCCCCCCCTCCCCAGCCGGTGCGGACTGCTTCGAAGTGGCGGAGCATCTTCTCGCGGTTGCTGGCGTTGACGACGATGAGGAAGTCGTCGTCGTCGACGCGGTAGACGATGATGTCGTCGTGTACGCCGCCGGTTTCATTGCAGGCGAGGGAGTAGCGGCACTGGCCGGGCTGCATGTCGGAGATGCGGCGCGAGCAGACGCGCTCGAGCAGGCGACGGGCGTGGCGGCCGGTGATCTTCACGCGGCCCATGTGCGAGACATCAAAGAGACCGCCGGAGGTGCGGACCTGCTCGTGCTCTTTCAACAAGCCGCCGCTGCCGTCGGTGCCTTTGTAGACGAGAGGCATATGCCAGCCGGCGAAATCAACCATGGTGGCGTGGTGGTCGAGGTGGAACTGGTGGAGGGCGGTTTTGAGCATTGGGAGATGTCGGATGGGTGATGTCGGATGTCGGATGTGGGGACTGGGAGAGATGATAGCGAGACGATGTTGGTGCTTCAGTGGATGGCGTGCGAGACGAGACGGCTGCGGAGTTCGCCATACGAGCCCTCCGCGCAAGGGGAGGACGATTTCACCGGATTGCTCCGCTTGCGCGGAGGGCTCGTGCTACTTGAGGCGGCCTTCCCAGGACCAGTTGAGGGAGCCGTCCATGGCGCTGATGCCGATGGTGCGGAGGAGTTTCTTGGCGAGTTTGTCCATGGCGGCGCGCTCGCGGACGGTGCGGACTTCGAGTTCGAGGTCTTTGGCGGCGGCTTCGCGCGTGGGTGCATCCGGCGCGGCGGGGATGTTCTCTTCGAGTTTGACGATCGCGAAGCCGGGCTGGTTGGGCGTGTCGTTGGTGCCGCCCCAGGTGACGCCGAGGGGTTCACTGGTGGCGCCGGGGGCGATGCTGAGGAGAGTCTTGCGGACGGCGACGGGATAGGAGGTGTCGGTGAGGGAGAAGGGGTCGAGCAGGCCGCCGCGGGTGGAGGAGGGATCAAGAGAGATTTCCGCGGCGAGTTCGGAGAATGGAGTTCCGGACTTGAGCTTGGCGGCGGCGGCGGTGGCGGCTTCCTGGGTGCTGATGAGAATGAGGCGGGCGCGGACGCGGGCGCCGTATTTGAGTTCGTACGCGGTGGTGAGGTCTTCTTCGGAGATGAAGATCGGGGGATCGCCGACACCGGCGCGGACCATGGCGCGGAGGGCGGCGTTGCGCTCGAGGAGGCCCTTGAAACGCAGGTCGCCCAGGCCGCGGGTGCGGCGGACTTTGGCGAGCAGACCCTCGCCCTCGGTGGTGGGAACGCGGGCGGATTTGGCGAGCATCTCGGTGAGGAGGGTGCGCTCGGCGGTGATCTGGTCGCGGCCGATGGTGACGCTGCGTTTGGCGGACTCTTCCTTCAGGACTTGGCCCAGGGCGTATTCCTCGAGGATTTGTGCGCCGGAAGCTTCGGCGAGGAGGGGGGCGAGTTCGGACCAGCCGATGGTGCGCTCGCCGACGACGGCGACGGGGCGTTCGGCGGGGGATTTGGTGGGTTGTGCGGGCGCGGTCGCCAAGAGAGGGAGGGCGAAGAGGGCGAGCAGCGCGGCGGCGGGGAGAGAACGGGCGGAGAGGGGAGTCATGGGGAAGGATACGACGAGTGCGGCGCGGTACACGTATCGTATATATAGATGGGGGAGGAGCCCGGAGAAGTTGTGAGTACAGAAGTCAACGCATTCGAGAGCGCTTCGCACATGACACCGCCACCCTTGCCGGAAGTGGAGGGCGTCGCGGCGCGGAAGAGCGGGATGTTGTGCCCGTATTGCGGGAACTATTCGGGGAGCAAGAAGGAGTGCGACAAGTGCAAAGGGGTGTTTGAGCCGCTGTCGCGGCAGGCATCGCAGAACGGGATGGGGCCGTGGTTCATTCGCGATGAGGGGAACCCGTTTCGGCCGGGGTGCTCATACGCGACGATGCGGATGCTGGTGAGCCGGAAACGGATCGTGGCGGAGTCGGTGCTGCGCGGGCCATCGACGCGGCAGTTCTGGACGTTTGCGAAGAACACGCCGGGGATCGCGCACCTGCTCGGTGAGTGCCATGCGTGCCACAAGTCGGCGATCGCGGAGCAAACGCACTGCCCGAATTGCAACGCAAGTTTTTCGGTTGAGGAGGATCGGCAGTATTTGGGACTGGCGGAGGTGCGGGTGATACCGGGGCAGGTGATGCCTGGACAGGTGATGCCGGAGCCGGGGCGCGGGGCGGCGCGCGCGGCGGCGGTGGCCGCGCCGGCACAGCCGTTGAGTGAGCAGGCGCGGAGTCGTGCGGTGTTTGCATCGGATACGCACGCGATTCCGCTGGATGGCTCGGGGGAGGAGAGTTCGGAAGTGGCGGCGAGTGCGTATGAGCCGATTCGGAATCCGTCACGGTTGGCGCGGGCGAGCACACCGATGTCGGATGGGCAGATTGATGATCTGCTGCGGCGGAGCGGGTCGGGGGATCGGGTGAAGCGGAGCACGACGATTGTGGTGGTGCTGGTGATGGCCGCGCTTTTAGCGGTGGTGTTGATGATTGTGCTGGCGGTGGTGATGTATGCGGGGGCGGGGAAGAACGCGGGAAATGCGGCAACGAGCGGGTCTGCTGGAGCGGCTCCGACCACGCCTGCACCTGCCCCAAGCGTGCCTGCCAGCCCGGCGAAAGCACCGGGGAAGTGAGCGTGCCGGAGCCCGGGCGGATTCCTATTGTTTGACGTTCAACCGCACCCGCACACGGAGCGAGCACCATGTCATCAGCCGTTGCCCATACTGCACATGTCGCGAAGAACACGCCCGCGCCGGGGCAGCGTTTGTGGAACTACTCCGCGGGGCCGGGGCTGATGCCCGATGAGGTGCTGCGGCAGATTCAGGAAGAGGTGTGGGATTGCCGCAACTCGGGCGTGGGGATTCTGGAGCACAGCCATCGCGGGCCGGTGTATGACAAGATTCTGGCGGAGGCACTGGCGGACTGCCGCGCGGTGGGGAACATCCCGACTTCGCACCACATCCTGTTCATGACGGGCGGATCGACGAGCCAGAACTACATGGTGCCGATGAACCTGATGCCTGCGGATAAGAGCGGCACGGCGGACTATTTCAATGTGGGGCACTGGGCGGCGCAGTCGATCGAGCACGCGAAGATGTTTGGGACGATCCACGAGGCGGCGTCATCCAAGAAAGAGAACTACTCGTGGCTGCCGACGGCGGCGGAGACGACGTATTCCGCGAAGCCGGCGTATGTGCATTACACATCGAACAACACCATCTACGGGACGCAGTTTGCGCCGGGGGCGGAGCCGACGCCGCCGGGTGGTGCTGCGGGTCGCGTCCCACTGGTGTGCGATATGTGTTCGGACATCTTCTCGCGGCCGTTTGATGTCTCCAAATATGGGCTGATCTACGCGAGCGCGCAGAAGAATCTGGGCGCGGCGGGGGCGACGCTGGTAATCGTGCGCGATGAGGTGGTCAAGCAAGGGCGCAAGGACATTCCGGTGATGCTGCAATACCGGCACTTTGCGGACGCGGAATCGCGGCCGAACACGCCGCCGGTGTTTCCGATCTACACCATGGCGCTGATGTTCAAGTGGATCAAGAAGAACGGCGGCACCGCGCACTTCGACACCTTCAACAAGGAGAAGGCGAAGATCGTGTACGACGTGCTGGACAGGTCGGCGGGGGGGTTCTACAAGGGGCACGCGCGGAAGCAGGATCGGTCGCTGATGAACATCACGTTCCGCTGTCCGACGCCGCAACTTGATGATGCGTTCTGCGCTGAAGCGGCGAAGCAGGGGCTGGACTGCCTGAAGGGGCATCGCTCGGCGGGCGGGATGCGGGCGAGTTTGTACAACGCGATGCCGATGGAGGGGGCGAAGGTGCTGGCGGAGTTCATGGGGGAGTTTGAGAGGACGAGGGGGTAAGAGGAGACGGAGGAATCGCAAGACCGATCAGCACGCAGAGGTGCGCAGAGGTCGCGCGGGGGAGCGCGGAGGGGGAAAAGGGATGTTTGCGAGATCGCTCGTCCCTCCATAAAACTCGTTCATCCTGTTCGGGTGACGCGCGGCTTGGTTTTGCGCGGGGCGTTGGCGACGCTCTCGGTGGCGGTGGCTTCGCCCTGGCCGACGACTTCGCCGATGACGACCATGAGCGAGAGCGTGCCGTGGGTGGCATCCACGCCGGGGAGCAGGTCGTCGGCCATGGTGGCGAGCAGGTCGGGGATTTGCTCTTCGGTCCAGCCCGCGCCCTCATCGAGCACGACCATGCCGACCACGCGGCCGTCGGTGGGATAGTGCAGGTCAGCGGTAGCGACGGCACGCTCGCCGCGGAGGGCGACGAAGCGTTCGCTTGAGGGGGTACGGAGTGCTCGTTTCCAGCGGATCATTAGGGCACGGTACATGGTGGGGGTGTGGGGTGCAAGTGGGGATTTGGTGGTGGCGATGGTGTGGTGGGCGATGCCCCCTCCCCCTCCTCCGTCGCTGCGCTCGGCACCTCCCCCGCCAGGGCGGGGGAGGGGGGATTTGGGCCGCGGCGGCCCGAACATGGGCTGGTAAGCTCATGCCACGTACGATCGGCAAATGACCGAGGGTGTGACGACAGTTCGCAAGCCGATTCAGAAACTGCCGACGTTGCTGGTGAACCAGATCGCGGCGGGGGAAGTGGTCGAGCGGCCTGCGAGTGTGGTCAAGGAGCTGGTGGAGAACGCGCTGGACGCGGGGGCGAAGGCGATCGTGGTGGAGATCGAGCAGGGGGGGATTGAGCTGGTGCGGGTGACGGATGATGGGGGCGGGATTCCGCAGGAGGAGCTGGGGCTGGCGATCTCGCCGCACGCGACGAGCAAGATTTCAACTCCGGAGGATTTAGATCGGATTGGGACGATGGGGTTTCGAGGGGAGGCGATTGCTTCGATTGCGAGTGTGTCGAGGTTGAGTATCAGGAGCAGAGTGAGAAGTGAGAAGAGGGAAGGGAGAAGTGAGAAGTTGGAAGGGAAGAGTGGGGAGGATGGAGGGCGGGGAGCGGACGGGGAAGAACATGGGCGGGATGCCCGTGCCACGGACGAAAGGGATTCGGGCCGCGGCGGCCCGAACATGGGCTGGAAAGCCCATGCCACTGAGGCGAGCGTGATTGAGGTGGAGGGGGATGATGTGAAGCCGGTGCGGCCGGTGGCGGGGCCGGTGGGGACGTGCGTGAGTGTGCGGAACTTGTTTTGGAACACGCCGGCGCGGCGGAAGTTTTTGCGGACGGTGGGGACCGAGCAGGGGCATTGCGTGGACGCGGCCTGCACGCTGGCGATCGCGCATCCGAGCGTGGGGTTTACGGTGGTGACAGATGGGAAGCGGGTGCTGGAGGTGCCGACGGGGCAGGGGCCGCGGGATCGGGCCTTAGCGGTGCTGGGGAAGGAACTCGATGGCGAGATGATGGAGGTGAGCGCGGATCGGTTTGATGTTGGGGGGGATGCGAGAGGCATGACGATGTGGGGGCTGATCGGGATGCCAGCGATCGCGCGGGCGACGGCGAAGGCGCAGCATGTGTATCTGAATGGAAGGCCGATCCGGGACAAGACGATTCAGCACGCGCTGCGCGAGGCGTATCGCGGGCTGATCGAGCCGGGGCGATATCCGACGTGCGTGCTGATGATCGAGATGGACCCCGGCGCGGTGGATGTGAACGTGCATCCGGCGAAGACGGAGGTGCGGTTTCGCGATCAGTCGATGGTGCATCAGACGGTGCTGCGGGCGGTGAAGGAAGTGTTGCAGCGGGCGGATCTGACGGTGCGGGTGGGAGAGGGCGCGGGTGGTTGGAGCGGGCGCGGGGAGATGTTTGGCGCAGGGAATGTGGGTGCGAAGAAAGGGGGAATGGAGGCGGCGTCGTTCGTGGATTTCTTTCGGCGCGAGGTGCCGTCGCGGGTGCAGAGTGTTGGTGGGAGGTTTGAGTATCAGAAGGTGCGGGAGGCGATTGAACGGGTGGCACCAGGAGTGATGGGGGAGGATGTGGGGGAGAAAGAAAAAGGCAGGTCCACAGAGGTCACGGAGGCGGACACGGAGGGCACGGAGAAGGAGAGGGGCGGGGGTCAAGAGTTGGGACAGACAGAGACCCGGTTCGGAGAACCGGGGTACCCAGGAGAGAGTTCGATCCCCCTGCCCGAGCCGAAGGATCGGCTGTTGCAGGTGCATAACTCGTATGTGGTGACGCAAGACGCGGAGGGGCTTTTGATTGTCGATCAGCACGCGCTGCATGAGCGGGTGATGTTTGAGGTGCTGATGGCGCGGATTGTGGGGGGGGGGGGAGCGGGGAGTGGTGAGAGCGCGGGGAAGGGCGGGCGGCCGCTGGAATCGCAGAGTTTGCTGGTGCCGACGCAGGTGCGGGTGACGCGGTCGGCGGCGATGAGGATGGAGGAGCTGCGGCCGATATTGGAGAAGATCGGTATTCAGGCGGAGCTGCTCTCGCCGGAAGCGGTGGGCGTGCAGGCGTTTCCATCGTTCCTCTTCGAGCGCGGCGTTGATCCCGGCGAGTTCATCGCGGAACTCTTCGAGCGTGCCGAGCAGGAAGGGTTCGCGCCCGCGAGCGAGCAGGCGCTGGCGGAAGTGCTGGACATGATGGCGTGCAAGGCGGCGGTGAAAGCGGGGGATCGCATGAGCGATACGGAGCTGGGCGATCTGCTCAAACTGCGCGAGATGGTGGAGCGGTCGGCGAGTTGCCCACATGGGAGGCCGACGAGTATTCGGTTGACGATGCGGGAGCTTGAGAAGAGGTTTGGAAGAGGGTGAGGGATGTCGGATGTGGGATGGGCGATGTCGGATGTGAAGCATCAGGCGGAACGCGCGGAGGGAAGCGCGAGAGCGCGGGCTTATCGTCGTCGGCGTGAAGTGAAGGCGAGCAAGGGGAGGAGTGGGAAAAGGGCTGGTTCGGGGATGGTGATGAGAAGTGGGACATACACACCGTCGCGCTGGGCGGTGGCGACAAAGGAGCGGGCGTCGTAGGACATGTCGTAGAAGCGGATGTCGGAGTAGGCGTTGAGGTCGATGCCTTGCTGGGCGAGGTATTCAGAAAGTAGCATGGTGCCGCGGCCGCGCTGCCAGATTGAGGTGTCAGCGATTGTTCCATCGTCGATCAGGGCTGATGAGGCATCGAAAGAGACGGAGCGGACGACGGCATATTCACTGCCCTGAGGAAGGAACTCGAAGCCAGTCGCTTCGGTGAACAGATAAGGGTGGTAAACAAAACTTGCGTCAGACAAGGCCCCGAACAGCGTCGTGCCGTCCCCCGATGATCCGCCGTATGAGCCGAACTCGTAGTTGGCAGGGAGAGCGAATGTGGAGGAAGGACCGCCAGCGGTCGGGCCGCCAGACCAACGCATGATGTGGGGATCGCCATTTGCGCGGCCGCCAACTGCTGCGGAGAGTCCACCCACGACGCTGCCATCATATGAAAGCGAGATTCCGAAAATGTTCCACGCGGGGTTGGCTGGGTGGACCAGTTGTGTTCCGGATGGACCCACGAGTGCGAAGCCGGTTGGTTGCGATGTACCAGCGGGCACATCTCGCCACAGGAGTGTGGTGCGACCGTCGCCGGAGAGGCGGCCCGCTGTGTAGCCGGGAATCGGAGAGACGAAGGGTTGCGAGACGCCCGCCGCGTTGACGATGGCGGTGAGTGTTGGAGGGGAAGTTCCGGGTTGTAGGTTGTACCCGATAAGAACGGATCGATCGCCGGTGGCAGTCCAGCTTGACCAAACAGCACTATTTGCACCTGTTGGCAGCAACGGTGCAACAACTCCAGTCGCGGCGGACCAACGCCAGGGTTGATAGCCCTGAAGGTTCGGAGCGATCTCGCGTGGCTCGATTCCGAAAACGGTGGAGCCATCGCCGGAGATGTGCAACTGGCTTTGGCTCTGTTGGGGAATGAAAGCGGGCAGAAGGGTGACGGATTGCGCGACGGCGAAGGTTGGAAGTGTGATGAACGAAATGCCGAGGCCGAGCGACGCGGTGCATTGAGAGCGAGCGGTCATGGGGAACTCCTGAGAGAGGAGTCGATATCGGGTAGGTACCGGGATTTGCGTGAAGCCGAGGGTGGAATCTTGGCTCGGGGTTCGGTGTCAGGTGGGTCACTGGGCGTGTTTGCTGTTGAGGAGCATGTTGGTGGGTGTGGGGGTTTTCGGGCCCGGGGTGTCGCGGTTGTGCTGGGTCATGGTGGATTCCCATTCCATCTGCAAGGAGTACTGGTCGAAGGTGAGGAGCGGGTCGAGGGGGCCGCCGCGTTTGAGGATGGCGCGGGCCGGTGCGGCGCGGCGTGCGCTGGCGGCGGGGGAGGAGAGCGGCTCTCGGATGTCGGCGAGAATGAGGGCGAGCAACTCGCGTTGTTGCTGATCGACGGGGCGGAGAGACGCGGCGAGCAAGTGGAGTTCGGCGGCGCGGCCGAGGTGGTAGAGGGCGCAGGATGCCCAGAGGGCGTCGCCGCGGATGGAGTTGTCGCGGAGATGGGGGATGAGGATGGCGCAGATAGTTTCAGCGTGGCGCGGGAGGGCAACAAAGCCGAGGATGATGGCGGCGCAGAAGCGTTGCTGGAGGTCGGTGGATTTGAGGGCATCGGCGAGGAGGGGCTCGGCTAGGGCGGCGTGTTTGATGAGGAAACGGGTGCCGCTGGCGGCGTTGAAAACGAGTGGGCGCTCACCGTACTCACGATCGCCAGAAGTCACACCGGGGAGAGCGTCGTCTTTGAGGCCCTCGATGCAGACGCGGAGGAGAGCGGGGGTGGGCGTGATTTTCGGCGGGAGGGAATCGGAGGAGAAGGGATGTTCGCCGTCGAGTGTGATGCCGTCCATAGCGCGGAGGACGGCGGCGGCGAGTTGGCGTTGGCGGAAGTCGGGAGAGTCGAGTGCGGCGTAGAGGGGAAGGAGCGCTGGCACGCCAAGGGAGAGGAGTGTGTGCAGCGCGTCGCGCGGTCGCGGGTCGGGTGTGGAGGATTTGAGGTCGGCGATGAGTGTGGGAATGGTGGTGGCACGGCTCTCCAGACCCGTGCCAGCCGGCGGGTCGGAAGCGACGAGAGATGGGAGGCAAAGGAGCGCGGCGAGGGGGGCGAGCATGAGGCGGACTCCTTGTGGGAGTTTATGAGGGAGAATAGGGAGCACGGCTCTGGAGAGCCGTTCCACCAGTGGTCGACTTGACGACCTGGGCTTGTGTGGGGTACGCGAACTCGATGTTCTGGGCGGCGAAGAGGTCGAAGAGCTCGAAGTTGATGGCTTGCTGGATGTCCATGTAGGTTTTGAAGTCCGGGGTGAGGACAAAGTAGACGGCTTCGTAGTCCAGGGAATACGCGCCGAAGGACTTGAGGTGGCAGCGATCAAAGCGCACGGAAGTTTGCTTTTCGATGGCGGCGCGGATGAGGGCGGGGAGCTGCTTGATCTTTTCGGAAGGGGTTTCATAGGCGATGCCGATGGGGAACTGGACGCGGCGTTCGGTCATGCGTTTAAAATTCTGCACGCGGCTGGCGAGCAGGTCGGTGTTGGCGAAGACCAGCTGCTCGCCGGAGTTGGCACGCACGCGGGTGGTCTTGATGCCGATGCGCTCCACGGTGCCGGATTTGTCGCCGACCTGGATGGAGTCGCCGACGACGAACGGTTTGTCGAGCAGGATGCTGACGGAGCCGAAGAGATCGCCGAGGATGTTCTGCACGGCGAGGGCGATGGCGATGCCGCCGATTCCCAGGCCGGTGAGCATCGGGGTGACGGCAACGCCGAGATTGTCCAGCGCGAAGAGGATGACCAGCACGCCGATGAGACCGATGATGAGGACGCGGACCACGCCAAGGGAAGAGACGATGGTGGCATCGTGCTCGGCGTCGTCGGAGCGGGTCTTGTTGACCAGGAGTTGCAACCCGGCGTCGATGATGCGCTGCGCGATGATGAGAAGCTGGATGCCCAGCCCGAGCATCATCAGGATTTTGATGGTGTGGTTGAGGGCATCGGGAAGAATCAGAGCGCGGGTGGAGATGTGCAGCAGCGCGGGGAAGATGAGCCAGAAGCGGACGCGGCGGAGGACCTCGATGACGACGTCGTCCCAGTGAGATTTGGTTTTTTCGGCGAGCTTGGCCAGCCGCGCGAGGAGGATGACCTTCAGGAGATAGAAGATCAGGATGCAGACGATGAGCGTGGCGCCGGCGGTGATCCAAGCGTGCAGGGGGTTGGAGAGGAGGGTTTCCAGGAAGGGCGCGGACGGCGCGGCGGTGGGCGGGGGAGTTGTGGGAGCACTGGCTGGGGTGTCTGGCATGGGGGAAACCTTCGATGGGCAAGGGGTCGAGAGAGAGCGGGGGCACTATCGTTGCAGACTATGAGCACGGTGACGAGAAGCGGCGCGGGAATGTTGGCAAACGTGCCGGATGAACGCGGGCGGTTCGGGGCGTTTGGCGGGTCGTACGTGCCGGAGACGCTGGTGCCCGCGCTGCATCAGTTGAGCGCGATGTACGAGTCAGTTTTAGGGGATCGATCGTTTTGGGCTGAGCTGGAGGGGTTGCAGCGAACGTACGTGGGGAGGCCGACGCCGCTGTTTTGCGCGGAGCGGTTGACGGGGTGGGTGAGGGGAGGAGGAACGGATACAACGGGTGGTCTGCACCGGCGTCCGCTCAGAGCAGCGGAAGCCGGTGGCACGGGTGGTGGCACGGGGACAGGAGGAACGGGGGCGACGATCTGGTTGAAGCGGGAGGATTTGGCGCACACGGGGGCGCACAAGATCAACAACACATTGGGGCAGGCGCTGATGGCGGTGCGGATGGGGAAGAAGCGGATCATCGCGGAGACGGGGGCGGGGCAGCATGGCGTTGCGAGCGCGACGGCGGCGGCGCACTTCGGGCTGCAATGCGATGTGTATATGGGAAGCGAGGATGTGCGGCGGCAGCGGCTGAATGTGGTCCGGATGCGGATGATGGGAGCGCGGGTGATCGAGGTGGACTCGGGATCGCGCACGCTGAAGGATGCGACCAACGAGGCGATGCGGGACTGGATGGGGAGCGTGGATGCGGGGGGGGGGACGCACTACATCATCGGGAGCGTGGTGGGGCCGCATCCGTTTCCGATGATCGTGCGGGATTTTCAGAGCGTGATCGGGCGGGAGTGTCGCGAGCAATGCGTGGATGCGAAGGCGTTGGGGAGATTGCCGGATGTGGTGGTGGCGTGTGTTGGCGGCGGATCGAACGCGGCGGGGATGTTCTATCCGTTTGTGGAGGATGCGAGTGTGGAACTGGTGGGTGTGGAGGCGGGTGGGCGATCGAACAAGCCCGGTGAGCACGCGGCGCCGCTTTCGTTTGGGACGCCGGGGGTGCTGCATGGGTCGCTGAGTTACGTGTTGCAGAGCGCGGATGGGCAGACGGCGGATGTGCATTCGTGCTCGGCTGGGCTGGACTATCCGGGCGTGGGGCCGGAGCACTCGTATTGGAAGGACGCGGGGCGGGTGCGATATGCGGCCGCGACGGACGCGGCCGCGCTGGAGGCATTTCAACTGCTGGCGCGGACGGAAGGGATTATTCCTGCGCTGGAGAGCTCGCACGCGATCGCGGAGGCGGTGAAGATCGCGGCGGGGCTTGGCGCGGACAAGCATGTGGTGGTGAATCTGTCGGGGCGTGGAGATAAGGATGTGGATGAGGTGGTGCGGCTGCTGGGGGTTTGATGGGCAAAGGTCTGTGTGAGGGAGAGTTCAGCCGCGGCTGGGATTGGGTTTATCTCGAGATGGCACGGTGTACGCACGACGATTCCGATGGGGAGGCGTCGATGGTTGTAAACGCATCGAATCAGGAGATAGACCGTGAAGATGAACTCGTTGCAGGCGTTGTTTGAGGACCAGATCAAGGATCTGTACAGCGCGGAGAACCAGTTGGTGAAGGCGCTGCCGAAGCTCGCCAAGAAGGCGTCGGCGGAATCGCTCAAGGGGGCGTTCTCGTCGCATCTGGTGGAGACGAAGGGGCATGTGGCGCGGCTGCAGGAGATCGGCGCGGACATCGGGATCAAACTTGGCGGGAAGAAGTGCAAGGCGATGGAGGGGCTGGTTGCGGAGGGTGGGGAGGTGCTGGAGGCGGATGGTGAGGACGCGGTGATCGACGCGGCACTGATCGCGGCGGCTCAGCGGGTGGAGCACTACGAGATGTCCGCGTATGGAACGGCGCGGGCTCTGGCTGAGCAGGTGGGAAACACGCGGGCGGTGAAGTTGCTGCAGCAGACCTTGAATGAGGAGATGGCGGCGGATGCCAAGCTGGGGAAAATCTGCGAAGGGGAAATCTACGTTGAAGCACCCAAGAGCGAGTCGGAAATGGCAAGCAACGGGCGTGCTAAGTCGCGTAAGTGATTTGGTGATCGGAGAACCGCGAGGGCGGGTGTGAGGAGGTTTGCGATGAATCGTACCGTGCAACTGATATTGATCGTGCTGCTGGTGCTGCTGGTGATCGGGCTCTTGCCCGCCTGGCCGTACGCGACGAGCTGGGGATACTACCCGAGCGGCGGGCTGGGGCTGCTGTTGCTGATCGTGCTGATTGTCGTGTTGCTGGACAAGAAGCGGTAGGCGATGTGGATACGAAGACAGCGGCCGGTTCTCGCGATACACGCGGAAACCGGCCGCTGGTGTTTTTGGAGCCGAAGAAGGTCGTCAAGGCGAAGCGGGAACGACTTCGAGTTTGTTCTCGACGCGGATGGCGGCGGGCATGGCGCTCGCTTTGGCACCGATGATGTCCTTGTCGATTTGCAGGGGAACCTTGCCGGTGATGGTGACGATGCCGTTCTTGCAGGAGACATCGCAGCGGCGGGCCTGGTCGGAGAGGGCGGGGTCGAGGATGATGGCGTCTTTGAGCTGGGACGCGACCGCAATGTCGCGCTGCGCGCCCTCGCGCGGGGTGGGGGGAGCGACGGGAGGGGAGTCGGCGGTTGCGGATGTGGAGACCGCAACGACAGGGGCCTTGCGATCGCAGCCGAGGACGGCGGGGAGGGCGCAGAGCATGAGGAGTGAGAGAAGTGTGTTCATGCAGAACCTTTCGAGTGCGGTCGGGTGGGTGGCGGCAGCGTGGAAAATATCGCGTAAGACAGCGACCCGATGATCCGGATTCGGATCGCCGGGTCGCTGAGTAATGAGTCGAGAATGGACATCAGCGGAAGTAGCCGAGGAGGTAGAAGACGATGAGGAACAGGATGATGGTGCCGAAAATTCCGCCGCCCCATTTCCAGGCGACGAAGCCGGCGATACCGGTTTTGAAGAGGTTGTTCATGGTGAGGGCTCCGATCGGGGGGTGAAAAAGGGGAAGAAAGGGGAGGAAAAGGACCGGCGGCTTACGCCGCTCGGCTCTGAAATACGATCAGGCGCGGGAGATGGTTTCGGCTCCGCATTCCTTGAGGACAGTCTTGGCGATTTCGCGACGGTCGCCTTCGGCCTTGACGCCGACGAGGACGCCGCCCTTCTCGATGACGCCGTCGTAGTACTTGGCCTCGTGCTCGGGGATGCCCAGGCCGATGAGGCCGCCGGCAAGTCCACCGGCTGCGGCACCGGCACCTGCTCCAGCGAGGGCAGCGACGATAGGACCAGCGGCAACCAGGCCGAGGCCGCCGCTGGCGACGACGCCGACTGCGGTGAGGCCAGCGATGAGAGCGAGGACGCCGCCACCGATGCCGGCACCGAGGGCCGCGCCCTCACCGACCTTGGAGCCGGTCTTGACGGCGAAGGCGTGGTCGCTGGTGGACTCGGAGGTGACGATGCTGATCTCGGAGCTAGCAAAACCAGCGGAGTGCAGACGATCAATGGCGTTGGTGGCATTGTGGGACTGGGAGAAGACGCCTGTGATAAGTGCGGACATGAGCGGACTCCTGTTGAGATGGCCGCGGTGCGGCGGACGAGCACACGATGCACGGCGCATCGTGGACAGAATGAGAATGGTGTAAGAGTTACGGTTCGCTTCTGAGGGCCGCGTGAATCGCGGCTCACTTGGATTTGTCACGCGGATCGTGATCGCGGAAGTTCGCGGCGGCGCGGCGGGAAAGGGCCGTGACGATGCAGCAGAGAAAGACGGTCACGCTGATAGCGAACAGTGCTTCGAGCGCGTAGCTCGAGCTTCGGGCGCCTGTGAACATGACGATCGCGCAGACGAGTGCAACGACGAATGAGATGAAGATGCAGAGGATCACGGGATGGTCCGCGGAGGTGCCGGAAGAAACCGGAGTGGTTGGTTCCGACAACTTGAGGTTACCCAGTGCCATGATCCGGAGGTGAAGGGTGTATAAAACCAGGCCAAACAGTCACGAAAAGATCATGGAATGCTGTGCGGCAAGATCATGCGGACGCAACTTCTTGGGAGAGAGTTATGGCGGCAAGCGGGAGCGTCACGACAAACTCGGAACCGCCATCTTCACGGTTGCGGGCGACGATGGAGCCGCCGTGGAGCTCGGTGATTCCGAGGGCGATTTCGAGTCCTAGGCCATGGCCGCGGCCGCGGCGCTGCTCTTCTTTGGACTGGAAGAAACGGTCGAAGATGTGGGGAATGACGGCGGGCGCGATGCCCTGGCCGTGGTCGCGGACGACAATGGCGACAGACGAATCATTGATAGTAGTGGTGAGTTCGACGACGCCTTGCTTGGGGCTGAAGCGGATGGCGTTTCGGAGGAGGTTGTCGATGACGGTGCGGAGCAGGTCGGCGTTGCCATCGACGGAGGCGTCCAGGGCGGTGCCATCGGGGAGGTGGAGGGCGATGCGAACACCGTGCTGGACGGCCATGGCGGCGCAGCTCTCGTAAGAGGACATGAGGATTTCGCGGACGAGGCATCGCTCGCGATTGGGGATTTGGGTTTTGCCATGGCGGACACGGGTGAGGAGGAGGAAGCTGTCCACCATGCGTCCAAGCTTGTCGAGCTCATCGGCGCAACTAGTGACGAATGCGCGGACTTCATTTGGAGCGTTGTCCAGCCGGAGTGTTTGCGCCTCGGTGGTGAGGACGGCGATGGGAGTTTTAAGTTCGTGGGAGACGTTGGTCATGAAGCGTTCCTGAGCGGCGAACGCGGCATCGAGTTTCTGTCTGGTTTTTTCGAGGTCTCGATGGAGCTCGGCGACTTCGGAGCTGGTGATGGGGACTGTGCTGGCTTCGGAAAGATGCTCGGGATCCAAGCTTCGGGCCATCTGTCGCATGGCGTGTATGGGCTGGAGCGCAACACCGGAGATGGCGTATGCGCTGATCATGACAGCGATGATGCTGATGGGGATGGTGAGCAGCAGGCCGCTGGAGAGCTGGCGCTGGATTTCGAGCGCGTAGACATCGGACCAGGCAACGAGCAGATAGTAGGTTTTTCCGTTTGCCGCTATGACGGGTCCGGCGGCGGAACGGGCGGCCCCGACGCCCGAGATGGCAACGAGTTCGGGGCGCGTAGGAAAGGCGAGTGGCGAGTGAGCGGTTGAGAGAGCTTGCCATTGGCTGAGTTGGAGCGGCGGGCGCGACGGGAGACTGGAAGCCAAGAGCGTGCCCGAGTCGTCGAACGTCTGGAGCACGAGCATGGTCTGGAGCAGCAGAACGCGATTGCGTTCGGCGAACTCTTGGAGCTGGGAATCGGTGAGTGTGGCAATGGAAGGGCGGAGCTCTGCGGCGATGATGCCCTGGCGCGCGAGGATGCGAGCATCGAAGAAGGCATCAACGGAGCGGTGCTGGTAGAGCTGGAGAACGAGCACGAACGAGAGTTGGATGACCAGAAAGATGAGCGTCATCCAGAGCGTGAGCTTGAACCGCAAAGAGATCCGGGCGATTCCTGGGAACTTCATGGGCATTGAGTCAATCCATAATTCCGAAGCGATAACCGGCGTTTTTGACGGTGTGGATAAGGGGGCGCAGGCCGGGGCGGTCGATTTTTTTGCGGAGCGCGGAGATGTACACGTCGATGACATTGCTGGATGGCTCGAAGTCCAGATGCCAGACATGCTCACCGATCTGAGTGCGTGAGAGAACACGGTTCTGGTTGCGGAGGAGATACTCGAGCAGGGCGTACTCGCGCGAGGGGAGGTCCCAATGCTCACCGGCGCGGGCGGCGCGGCGGGTGTAGAGGTCGAGTTCGAGATCGTCGCTGCGAAGGGTTTTTCCTTCGGTGGCCTGACCACGCCGGAGGATGGCGCGGATGCGTGCGAGCAACTCCTCAAACTTGAAGGGCTTGGGGAGGAAGTCGTCAGCGCCGGCGTCCAGGCCGCTGATTTTGTCCTCGGTTGCGCCGAGTGCAGTGAGCATGATGAGCGGGGTGGCGACTTTGCGGCGGCGCAGGTTGCGGCAAATCTCAAGCCCATCACGATCGGGAAGCATGAGGTCCAGGACGATGATGTCGTAGTTCTGGCCGGCGGCCATGTCCTCGCCCTCGAAGCCGGTGTTAGAAACATCGGTGGAGAAGCCGGCCTCTTCCAGTCCGGTCTGGATGCCACGAGCCATTTTCGGGTTGTCCTCAATCACGAGAGCACGCATCAGGTGAACTCCTTGGATGGACAGTGGTGACGGTCCATCGCTGGATGGAGTTTACGGCACGGCTGGGAGAATGTCAGGTGTATCTCTGGGATATGTGGTAACAAAGACACTGGAATGTGGTGTGGGGAAGATGATTCGAGGTTCATCATGGGATCATGCTGGCGAAGGTCGGATGGTGCAGAGGAGAGGCATGAAGATTTGAGCAGGTTGAGAGGGGAGACAGCAGAGGAGATCGAACATGGCACACGAAGAATGGGATGGGTCTCACACGACAACGCAGCCGGAACGCTTGATTGCAGCGTCAGACGCGATATTGCTGGCCGCGCAGCGGGGGCCACGGGGATCGGTGCGAATGTGGAAGGATGATGCGCATCCGGCGAGCGACGGATTCTCTTCGAGTGAGCTGGTGGATGCGATGATGTTTCTGCGCCGGCTGGGGTTTGTGGCGTCGGATGGGCCGGTAGTGCAAAGTCCGGGTCCAAAGTGATGACGTGTTCATTCCGGGCTCATGGGCTGTTGATCCAGCGAGCTGTTTTTCGTGCGGTCGGAGTGTGAGGCGTGATGTTCGAACAAGTACGCCATTGAAAGCAAGGAGTCTGGCTTATGCGAGTTGAACTGAACATGTGTGCGTCGGCGGCCGTTATCGTGGCGACGTTTGCGGGAAGCGCGATCTCGATGGCCGCGCAGCCCGAGAAGGATGCGCCGACTCGTGAGATGCAAGATCGAACGCGTGCGGCGGGAAGCCAGACGCTGATGTTCGTCGGTGGGGCGAAGGCGTTGGGCATGAGCGTGAAGAGTTCGGATGACAAGACGCTGGGGACTGTTGATGACATGATCATCGATCGCGGCTCGGGACGGGTGCGGTACATCGTGCTCAAGAGCGGTACGACCATGGGGATGGGTGGGAAGCTGGCGACGGTGCCATACGGCAGCTTCGGGTGGGATTCGGCGGACAAGCACCTGACGCTGATGGCGACGCCGGAAGAGGTCAAGGCGTGGCCAGAGTTTGAGAAGAAGGCGTGGATGCAGGGTGCCCGCGCGGATGATGGATATGTTCGCACGATCGGGAAGGATTACTACGACACGGCGAAGTCTCCGTGGCCGCTGGATGCGAAGGACCAGACGGCGACGACGGTGAAGGGGAGCGTCAAGAGCATCTCCCGACACACGGTTGATGGGGGCAACGAGGAACTGGTGGTTGTGGTGTCGAATCCGAACGGGTCGGACCAGGAGATCGTCCTTGGCCCATCGTGGTATGCGGCGGGGAACAACTCGATCGCGCTCTATCGCGGGGCTTCGATTGATGTGGATGTGTTCAAGGTAAACCGTGCGGGAAGCTCGATCGCGATGGCGCACACCACGCGGATTGGCGGGAAGGACATGCCGCTGTATGACAAGCAAGGGCACGCATTGTGGGTTCCGAGCAGCTCGACGCCGGATCGGGATGCGTTCTCAGCGGCACCGTTTGTGCTTGCGTCAGAGCTGAAGGGCAAGCCGGTAGACTGCCGCGGAGTGGCGTGCGGGAAGGTGAAGGACGTGGTGATGGAATGCACGTCCGGCCGGGTGGTGTTCCTGATCGTGGACCCGGACAAGAACTTTCTGGGCGTTGGCGACGAGAATCGGCTGGTCCCATGGGCGATCATGACGCGCTCGCTGGATGGCACCGTGCATCTGGACGCGGACAAGGCGATGATCACGAGTGGGCCGGCAGCGCCATCTGATCTGAAGACGCTGGGCACGAACAACGAGTATAAGAAGGTGTACGGGACGTACGACGTGATGGTGCCGGTGCTTGATGGCCGCCCGAAGTAAACACGAACAACAAGCTCTCTCTCGCCGGGCGGTGCTCTTCTGAGAGCACCGCCTGTCTTTTTGGGAGCAAGATGAGGTGGAGAATGAGGTGATGTTTATGGAACCGTCACAGGGGGGTCACTGTGCCAGCGAAAATAGAAGAGACGGGTGAGGGGGGCAACGTGATTCGTGCCGAAGCACATGGCACACAAGGAGATCACCAATGCCCATGCTACTTGAACTTGACCGAACAACATTCGAGAGAACAGACACCGTGGGGACACGAGGACGGGCCGCGCGATTGACTCTGGAAGAAGAAACTGAGCTGGCGGTGGCGTGGCGCGAGCAAGGATCAAGCGGGGCGCGGGAGCGACTGGTCGAGGCGAACATGGGGCTGGTGGTATCGATCGCGCGCCGGTACCGGGCGTCGGGCGTATCGCTGGATGAACTCGTGGCCGAGGGGAATCTGGGATTGCTTCGCGCGGTTGACGGGTTTGATCCGACGTGTGGTGCGCGGCTCAGCACGTACGCGGCGTACTGGATTCGGCAGGGAATCAGCCGCGCGTTTGCGGCGAACAGCCCGCGGGGCCGGCTGGGAAGCCGGGACCGTCGGGATGTGATGGCGCTGGAAAAGATGATGCGCCAGTACTACGCGACCAACGGGCAACAGCCGACGACCGGGGAACTCGCCGATGCGTTGGAATGGACGACTGAGCGGGTGTGCTTGTGCTCGGCGCTGTCGCGGTCGTTCGTGCGGCCGTTCTCGATTGATGAGCCGCAGAAGGATTCCGAACGGCAGGCATCACAATACGCGGCACCCCAGGCGCAGTGCAGTGTTACGAATCAGGCCGATCTGGCAATTGATATCGATCGGCTGCTGGAGGATCTGACGCCGATGGAGCGGGGTGCGTTGGAAATGCGATTCGGGCTGCACGGGGCGGAGCCGCGGGGGCTGGATTCGATCGCGGATTCGCTTGATTGCACTCGTCGGGAGACGCGCATGGCGATGCGAACGGCGATGGCGAAGCTGGCGCGGAAGTGCAAGGTGGGGCGGCTGGGTGCGAGCGGTATGGAGGATAGAGTCCTGGAACCGCTGTGGGAGGCGATGGACGGGGAAGGAAAATAGTGGTGTGAGGGGAGATTCACCGCGGGATCATCAGATTTCGATATTTGTGTGGTAGTTTCTGGTGCGTGCGCGGGGTGGTGAACTGAAAGGATTGACCATGCAGGGTTTCATCAATCGGGTTGGAAAGAGCGTTCTGGGTTTCGTTGTCGTTGCGGTCTTCGTGGCAGGTGGCGCGGCCTTGTCTGGCTGCAACACGACCGAGGGCGTGGGCAAAGACATCAAGGCGGCGGGGAACGGAATCGAGAACGCGGCGGACAAGGCCAAATAATCCGTGTCCGCGCCGCGTGCGGCGCGCGATAACAAATTGTCTTTGACCCACTGAACAGAAGGAGTGTGAACATGTTGTACTGGGCTGTCGTGTTCTTTATCGTGGCAATCGTGGCGGCGATCTTCGGCTTTGGCGGGATCGCGGCAGGGGCAACTGAACCTGCCCACCGCCGGTGGACGGTGTGAATATATCAGCGTCGGCTCGCCTCGAACTGTTCGGGGCTGAGATAGCCGATGCTGCCGTGGATTCT
>JAYVRG010000098.1:0-45892 GCA_043776515.1 Phycisphaerales bacterium
AGTACCCCGCACCTCCGGGGCGGGCTGAACGCCGTGAACGCCGATCCCGCAGCCGCCTCGGAGATGCGGGGTACCCCGCCACCATAATCTTGGACTACACCCGTGACCAGCAGATCACTATTCACGGCCGGCACCATGGAACTGGGCAACCCCTTGGCAGGCCGCGCGGAGAACGGCAAGCCGCTGGCGGCGTTCGACATCGACCTCGTGCCGCACCATGCGGGCGGATGGCTGCGTGAAGAACCCGAAGAACAATACCATTGGATTCGGTGGGTACCACGTGACTCTGGCGTGTGGAAGCATGAGTCAATCGGCCCTTCTGAGTCGCGGTGGGTTGGGGTTGAACCTCATGGGGCGATTCGACCGATAACCCGGGCATGGCGTCCGACGTTCGTGCCATTCTGTCGCTGGAAGTCCCCATCATCGTGCTGCTGGGTGAGCGGTCGATGCGGGTGTCGGAGGTCTGTGCGCTCAGCCCCGGCTCCATCATCGAGCTGCCCAAGGGGGCCGAGGAAGAACTCACGCTGCTAGTGAACAACAAGCCCACGGGGGCTGGGTTTGCCGTGAAAGTCGGGGAGAACTTCGGGATCAAGATCACGTACATGGGCGATCTGCGGACGCGGATCGAGGCGCTGGGGGCCGTGGAGGCGGGAGCGGGGGGGGCGGCAACGGATGGGGATGGGCTGGCCGCGCTGGCGGATTCGACGCTGGCGGGGTAGACCCGAGCGAACCTCTGGCTGCGAGGTTACGGGGCGGGCCTGCATGGTCGAAATACTGGGAGCGTGTACGGGCCAACAATCAACGGGCGTGGGCCGTTGGGTTGGGCAGGGTCGTCTGTTCTGCCGGGGCCCGGCCGCGCTGATGAAAGGTCAGGAGGGCTATGGCTCGGGATATTCCAGTCGGTAACGGTGATCTGCTCATCAACTTTGATGAGCAGTATCGCATTCGGGACATCTACTACCCGTGCGTGGGCCGGTACAACCACACCGGCGGGCATGTGCAGCGGTTTGGGGTCTGGGCCGACGGGGAGTTCTCGTGGATCGACCACGCGGATTGGCGGCGGGAGATGCGGTATCGCCCGGACACGCTGGTTTCCGAGGTGACGCTCACCAATGCGCGGCTGGGGCTGGAGCTGATCTGCAACGACGCGGTGGATTTTCACGAGCCGGTATATCTGCGCCGGATCGTGGTGCGGGACCGCAAGCCGGGGAATGAAAATGACGGGCAGCGGGCGCCGCGAGATGTGCGGCTGTTCTACCACGTCGATCTCTCGATCAAGGAATCGCCGGTGGGCGATACCTGCGACTACGACCCGGAGACGGCGGGGCTGGTGCTGTACAAGGACGATTCGTACTTTCTGGTGAACGCGACCGAGGGCGAGGGACCGGGCCAGAAGGTGGGCGTGCATCACTGGTCGATCGGCACCAAGCGCGTCGGCGGGGCGGAGGGGACGTGGCGCGACGCTGAGGACGGAGTGCTGGGGCGGAACGCGATCAGCCAGGGGAGCGTGGACGCGCTGGCGGGGATGAACCTGAGCGTTCCGGCGCGGGGCGAGGCGAGCGCGACGTTCTGGATGGCGTGCGGGGACAGTTATGAGCGGGTGCGGGAGCTGAGCCGCGTGATCAAGAGCAAGGGCATCGAGAAGATGTTCTCGCGGACGGAGGCGTACTGGAAGCTGTGGGTGCGTAAAGACACGATCGACACGACCGTGCTGTCCGAGAAAGTGCGCGAGCTGTTCTTCCGAAGCCAGTTGATTCTGCGGACGCAGATCGACAATCGCGGGGCGATCATCGCGGCGACGGACAGCGACATCAGCCACTTCGCGGGGGACCATTATGCGTATTGCTGGCCGCGGGATGGCGCGCTGGTGGCGCACGCGCTGATCCAGACGGGGCAGAGCGAGCTAAGCCGGTCGTTCTTTCGGTATTGCGCCCGGGTGATCAACAAGAACGGGTACTTCATGCACAAGTACACGCCGGCGGGGCATCTGGCCAGCAGCTGGCACCCGTGGGTGACGCAGGGGAAGCAGGTGCTGCCGATCCAGCAGGACGAGACGGCGCTGGTGCTGTGGTCGCTGCGCCAGCACTTCGAGGCGTTCAGAGATGTGGAGTTCATCAAGCCGCTGTACAACGCGCTGGTGGCGCAGCCGGCGCAGTGGCTGATGTCGCATGTAGATGGCAACGGGCTGCCCAAGCCGAGCTGGGATTTGTGGGAGGAGCGGCGCGGGATCCATACGTTCACGGTGGCAGCGACGATCGGCGCGCTGAGCGCGGCGGCGGCGTTCGCGCGGGACTTCGGCGATGTGGAGCGGGCCGAGACGTATCAGCAGGCGGGTGAGCGGATGCGAGAGGCCCTGCAGAAGCACCTGTGGAATGCGGAGCAGAGCCGCTTTGCGCGGATGGCGACGCCGATCGAGGAGGGCGACGCGGCGGGTGGTACGACCAAGGTGACGGGATACCGGCTGGACATGACGCGCGACAGCGCGAACTACGCGCTGTGGGCGTTCGGCGCGTTCAGGCCGGGGAACCCGATGGTGGTGAGCGAGATGAAGTCGCTGTGGGAGCGGCTGTGGGTGCGGACGCGGGTGGGCGGGTGCGCGCGATACGAGCGCGACTATTACCATCAGGTTGAGCGCGACAACGTAGAGGCAGTGCCGGGAAATCCGTGGGTAATCTGCACGCTCTGGCACGCGCAGCACCGCATCGCGCTGGCGCACACGCCAGATGAGTTGAAGGCGGCGATGCCGCTTCTGGAATGGGCGGCCGAGCGAGCGAGAGAGAGTGGTGTGCTGGCCGAGCAGTATCACCCATACACGGGCGAAATGATCAGCGTGAGCCCGCTGACGTGGAGCCACGCGGTGGTGGTGACGACGGTGATGGAGTATCTGGCGAAGCACGCTCGGCTGATCGCGGAGGCGAACGCGGTGGAGCCGTTTGCGGAGGCGGGGGTGGCGTGAGAACATGGCACGCAAATGAGAGGGTATAGAGCAGGCACCCCCCCCCAGCAACGCGGCAAAAATGTCTGCTGGATCACAAGGCGGCTATGATCTGTTCGTATTAGATACGAAATCGTACGACCGACAATGAGGTGGATCATGACGGTGAAGCCAAAGTCATCAAAGAACTCGACAATCAGTATCTCAATGCCAGCCAGTATGCGTGCCCACATTGATCGGCGGATGCGTCTGGGCGGCTTTGGCAACGTCAGTGAGTTTTTTCGGCACCTGGTGAGGGAGGAGCAGAGACGAGTTGCCGAAGAACGCCAACGCTTGCGGGCGATGCTTGACGAGGGAGATCGATCCGGCCCGTTGATCGATGCTGATGAAAAGTTCTGGAGTCGTTTGAGGGAACTCGCTCGTTCGGATAGTGCCAGCCTGAGACGAAAGGCGGGCTGATGCGAACCGTTTCTCTTCGCCCTGCCGCGGCGGCCGACCTTCGAGACATTGTCTCGTGTATCGCCGAGTCCTCGCCGAGTTCGGCTGAGCGATTTGTGGATGCTGTCTACACGACAGCCAAGTGGTTGGCAACATTCCCGGCTGCTGGGCATCACGTAGAACTCGGCGGAAGCAAACCAGATCCACGCCGACAATACGTCGTTCGTGGATTTCCGAACCATTTGATTTTCTACCGATATAGCAAACACCGGCTGATTGTGGTGCGAGTAGTTCACGGAGCGCGGTACCTGCCCCGCGTGCTTCGGAGAGATCAGAGCCGATAGAAAACCGAGATGGGACTTGTGGCAGAGCTGAGCAACAGTTCAGCCGCTGCGCGATCGAGGTTTCGGCGGCGCATCAACACGGCGGTCTTCGCTGACCCTCCGGCCTGATCCAACAACTCAAGCGAGTCGTCCCGCGCCAGCCCCGTGAGCGTTGCGATGATTCTGGCCGCGCGATCGCGGAGTTTGTCGTTGCTGGCACGGACATCGACCATGAGGTTTTCGTAGACGCGCCCGGAGCGGATCATCAGGGTTGTCGAGATGGTGTTGAGCGCGAGCTTGGTGGCGGTGCCGGCCTTGAGCCGGGTTGATCCGGTGAGCAGTTCGGGGCCGGTTTCCAGGACGATGAGGTGGTCCGCCGCGTCGGGTTTGGGAACGGGGGAGCAGGTGAGGAGGGCGGTGAGGGGAGATTTCGGAATGCTGATTTCGGATTTCGGAGTGGAGCCGGGTGGTATGGCAGCCCGGGTGTGGGCGAGTGCGCCGAGTACATACGGCGTCGTGCCACCGGCGGCGATGCCGAGAATGATGTCTTGTGGGGTGAGTTGCAGGGCATCGAGTTCAGCGGCCGCGCCGAGGAAGTCGTCTTCTTTGCCCTCGCTGCTTTTTCGAAGTGCGATGTCGCCCCCGGCGATGATGCCGATGACGCGATCGGGCGTGGTCTGGAACGTGGGGGGGCACTCGCTGGCGTCGAGCACGCCGAGGCGGCCGCTGGTGCCCGCGCCGAGATAGATGAGCCGGCCGCCCGAGATGAAGCGGGGCGTGGCTTGCTCGATGAACGCGGCGAGCGCAGGCGCGGCCTTGTCCATCGCCTCGTTTACCAGACGATTTTCATCGTTGAAGAGCTGCACGCATTCGCGCACCGACATCTCGTGGAGGCGCATGGAGCGCGGGTTGCGCTGCTCGGTGAGGATGTGGGAGCGGTCGGGGGGAGGCATGGGGTAGCGCACGGGGCGAAGAACAGGAACACGGGCAGGATGCCCGTGCCACGGAGCTAGCGGAGGAATCGAACGAGGGGGATGGTCGCCATGGTGTGCAGGCCCGGGGGCGCGGCGATGAGGGAGGGGATGGAGTTGATGGAGATCGCGCTGGTGGCGATATCGCCGTGGATGCCGCCGCGGAGGATCATGTCGATCGGAGGTTCGCCGTCGATCAGGACGCGGTCGTGCGGATCGGCTTGGCCGATGGCGGCTTGAAAGATCATCTCGATCATGGGTTCACCGGTACCCGCACCGACGTTCGCCGAAGCGGCGAAAGTCGGTGGCACGGATTTTGGTTGCACGGTTCCCCATGCTTTGGCGACTTGGCGCACGCCCGCGGCCATGCCTTTGCGGATCGGCCCGATCGCGGCGGAGAGGTCGCGATCCGCCTTCACCGCTTCGATGCTCTCGTCCCACTTGTCAATCTTCATTCCAAGATAGTGGGCGACGAAGTGGATGCTCTCGCCGAGGCCGACGTGGCGGAGGGAGCCGTCCTTGATGCGGGCGGCGAAGCCGGCGTCATCGAGACCCGCGCCGATCTTCTTCTGGAAGGGGATGCGACGGGGCGTGGCGTCCTGGATGCGCCAGATTTTCACGGTGCGGACGCTCCGGCAGACGGCGGTGGCGGCCACGGGGAGCGTGTCCATCAGGAAGCCGGGATTCACGCCGGTGCCCAGGACGCGCCCGCCGTGTTTGACGGCGAGTTGCTGGAGTTCCGCGGCCGCGGCGGGGTGGCGGAGCCAAGGGTAGAGCAGTTCTTCACAGGTGGAGACGATCGGCAGACCGAGCGTGAGCAGTTCGCGGAGTGAGCCCATGCACTTGGCGAGATCGCTGGAAGTGGTGAGCAACGCGGCGTCGAAGGGGCCGCTGCGGGCGGCCAGGGCGATAGTGGGGGAAACAGTGCAGCCAAAGCCGCACTCGGGGACGATCGCGGCGAGGGGCTTACCGGCGATGGCGGGGTCCACATCCACGGCGGCGGTGACGTTGGCGACGCCGCGCCGGGCCATGTCGGCGACCATCATCTTTCCGAGCGGGCCAAGACCGACGTGCAGAATCCGGAGCATGGGAGTTCCTGAGAGCGAGGGTGTGGAAAGCGAATGCAGATGGTAGTGCGAGCATTCGGCGTGCGCAGCGGCGGTGTATGGCTGTATCATCCGCGATATGCCGACCTTTGGTGATTACACGACGGTTCGAGAACTGTACCGCACGGGGCTTGGGGCTATGCACGCCGCGGCGAAGAACGGTGCGGAATCGGATGTGGTGTTTGCCGTCAAGACCTGCCGCCCGGATGCGCTGGTGCTGCGCGCGGATCAGGTGGATCGGGAGATAGCGGCGTTTGTGATTGGCGCGGAGTATGCCAAGCGGATCGGCGATCTCTCGGGATGTGCGCAGCACTGGGCGAAGGTGTACGTGATCGGGCGGCCGGGCGAGCCCGGTGCGGGGGAAGATGGCGTGGGGTATTGCGTCACGGATCTGGCGACGATCGCGACGGTTGAGAAGGTGATCGCGGGCAAGGTGCCGTTTGATGGGCCGACGCTGGCGTGGCTGATGGGGGAAGTGGTGCGGGCGCTGCGTGATCTGGAGCAGCATTTGCAGCGCGGGCACGGCAATCTGAAGCCGTCGAACGTGCTGATCTGCGGGGATGTGAACAAGGAACTGCGGGCGGCGCGGGTGGTGCTCTGCGACCCGTCGCCGGAGGCGGAGCGGAATGTTGAGCAGGCGCGGCTGAGCGATCTCCGCGGCATCGGGGCTTTGATTCACGCGATGGTGCTGCACTCGCCGTTCAAGGGTGGTTGGCCGGTGGAGCCATCGGTGGCGTGGGCCGCGCTGGGGCGGGATGGGAACAAATGGCGAGAGTTGGTGAACACGCTGCTGGACCCGAACCCGCGGGCGGAGCGGCCGACGCTGGATGAACTCGCGGAGAAACTCAAGCCGCTGGCGGTAGTGAAGCGGTCGCGCACGCCACTGCTGCTGGGGATGGCTGCGGCGGTGCTGCTGGCGGGGGGGATCGGGTTTGGGGTGTATCACTACACGCACCGCGAGGTGATCACGATCGTGAAGTGGAACGAGCAGCCGCAGGTACACGCGCAGCAGTGGCGCGACCTGTGCGCGGCGTATCGCGGCTGGTATTCGCTGTTTCAGGATGGGCTGGGCAAGCCGCCGACGATGGGTCTGCGAGAGCGCGGGTATGCGACGCGGCGCGAGGCGTACGCGGCGACCGATCCGCAGTTGAAGGAGTTGCTGTCGTTGCCGGGCATTGCGGAGGGATACGACCCGTGGTCGATCGCGCATGTGGTGCGGGATACGGACCTGATGCCGCTCTCGAACACGCCGACGGATTATGCGCGGAGCGATAGTGGAGTGGATAAGACGGTGGCCGCGCTGGCGTCGGTGGATGCGATCAAGCAGGGGCTCGTGGAAGGGTGGAAGGCACCGCAGCGATTGAAGGACAAGGCGGCGGTGTATCGCCAGCAGGGGTGGGTGCGCCCGGCGATGGTGCTGGAGAACGCGGCGGCGAATGTGAACCCGGACAAGGCGCCCGATCCGGCGGTGGCGGTGGACTCGGTGCTCGGACTCGTGCCGATCGTGGAGAAGGTGGACGCGGCGTGGGAAGAGATTCAGAAGCAGCGCGAGGCGATCGCGTCGATCAACGATCCGATCCTGGCGAAGTTCTCGGCGGGGGCCGCGACCATGGTGGGGGCGAACGTCTCGGATGGCAGCACGGCGAAGCGCGAGGACCTAATTACGCTGGAGAAGCAGGCGACGGAGGCGGCTGAGCTTGCGAAGAATCTGGCGGTTTTCGTGCGGACGGTGTGGCCGACGGTGGACGCGGAGTCGTTCACGACTGGGCCGAAGTATACGGAGATGCTGGGTGCAAGCCCGAGCGCGGTGGTGTACGCTGATTGGTTGGCGGAAGCGAAACGGCACCCGTCGCTGGACCCTGCGCTGGATCCGCGCAAGGCGTTCAATGCGGAGAAGTTGCTGGTGGGGATTGATGAACAGGCGACGAAGCTGACGGGCAAGCCGCTGAAGGGCGAGGTGCAACCGGCGGTGGCGGCGCGGCTGGCGAAGCTGCACGCGGATGTGCCCGCGATCGCGCCGGAGAAGCTCTTCTGGAAGCGGTCGAGCGAGCAGAAGGTGAAGGATGAGGCCGCGCGGGTGAAGCGGGAACTGTATGAGGTGCGGGTGGCGGTGGATGGAATGATTGAGGCGCGGCGCGCGGAGTTTGTGGCGGGCGCGCGTGATCTGCGGACGAAGCTGGCGGCGCGGAATGATGTGGTGCCGGGTTCCGGTGCGATCAACGCGGCATGGCGCGGCTGGCGCGATGCGCTGGTGGGCAAGGAAGGAGCGGGGGGGTTCAAGGACGAGGACTACGAGGAGGTCTTGACGAAGGCGAAGGCGCTGGATGATGCGCTGGGGGCGCTGGAGAAGTCATTTCCGAGTGCGCTGGCGAAAACGGGCGAGGGTGTGCCGCAGACGGACTGGGCGGCGGCACTTGCGGAGGCGTCGCAGAATGAGCGAGAGAAGCGGCTTGGGGCCGCACTGAGCGGGCTGGGCGCGACACCGCCGGACCCGAATGGGGATGGCTTCAAGAGCGCGACTGCGTTGGCGGGAAAGGACTACGGCGAATGGAACGCGAAGCTCACGCAGATGCGCACAGAACTGGCGCGTGCGGAAGACGCGATGAACTCCGGGCAGGAGCCCATGGGCGCGGACTCGATCGAGAACGTCGTGAACAAGTGGATGAGCGACCCGATCGGCAAGCAGCGGGAGATCGCGCAGTCGGTCGCGGGCATTCGCGAGCGCGTCGAGGCGACCAAGGCGCTCAAAGCGGAGAAGAGCGCGGATGTGCTGGTTGGAAAGGTGATGAACCCGGATGTTGCGAAGCCGGAACTGACGCTTGCGGCGTGGCGGCGGCTGGGGGATGCGGATGTGGGCTGGCCTCGAACGCAGGCGCAGCTGGATGAGGGCAAGCGACTGAAAACGCAACTGGCGGGTGTGATTTCCAGATTGCCAGAAGCCCGCCGAGTACCGCTGGCCAAGCAAGTGGCGGGCGATCTGGCGAAGCGGTGGACGAGTTACGCGGGTGCGCTGCGCGAGCCGCGTGTGCTCGAAGCCGCGTTTGCGTCGATGTCGGATTTCAGTGTGGATGAAGCGTCCTTGCCGCCGAAGCTGCGGTACAACCTGCTGTATTCCAAGCTCAGGAAGGACGCGAAGCCGGATGATTCCGATGATCGCGTTGTTGAAGTGCTCGGTGCGTTTGATCGCACGGTGCGAGGTCTTGGCTCTGAGGTGACGAGTTCACGCAACGTGAGCAAGCTGCTCGCGGACGCCGCGCCGATCGTGCGTGCGGAGGAGATCGTCCGCCCGAAGGTGGACTGGAAGACTCTCGGCCCGGGACAGATGGGCGGCAAGTGGCAGGCGACTCTGGATACGACGACGGCGGACCTGACATTCACCCGCGGCTCCACCACGCTGCTGTTCGTGCGCGTTGAGGTGCCTGGGCCGGACCCGGAGGCGGCGGTGTATCTCTGCACCCGCGAGCTCTCGATCGGCGACGCGGCGGAGATTGTCGACGCCGTGGGGCCGAGCGCGTGGGTGAAGTTCAAGGATGGGCTGCCCGCGCTGAACACTTGGAAGACGCCGCGCGGCTGGAACCTTGATGCACGCGGCGTGCTGACCACGCAATCGTGGATGCAGTCGGATTCTAACATGACGGCGCAGCTTCCCGGGTATGCGCCTGGGATTGAGGTGCCGGGGCAGATCGCCAAGGTGGCGGACGCCGCGGGCGGCGAGCCGCAGCGGGACCACCCGATGCAGGAGATACCGCCGTACACGCTCGCGTATGTCGCGCGGCTGGCTGGGTGCCGGTTTCCCACCGTCGCGGAATGGCTGGCGGCGCACAAGAAGTTTGACGGCGGCGGTACACCCTCGGGCTCAAATCTCCGCGACGCGACATTCGAGAAGCAGCGTGCCCACATAAAGTCCGCGCGGGCCAGTGTGACGCGCCAGGATGGGTTCCCGTGGCCGGACATGGGCGCGTTCGGCGCGACGGCGGTACAGAAACTTCCGGTCGGCGAGAATGCCAAGTCCGGGCAGCAGAGCGACGGGATTCTCTGGTTTACACTGACCAGCAGCGGCGGCGGGGAGCGTGTGCATCATCTGGTGGGCAATGTCGCGGAACTGGTGGTGGAGGATGGGCCGCAGTTTGAGCGAACGCCCGCGAGCGCGGCGAGCAACGCCATTCAGGACATGCTCGGAAATGTGAAGCTCGGCGTGATCGGTGGCTCTGCACTCTCAGCGCCGGAGTTGCCGATTGATCGCCCGATTCCGCTGGAGTTTGAGGACATCACCGAAGGATATTCGGACATCGGCTGTCGGCTGGCGTTTAACGCGGCGGGAACGGCTCCGCCGCGCGAGAGCTTCGCGGTGCGGCTGCGGAAGCTGCTGACGGATGATGGGTATGTGCTGGGGCAGTGAGCGTGCTTTGGGTACCCCGCGGGTCCCCGGCGGGCTCTCTGGACAACTCGAAGAAAATCCCGTCGGGGACCGTCGGGGTACCCAGAGTCGGGGTACTCAAAGGCGGGGCACCCGATCACTCGGTCGGCACATTCGCAAACGTGGACCGGCCGTGGGTGGTGTCCACGGTGGTCTCGGGCGTGAAGATAGAGCGTCCCACGCCATCGCTGGCGGCGAGTGAGCCGGTCGGATACGCGGGTCGCTCCGAGCGCGTGTGCGCCGAGGCCCGCTCCCACTGCCGCTCCTTGGTGGAGGTTGAGCCCGAGCATCCGGAGATAAGGCAGAGGGCCACACCGAGCAGAACGGGAGCGATCAGGCGGCGCAAACGCATGGCAAATCTCCAGAGACCTCGCCAGAAGTGGCGAGCCGAGAGAAGAATCGAGCGGTTTGAGTGCCCGCTGAACTCCGGCCCGCGCGAGAAACGCCGCAAACCGGCGGGACTCCCGCACAGGCCGCACAATCCGGCGGATCGCGGTCCCTTCCAACAAACTTCAACATGCAGCGCGGCCCGGCCCAAAGTCCGATAAACTCCGCGTCCATGGTTCCGCCACAAGGGGATGGGGAACACCTTCGAGGATCGCACGTGCCCGCCGAAACAACAGGTTCGACATCCCAGCCCGCCGACGCGGCCAAGCGATTGGAGCAGGCCCTTGGGCTCCCGCCGGGCGAGCATGTGGACGCCGCCAGCGCGTATGAGCTGGCCGCCATGCTCGCGGAACTCGCGGCGTCGCTGGATCAAGTCGTCTGGAGCACTTGGAAGATTGTCTCGCCCAGTTCGCCGCTGAAGCGGAGCGCGCCCGCGAAGGTGGCGATGGCCAAGTTCGCGTCCGGCGATCCGGGCGTGACCCGCGAGCAGTTGCGGCAGGACCTGGATCGGCTCCGGCAGTTGACGGCCGCGCTGACGGCGAGCGTGGGGCAGGCCGGGCGCGTGTACGCCCAGAAGCATCTGGACAAGCTCGCGCCGCAGGAAGTGGAGAAGCTTGCGAAGATGTCCGCGGGCGCGGGCGGCGTGCTGGTGGGGCATGAGGTGCGCTGCTGGCGGAAGTATGTGGAGCTTGCCGGGGCGCAGGATGCGCAGGCGATCGAGCGCGAGCTGCTCGGCGCGATGTCCGGGTATGCCGAGAGTTTGCTCAAAGGATTGTCCAAGGAAGGGCCGACCAAGTGATGACGCTTGTGGAATGTTGTGAGGCGCTGTTTCAGTTTGTCTGCCGGCTGAGCCGGTCGGCGCGGAAGGGCGTTGCGCCGGAGATGGTGCAGGTGCGCTCGGAGACCAAGGGCGTGCTAGCCGAATGCCGCGCCCGCGCGGCCCAGAACCAGCAGCAGGAGAACTTCGAGACCGTCGAGATCATCCTGCTGTATTTCGTGGACTTCATGGTGCGGTCATCAACGCTGCCGTTCGCCAAGCAGTGGCAGGACATGGCCTCGGACAAGGGCCAGATGGCGGGCGATGAGGATTTCTTTGATCAGCTCGACGCCACGCTGCGCGACCAGTCGGATGCCGCGACCGAACGTGTCAGCGTGTTCTACACCTGCATGGGGCTGGGTTTCACGGGCTGGTACGCCGGGCAGCCGGAGGTGCTGCGGAAGAAGATGCTGGAAGTTTCCAGCCGCCTGCGCGGCCTGATGGACGCGGACCGTTCCGCCCGTATCTGCCCCGAGGCGTACGAGCATGTGAACACCAGCGACCTGGTGCAGCCCCCCGCAGGGAAGCTGCTCGGCGTGGGCATCGTGCTGGCGGGGCTCGCGCTCACCATGTTCGCCGCCAACATCGCGCTGTATCTGGACAAGCAGGGAAGCATGAAGGCCTCGCTCCGGTCGCTGAATAAGGACTCCGCGACCGCCATCACCCCCGCGCCCGCGCCCCACAAAGGAGGCGGCCAATGAACCGACTCCTGCAGGGATACGCCAACATGCCCGCGGCGACGAAGATCGTTATCGCGGTGCTGGCGCTCGCGTTCGCGGGGGCGATCGTGATGATCTTCGGCGGCGCGCTGGCGATCTACGTGGTGCTCGCCGGGCTGGTGGTGATCGGGCTGATGATGGGGCTGTATCGCGGGATTCTCTCGATGATGGCCCGGCGCAAGGCCGCGCCGATGGAGCGGTCGATCTCGTCCAACGCGGGCATGACGCCGCTGGGCATCACCGAGCCGGCCCGGCGCGCCCGAGTGGATGATTTGCGCAAGAACTTTGACACGGGTGTTGAGAAGTTCCGGGCCGCGGGGAAGAACCTGTACGCGCTCCCGTGGTATCTGCTCGTGGGCGAGCCGGGATCGGGCAAGACCGAGGCGGTGCGCCACTGCAATGTCGGCTTCCCGCCGGGGTTGCAGGATCAGTTGCAGGGTGTCGGCGGCACGCTGAACATGAACTGGTGGTTCACGAACCACGCCGTGATTCTGGACACCGCCGGGCGGCTGCTGTTTGAGGAAGTCGAGCCGGGAACCTCCAGCGAGTGGCAGGAGTTTCTGAAACTGCTCCGCCGCAATCGTCCGAACTGCCCGGTGAACGGCATGTTGCTGGTGATTTCCGCCGAATCGCTCATCCGTGATACCGCGGAGCAGATCGAGAAGAAGGGCGGGCGCATCGCGCAGCAGCTCGACGGCATCCAGCGCATCCTTGGCGTGCGGTTCCCGGTGTTTGTGCTCATCACCAAGTGCGATCTCATCAACGGCTTCCGTGAGTTCTTCGACGAGCTCACCGATCCCGCGCTCCAGCACCAGGTGCTCGGGTGGTCGAATCCGGATGCGCTGGACAAGCCGTTCAATCCGGAACTCGTCGAGGAGCATCTGCGCACCGTGCAGCACCGGCTGGCGAAGCGGCGTGCGGGCTTGCTGCAAGACCCGATCAACACCGAGAACGCCCGCAAGCCGCGTACCGAGCAAGTCGATGCGCTGTACGCCTTCCCGGACGCGATGATGCGCATTGCTCCGCGGCTCAAGCGATATCTGGAGATGATCTTTGTCTCCGGCGAGTGGTCGCAGAAGCCGCTGTTCCTGCGTGGCATCTACTTCACCAGTTCGATGCGCGAGGGCGCGGCCCTGGATCAGGAACTCGCCGAGACCTTCGGCGTTCCCGTCGAGTCGCTGCCAGAGGGGCGCGTCTGGGAGCGCGACCGCGCGTTCTTCCTCCGCGATTTGTTCATGAACAAGGTCTTCCGCGAGAAGGGACTGGTCACGCGCGCTGTCAGCACGCGCAAGCAGCAGCAGACCCGCAACATTGCCATGTACGGCGCGGCCGCGGTGGGCTTGCTCGCCGTCGGGCTGTTCACGTGGTTTGGGGCGCATTCGCTGTCGAACACGATTGTGAAGCCGTCGGAGTTTTGGACGAGCGCCGGAAAGGTCTATCAGGCGAATCTTGTTCGCGCCGATCCGGTGCGGGGAACAAGCTCGCAGTACCTTCCGATTGTCTCCAAGCCGACGCTCGCGCATCGTGACTTCAAGTATCGCGGCGGGCCTGGAGACGACGCCGCGCAGCTCAAGGATCTTCCCGTTCCTCCCGAGCACCGCACGATTGCGGGGATGGCACAGGAACTTGCCGAGCAGGCCAAGGCGACGATCGCTGTACCGGCGATCTTCCGCCCCGTCGCCAGTATTCTGGGAGATCGCGCGGGAAACTTTGTCGAAAATCAGCGTGCCGATGCCGCGCGGGTGATCTTTGAGGCCAGCATTCTGCGTCCCCTCATTGATGCGTGCAAGGTCAACCTTGTTGCGGACACGGCTCCGGACGTTGGACCGATGCCGCCGGAGGCCGCAGGCGCGATCGAGCAACTCGCCAAACTCGAGCGTGCGAGTGCATCCACCTCCACCGGCGGCAAACACCCGCTACTGAAACTCGAGCCGCTCATGCGATATGCGCTGCGCGGCAACAACGACTTCACGGAGAAGGGTGCGAGCAAAGACGTTCCCGAACTTCAAGAGGCGTATCAGACGCTCTACACCGATGAGACATGGCCCCCGGCTTCCATGCGGGCGATGTATCAGAAGATCATACCGGACGGTGCACCGCGCCCGATCGGCTCCGAGCCCGCTGCTGTTCCGACACCTACGCCAATCCCAACTCCCAAGCCGCCTGTCACCACGCCAACCACACCGGTGGCGCAGAATCCCACACCCACGCCCACCAACCCAACCGCCGCTCCGGTCGCGCTCAAGTTCCCCCTCGCCCGCTTCACCAGCGCGGCCGCCGAACTCGGCGGCGACGAACTCGCCACGCTGCGTGAGTCCATCGAGAAAGCCCGCACGGCGGGCGCGCCGCCGGATAAGCGCGTGGACGCGATGCTCAAATCACTGCCCACCGCGTCGCGCCCGGTACAAATCTGCACTATCTCTGTGTTGCCCAAGGAGCCGCCGTCGCTGGGCAAGGATGAGCTGACGGCGGCCGCGCCGTTTGTGGCGGTGGTGGCCGCGGGCGGCGAGCCCAAGACCACCGTCCCGCTTGCGGGCCAGTCCGAGGCCCGGCTGACCAAACTCCGCGCCCCCGGTGCGGCCTTCGACCTCAAGTTCTTTGCTTCCGAACAGATCGCACCCGGACCGGTGGCCACGCTCAACATTCCCAGCAAGTGGGGCGGCCTGTATCTAGTGGACCATTTCCGTGGCCAGCCCGCGAAGGCCGATGATCGAAAAATCTGGGATGTCGAGGCGGATGTGCAGACGCCATCGGGCATGAAATCCGTCTGGTTGCGGCTGGAGTTTGACACCGAACTGCCGGAGTTGCCTTGGTTTCCTTGAATCGAGTATCCCTGAATCGAGTATCCCTGATTCGCCGTACCGGTTTTTGCGTCTGCTCACCGCCGGCTCCATATGCTCCGGCATCAGGCATCCAAGGAGACCGGCATTTCATTTATCTCTCGACTTATGGGCAAGCAGACGCGCGGCAACGACACCGAGGTGTACCTCGGTGCGTTCGGCAAGCACGTCGGGTGGAACGACCACATAGATGACCCAGGACTGGAAACCCAGCGGCTGGTGGACTTCAAGACCCTCGTCTACATTGAGGGCATCGCGCCGAACATTGAGGCGGGGAAGTGGGACAAACTCGAACCGGACGCTCGCACCGAGGGCTTCGCCCATGTGCTGCTCATGCGCAGCCGCGGCGACCTGCTGATCGCCCGTATCTGGTCCAGCCGCGACGGCAAGGGGCGCGATAAGTACCCGATGGGCGTGGCCGCGCAGGTGCGCGGGGCATCGCTGGAGTGGGCTTTGGCAACGGTGCTGCCGGAACTTGAGTCCGTGCAGCAACGCTGCGAGCAGGCGACCACCGCCGAGCAAGTCATCTCGATTCTGGATTCGGCCCGGGGCACCTTGCGGGCGCGGCTGGAAAGCATCGCGTCCGAGAGGGGGGAGGACCGGGCGGACCTGACGATTCCGCGCGGGTTCCTGCCCGCCATCGCCGACCGGCCCGAGATGGGGCCGATGCGTCAGGGGCTGTACCGGATTCTCTATCAACTGCATCGGGAAGCGGAGATGTTCGAGCAAGGATCGAAACCGCCGAGCCGGATCGGGAGTATGGGTGGCAAGGGAGCGGAGGCGGACCACCTGACGTCCGTGCAGTTGCGACTGCCCGCCATCGACTCGGTCGGAGCGGCCGCGAACGATGTCGTGGGCGTGATTCGCGGGGTGGAGCAACTGTTGCTCTCCCGTTTGGAGCCGTGGGCGACCACGCTTCTGATCGTGCGATCCAAAGGGGGAACGGGAGATGCGGGTGGTGGTGGGGCTGGTGGGAACGGGCCGCGCTTTGTCGATGCGATCATCGGGGAGCCGCTAGGTCCGCAGTTCTTTGCACTGCAAGCAAGCGAGAAGACAGTTCCCTTGACGACCGAGATTCCATATACCATTGATGCCGCGTTCGCCCGCCAAGCCGACGGCTGGATCGCCTCCAAGTCCTCGGACGGCGATCAGGTTGTGCCCATGCCGCCGGAGCCCGCGCGGCGTTCTGGCGCCGGTCGATTCCTCGCACTCGCGCTCTTCGCCGCGGCGGGAATGATGTGCGGCGTTTCCAGCCAGGCCGTCGCGGAGCAGCCGCCCGCGCCCATCGCTACGCAGGCCGAGCCCCGGCTGACGTACAACCAGGCGCTGAGCGATCTGAAAATCGCGGTGATGAACTCGCAGACGCCGGACGCGGAGTCCTCAGCGGCGGCGAAGAAGTTTCTCGCGGATGTTCGAGCCCTCCCCGGCGGCATCGCGTTTCTGGGAAGCGTGCAGTCCACGCTTCAGACCATCGAGACGGCGATGGCGAATGCCGACGCGGGGAGCGTTCCCGCCGAGGTGCTCGCTCGAGGCCCCGCCAGCGCGCCCGGATACGTCGGTTCGCAGGATGGCAAACTCGTGCGCTTCAAGCCCGCAACGGGCGGCGGCGCTCTGCCCGAACTCGCGTTTGTGCGTGTGGACATGCCCGGCGGAGACGCGGTGTTTCTGGGCGCGACGGAGGTTTCGGTTGCGCAGTTTGCCGCGATCTTGTCTGTGCGCGCCGGGCCGAATGAGCTTGTGAAGTCGCTCCGACAGTTTGATCGTGTCAGTGATCCGCGCCCCGGTCCACGCTGCTGGGAGTGGATCGACGCCACCGGCAAACGCGGCGGTATCCGCGCCCCGCACGCATGGCTCGCCTCCCGCGCGCTTGGAACGCCCGACGATTATCCAAAGGACTCTGCGCCACCCTCTCCGACGCTGGATGCGCCGATGCAGCACCTCTCCCCGAGCGCGGCCTTGCTGGCCGCACGGCTCGCGGGGTGTCGTCTCCCCACCAGTGCCGAGTGGGCCGCGGCCAAGGCCCAGTTTCCGGCGGGTGCGGCACCCGCGAATCTCCGCGATAGCACTTGGAAAGCTCAGTTCACCTTTTCCCAGGCCCAGCGTGCCGCGGGTGGCAAGAATCAGCTCCCGGACGCGGGTGCATTCATGCCGCCCGGAGCCAAAATCAGCCCGAGTGGGGACGCGACGGACGTTTCCGACGGCACGCTCTGGTTCACACCAGTGCTTGCCGGTCAGGGTGATGTGCTGAAGAATCTGGTCGGAAATGTCGCCGAGTTCGTGCTGGATGTCCCGGTTTCGGATGAACCCGAGGCCCGTCCCGGTGCGGCGGCGGCATTCATCACCGAGAACGCCTCCAAACTGCACATCATCGGCGGCTCCGCCCTGAGCGATCCCGCCGTTCCCGTGGACCAGCCCCTGCCCGTGGTACTTGAAGAGGCCCAAGAGGGATACGCGGATGTCGGCTTTCGGCTCTGTTTCAGCGCGGGATTCAAGGGCGGCCAGTCCCTCGCCGCGCGGCTGAACCGCCTGCTGGAGCCCCTTCCGACCCTGCCCGTGCGCCGCTAGTGGCATGGGCTTTCCAGCCCATGTTCTGGGTGGTCCGCCGCTCCGCGGAGGATTCGGGCTGCCCCAGCCAGAATGCCTTCGCTCCGTGGCACGGGCGTCCCGCCCGTGTTCTTATCCGGCTTGAACTGGACCCAGGCAGCATTGGGCCACTGACCTTACCGACAGCCCACCCCCCTCCCTCCCCCTGCATTCCCGATTTGACGCATTTGGGGACTTTTCGGTACTCTATCGCGCCAATGCTTCCCACCCGCGCGGCCCATGACGGCCGCGGGGTCATATTGCTCAGCCACACAACCAGCCGAAAGGGGCTGCATGGTCGATGTGTCGAAACGAAATCTGACGACTTCCCTCCTCGTTGCGATCGCGGGTCTGGCGATCGGCGCTCCCGCGCTGGCGCAGGGCGAGTTCGTGATGCCCACGCCCAACGGCGGCAACACCCCGAAGGTGGCGCAGCCCGAGAAGCCAGCGGTTGCGCTCAAAGAAGCGAGCGAGTCCGCACCCGCGCCTAAAAAGCCGGTGGTGCAGGTTCCCGGCGAGGCCGATCCCGAAGCCCCGACGTATCTCGTCGGCGCGGTGGTCATCCGCTACGCGCTGGATCACCCCTCGCTCCCTTCGGTGGACGATCTGCTCAAGCACGAACTCACGCTCGGCAAGACCGACGCCGGGTATGTCGCGCAGGGCGGCGAAGTGCCGACGGAAACATTCACGATCGAGGACATCTCGCTCCAGCCGCCGCAGCGATGGAGCAGCCGCGCGCTGTACGCCGTGAGCAAGGCGATTCTGGATGAGATGAACCGCGGCGGTGTCATCGGCGTGACCGTCACGCCGATCGATACCGAGTTTGCCCCGCCCACGCAGGGCGATCCGCAGTGGGGCAAGGACCTGCGCAAGCCGGGCCAGTCCGCCATCACACTGCTGGTCCGCGTCGGTCTTGTCACCGAGATGCGCACCATCGGCTTCGGCGAGCGCATCCCCTACGACGACCGCATCAACGCCCCGCAACACGCGAGAATCCTAGAAAACGCACCCGTGCAGGTCTTCCGCCCCGACGACGCGGAACGCATGGACGTGCTGCGCAAAGACGAGCTGGACAACTATGTGTTCCGTCTGAATCGCCATCCCGGCCGGCGCGTCGATTTGGCCGTGGCCGCGGCCCAGGAGCCGGGCGGCATCGCGCTCGATCTGCTCATCAACGAGAACCGTCCGTGGCTGGCGTACTTCCAGGTCTCCAACACCGGCACCGAGAGCACCAGCATCTGGCGCGAGCGGTTCGGCTTCACGCACAATCAGCTCACCGGCGCGGACGACATCTTCAGCATCGACTACGTGACGGCGGGCTTTGACAAGTCGCACGCCGTGAACGCCTCCTATGAGCGCCCAATCTACGGCGACTGGCTCAAGGCCAAGGCCTTCGTTTCCTGGAATCAGTTCACCGCCTCGGACGTCGGCTTTGCCGGCGAAAAGTTCAGCGGCGACGGTTTCACCATCGGCGGCGAGCTCATCGCCAACGTCTTCCAGAAACGGGAAACCTTTGTCGATGTCTTCGCCGGTGCCCGCTACCAGAACGTCAGTGTGAACAATCAGGCCGTCGCGGTGCAGGGAGACACCAACTTCTTCCTTCCCTCGATCGGCGTTCGCATGGAACGCTCCACGGACACCTCCGTCACCAACATCTCCGCATCGGTGGAGTTCAACCTCTCTGACATCGGTGGCACCGATGCCAGCGACTTGGACTCCCTGGGCCGCCTGGATGTGAACCAGGACTGGACAACCCTCCAGTGGGATGTCTCGCACTCCTTCTACCTTGACCCGATCTTCTTCGGAGCCGCGTGGAACGACACCAGCCCCGAAGGCCACGCCTCCCTCGCCCATGAGATCGCCCTCTCCTTCCGCGGCCAGCACGCCTTCGAGAAGCGTCTAATCCCCAACTTCGAGCAGACCGTGGGCGGCCTGTACACCGTTCGTGGATACCCTGAATCGGTGGTTGCCGGCGACACCGTCCTCGTGGCCAGTGCCGAGTACCGCTTCCATGTGCCACAGGCGTTCGGCTATGACCCCAATCCTGGGGAGTTGTTTGGCAAAACCTTCCGTTACAAGCCCCAGCAGCCGTATTCCCGGGCCGACTGGGATTTGATCCTGAAGGGCTTTGTGGATGCAGGAAAAACCATCAACTCGAAGAGGAAGACCTATGAGAACGATGAGACACTGATCGGTACGGGCGTCGGGATCGAGTTCCAGTACCGCCGGAACCTGATTATTCGGGCTGATTGGGGCTTTGCAGTGGAATCCCTGACCAACAACAACGTCACAAGCGGTTCAAACCGCATTCACTTCGTGGCCACCCTGCTCTACTGAGGCCAATCGCATAACTGATTGGCCCTGCTGGGGTTGCTGGGGCATAATGTTTGGTACAACTCCCGTGTGTCGCGGCCCGATAATTGCCCCCGGGCCGCCCCTCCCCGCCACGCCGCGGCGGGGGAGCAGACGCGGGATTCGGGGGTGGGGCTACATGCGGAGCAGCGGCTGCCCGGGTGCGTACAGCATTCCGGTGGCCGAAAACCGTCCGGGAGCAATATATGACAAGCGCGTACGAGGTTCGCCCGACCGTCCAGGGGCGAGTGATCGGGCTGGGGATGGGCAAGTTCCGCTTTGTCGGAGCGGGTGTTGGCTTTGCGCTGGCCGCGTTGCTCGGGCCGGTGCAGATCGCCTGCGCCGGGCCGGAAGGGGCAAAGGTTGTTCAGGGCAACGCCTCGATCAACCGGAACGGGAACCGCACGCTGATCCGCGCTTCGGATGGCAGCATCATCAACTACTCGTCGTTCAATCTGAACTCGAAGGAGTCGGTTCGGTTCATCCAGCCCAGCGCAACCTCGCGGGTGCTGAATCGGATCAGCAGCGACGCCCCGACCACGCTGGACGGCTCGATCCGTTCCAACGGCATCGTGATGTTCGCCAACCGCGCGGGCATTATCTTTGGCCCCAACGCCGTACTGAATGTCGGCGGGCTGTACGCCGCGGCGGGCAATATCTCCAACAAGGACTTCACCGCTGGGCTGAACAAGTTCACGAATGTGACGGGCACGGTGAGCAACGCCGGACAGATTGATGCGCAGTTCACCGCGCTGGTGGGCGATCGCGTCATCAACACCGGCACGATTGAAGCGGCCAACGGCGTCATCACGATGGTCGCGGGCAACGAGGTCACGCTCAGCCCGCGCGGCGGGGTCATCAGCGTCAAGATCGATGCCTCGCAGCAGGGCGGCGCGAAGCTGCCGGGCGCGGCGATCGAGAACTCCGGCACCATCAACTCGCAGGGCGGCAGCGCGTTCATGGTCGCGGGCGATATGTACTCGCTGGCCGTGAAGAGCACCGGCGCCGTGCGCGGGCGCACCGTACGGATTGAGGGCCAGGGCAACGCGGGCGTGCAGGTCTCCGGGCTTGTGGACGCCGTGAATCAGCACTCGGATGGGCGCGGCGGCTCCATCAAGATCACCGGCAAGACCGTTGACGTGACCAACGCCACGATCGACGCCTCCGGGCGCACCGGCGGCGGGCAGATCCTTGTCGGCGGCGACTATCAGGGAACCGGCGATCTACGAACATCATCGAACACGCACATCGACTCAAACTCCACCCTGCGTGCTGATGCCACGGACGCGGGCACTGGCGGCAAGGTGATCGTCTGGTCCAACAACACCACGACGTTCTACGGCGATGTCTCTGCGCTGGGCGGCACGCGCTCGGGCGACGGCGGCTTCATCGAGACCTCCGGCAAGATCAACCTGGATATTCGCGGCGCATCCGTTACCGCCAATGCCCGCGCCCTCGGCGGCAAGGGCGGGCTGTGGATGATGGACCCGGTCAACGTCAACATCGAGGCCAATCCAACGGCCGGCACGACCACCAGCACCTCCGGCGGCACGACCACGTGGGACCCGGACAACTCTGTTTCGCCAGCGATCGTGGATGTGGCGACCATCAACGCCGCGCTCAACAGTGGAACGAACGTCACCGTCATCACCGGCAGCGTCGGCACGGACGCGGGCAACATCAACGTCAACGCGGCCGTCAGCAAGACGGCGGGCGCGGACGCGACGTTCACGCTCCGGGCCGCCAACAACGTCGTAGTGAACTCGACAATCGGATCTACCTCCAACCACCTCAACGTGAACTTGCAGGCCAATGCCAATGGTGGCGGCAACGTGGACCCGAACTCAGCCGCGGGCGATGTGACGCTGAACGCGGCCATCACCACCAACGGCGGCTCGTTCGCCTCTTCCGGCGTGGGATACACCCAGGCGGTCGGTGGAACCGTGAACACCGCGGGCGGCAACGCGACACTGCTGCACACCGGCGCGATCGCCGTGAACGCGGCCCTCACCACCGGCGGCAGCGCGAACATTCTTGTGCAGGGTTCCACGTTCTCGGCTTCGGCACTCGTGACAGGCGGCGCGGGCGGCATCGACCTGCGTCCGGACAATGCCGCGTCGGATATCCGCATCAACAACGGCGCGGGAGATTTCAATCTCTCCGCCGCCACCCTCGGCAATCTTGTGCTCCCAGCCGGCTCGCTGCTCACCATTGGTGCTGCTGGCGGCACCGGCACCGTGCTCATCGGCTTGTCGGGCAACATTGATCTGTCCGCGCTGAACTCGAATCTCCTGATTCGCGGCGACATCATCCGCTTCAACGGCGCGCTCTCGTTCGCCGCAGGCCGCACGCTGACGCTCACCTCGCACGGCGTGCAGGACAATCACGCGGGCACGGATGTCACAGGCGGCACGCTCGCCCTGAATCTTTCCTCCGGCAGCGCGACGCTCGGTAGCAATATCGGCACGCTCGCTACATCCAGTGTTTTGGGCGACCTGACGCTGGACAACGCCGGCTCGCTCTCCTTCGGAACGCTCACCATTGGTGGCAATCTGGATCTGCGATCCTCCGGCACCCTCACCGGTAGCGGCGATCTGCTCGTCACCGGCAACTCCACATTCATCACCCGCCAGCCCGGCGGCGCGGCCATGATGGTCGGCTCCTCCGCCAGCACCTTCGGCGGCACCATCACGGCCCGTAGCCGCAACAACGCGGACACGGCTGATGCCGCTGGCCCCATTACCATCATCGCCCAGTCCTCCGTCGCTCTGGCGCAGGTGGCGACTACCGGCGCGTTCTCGCTCACCTCCGGCGGCGGCATCTCGTCCACGGGCGTGGTCCGCACCGGCGCGGCCTCATTCGCCGCAGGTCCGGGTGGGAACATCACGCTCGCCCAGCTCCAGAGCGCGGGCACGCTCACGCTCTCAACCGTGCCCGGCGGCAACGTCACCATTACCAACAGTGCCGCCATCACGGTGAATCCGTCATCGTTCATCGGCGGCAATCTCTCGCTGACAGCGACCACCGGCAACATCGATGTGCAGACGACCGACGTGACGGGCACGAATGTCTCGCTCACCACGCTGGGCAACAACGCGACGATCAATACCGGCACGCTTACTGGCGCGAAGAGCTTCACGCTCTCCACCATCGGTGCCAATGGCGATGCCCATGTCGCCTCATCCGGGGTGATGGACATCCTTGCGAACGTCGGCGGGACGCTCACCTTTAGCGGCGGCGCGGGCGTCACCATCGCCTCGATTCCCATACTCAACCTCGGCGGCTCGATCGCCAACGGCTTTCTCACCATCACCGCGCCGGATGTCAACGTCTCCGGCGTGGTTATTGCGGGTTCAGCGGGAATCATCCTGCAGCCCGACGCGGACGCCAAGACCATCGGCATCAACTCGTCCCCCGCGGACTTCTCGCTCTCGCTCACGGAGATGCTCAACCTCATCACCTCCGGCACCGTCACCATCGGGCGCATCACCGGCACCGGCCTCACCAGCATCGGCGGCCTGGGCGCAACGAATCTGGGCACCACCACCTACCACCTCACCCTGCGCGGCGGCCAGGCCAGCTTCGCAAACACGCTCACGCTCTCGGACGACAAGCTACTCACGCTCAACACCGCGGGCGTGGCCAGCCCGAACTCCGGAACCGATGTGGTCATCGGCGGCACCTCCGGTGGTGTGCTCTTCAACTCCACGGCGGCGGTCAACCTGACCACCCAGGTGGCGCAGCTCGCGGGGCGCACCACAGCGGGCGCGTTCTCTGTCGCCAACACCGGCGGCCTGAGCATCACCACGCTCGGCACCGTGAATGGTGTGACCGGGGCCACCGGACAGAACATTGCTGTCTCCAGCACCGGCGACCTCACGCTCACGCAGAGCGTCGTCGGCTCCGGTGCTTCGCAGGTCGCGCTCACATCCAGCACCGGCAGCGTCATCTTTGATACCGGCACCCAGGCGAACTCCGGCACCACCGGCTCCGTGGCGGTCTCCGCCGCAAACAACATCGTGGCTCCGGCGGACCTCACGGCCCAGATCACCGCGGGCGCGGTCACGCTGACGGCCACCACCGGCAACATCGGTGCGGGCAACGACTTCCGTACCAATGCCTCGTCGGTGGATCTCACCGTCGGTGGCAACGCCAACATTCGCGACATCGGTACCGGTACACTCGCCGTCTCCGGCGCGGGCAGCGCAACATCGGTCCTGAACTTCACGCACAACGGCGCTCTGTCGGTGGATGCCGCCAAGTCCATCACCGGCGAGCGCATCAACATCGTCGCCCAGGATGTGAGCTTCGCGGGCAATCTCATCGCCGGGAATACGGTCTCGATCTCGCGCTTCAGCGACGGCACCATCGGAGTGGGCGATTCCACCGGCGACATGACCATCACCGGGGCCGACCTCTCCCACATCACCACCTTCGCGCTGAACATCGGTGGCACCACCACGACGGGCATCACGGCAAGCAACATCGTTGAGGCCAATATCGCCACCATCGGTGCCATGAACCTCAGCGCGCTGGCCGATGGAGCGGACATCACCTTCACCGGCGGAGCGTCCACTCTGCACAACGCCACGCTACGTGCCGACGACAGCATCAGTGTGAACGCCGATCTGGTCTCTTCCCTCGGCGGGCTGACGCTCATCGCTGACGCTGACATGGCGACCGATACCGGCGGCGACAAAATCAACATCGGCAACGGCATCCACATCAGCACCTCCTCGCCCAACGGTGGGGACATCACCCTCAGCGCCACCGGCGGCATCATGGGTGTGGGCGCGGTGACCATTGATTCTAACGCCGCGCTCACGATCCAGAACGCCATCACCGCCGCGGCGGGCCTGACGCTGCACGCCAAGGGCGGCATTGCGCTCAACGGCGCGGGCGCGGGCACGGTCGTCTCGATCACCGCGAACGATGGCATCACCATCGCGGACAACCTGACGAGCACCTCCGGGCTGGTCATCAACTCGGACCTGGACGCCAACGGCACCGGGCTCTTCACGCTCGCCGCGGGCAAGACGATTTCCACCGGCGGCAGCAACCTGAACATCACCTGCGCGGACATCGCGCTGGACGGCCTGATCAATGTCGGTAATGCCACGGTCGCCATAGCGCCGTCCGTGAGCAGCACCATTGGCCTGGGCACCGCCGCGGGCGGCTTGCAGCTCTCGGGCGCGGAGCTCTCGCACATCACCGCGGGCACGCTCTCGCTGGGCAACTTCCTGACCACTGCGATCAATGTGGATTCCGTGGCCGCTGGCGACACCGCCCACATCGCCGCGCTCATCACCTTCCTCTCGGATGATGTGAACATCACCGGGGCGTTCAACACCTCCAGCGCGTCGCTCTGGATCGGACGCGGCAACGCCGGCAACATCGCGCTTGGCAACGCCATCGGCGGGCTCAACCTGAGTGGCGCGGAACTCGCGCTCATCACCACGCAGGACCTTCGCATCGGCATCGGCGGCACGACCACGGTCTTCGTGAACGGCGTCACTTCCGCCGACACCGCGAACGTCTCCGGCGGGGTCACGCTGCTTGCCAACTCCTCAATCCGCTTCATCTCCGCCGCCAGCACCTTCAAGAAGCTCACCGCCCAGGCCCAGAATGGGATCGCTGTCAACACCAATCTCACCACCACCGTGGGCGATCTGGTGCTGGATGGCAACTCCAACAACCTGACCGACGGCGACGACGCCATCACCATCGGCTCGGGCCGCACACTGACCTCCGCGGGCCTGCTCTCGCTGCGATCAAACACCGGCGGCATCACCGGCCTGGGCAGCTTGACGCTGCTGGGCGCCAGTGGCGTGACGCTGTTTGATACCCTGACGACCTCAAGCACTACCACCATCGACGCGGACCACAACGCGGACAATGTCGGCGAGCTGATCGTCTCCTCCGGGCGCAGCATCTCCACCAGCGGCAACAACCTCAGCATCTCCGCTGGCGATCTAACCCTCGACGGCTCGATATCCACCGGCCAAGGCACGATCAGCATCACACGAACAGCCAGCGGAACCATCGGTCTGGGCAACGCGTCGGGCGATCTCAGCATCAGCAACTCGGAGTTGGGGCGCATCACCGGTGCGAGCTTGACGATCGGCGGTTCGACCATCACGGGCTTCACCATCGATGGCGTGACAGCGACCAGCTCCAACGGCATTGCCGGGCTGACCACACTCGACGCGGGAGCGGGCGCGATGACCTTCTCGGGAGCCGCCTCGGTCTTCAACAAGCTGGACGCCCGGGCCACCGGCGGATTGAACGTGAACGCCGCGCTCTCCACCGACACCGGCACCATGCGTCTGGACGGCAACTCCGACCATGTCGGCTCGGATGCCATCGTGCTCAAGGCCAATATCACCGCCGACATCCCGCCCGCCACCGGTGCGGCGCCGACGGTCGCCTACAATCTTACGCTCGCCTCCGACGTGCAGCTGGACGCGACGGGTGCCAACGTCATCGTCACCGGGCGCGATGTCACCTTCTCCGGCAAGGTGGACTCCGGCACCACCGCTTCCAACTCCTTGGTGGTCAACTCATTCAATAACGGCGTGACGACCTTCAACGGCGATGTCGGCTCCACCCACCGGCTCCTCAGACTCGCCACCAACAACGACGGCATCACCCGCATCGGCGGGAACATCAGCACGAATGGCACCATCGGCTTCAACGACGCCGTGAAGCTCTACCGTGACTCGGTCATCAGCTCCACCGCCGGGCTTGGCATCTTCTTCAACTCCACCATCGATACCGCCGCGAACTCTTCCGCGCCCCGCTCGCTCAAGCTTCTGACGCAGCGCGGCACCGCCGCCGGCGCGGTGAACTTCCCGATCATCAGCTTCGCAACCGGTGTTGGCACGCTCAAGCCGCTACGAAATCTCTTCCTGAACTACGACGGCACCGTCTCCGGCGACGGTCGAGCCAACGTGCCCGGCATCGCCACCATCATCGCCCGTTCGCGCGATTCCAGCGGCAACGCGGTGCTCTCGCCCGCCACGCCCTTCAACATGGTCTTCAACACGCTGGGCACCTTCCGCATGGGCCACAACGAGAAGCTCACTAGCTCCGGCTCGCTCACCATCAACGCGCCCACGCACGCGTTCCTAGGCGACCTGACCGCCATCGGCAATCTGACCGTGCACTCGCCCAACATCACGTTGCTGCGGCGCGACGGCGGGCGGCTGCTCGGCTTCCAGGGCGTCAACGGGCGTGACGATGGGCTGGACTTCGTCTCCGGCGGGCTCATCAACTTTACTTCCGTTCCTGTTGCTACCGGCTCGGGCATCAATCCGCGCTTCGGCACTGTGGACGGAGGCGGCGATGTCTCCTCCACGCTTTCTACCTTCATTTTCCAGGCCTTCGGTCCGATCACCTCCGCCCTTATCAACTCCAGTGGAAGCGTGCTCCGCACGCTGGACCTGCGCTCCAGCGGCCCGACCAACACCAACATCGCCGACACCATCGCCGGGGCCATCCCGCGCGAGAGCCGCCAGAACGATGTCGGCGAGGGCATCACCGTCGGCCAGGCCGAGTTCGACCAGATCAAGCAGCTCGGTATCGTGCCGCGCAACCCGACATCTGGCGAACTCGTCGAGCTGCTCACCGGCTCGGCCACGTACGACGACTTCCCGCGCGTCTCGCCCCCGACCGCGGAGGACTACACGACGGTCGTGAACCGCCTCCCCAGCGAGAGCGTGACGCGCCTGCTCCTCGCGTATGACACCGTCTTCAACAAACCGCTCTTGGACGACAATGGCAAGCCCGTGCTGGACGAGAAGGGCAAGCCCCGGCGGGTCAGCCGCTCGCAGGAGATTCAGGATGCATTGCTCGCGTCGCTGCGCCGTTACCGCGAAGCCGCTAAGGCCCGCGGCGACATCGACCCTGGCGCGTTCCACGCCTTCCTGGAGCAGAACGAGGCCGAGGCCGTCTCGCTGGGCTACATTCGCCAGCTCGCCGACTTCCTGAACAAGCTCGATCGCGTCGGCCTCACCGCCCGCGAGCTCACGCAGTCCAAGGCGATCATCCTGAACCCCGTCCGCCCGCGCGGCATCCGCACCGTCGAGCAGTTCGAGTCCGTCATCCGTGCCGAGAGCGGGCGCGTTATGAAGTGAGCAACCCCCCCGGCTTCTCCGCTGGTATGCTCACGGCATGAACCAAATGTGCCACGCTCTGATTCTTTTCGCTCTCGCTGCTATCGGCAGCGGCTGCGTGCGTCCGGGAAGCGAACTCGTTCGCCGCGGCGACGAGATCGTCGCCTGCGGCCGCCTCTTCCACACCGGCGCGCCCGTCGTGCTCTGGACCGACCCCGGTGGCTACGACGCGTACCGCACCGAGAAGCGATTTGTTCCCTGGGATAAGGCATCATGGAAGACGGCGGAGAAGGGCGATGGCGTCGGCAGTCCGAACAGGTATGGTGTTCGCTTCGCTCCCAAGTCCGGTGCTCCGGATGTTGCTCCGCCGGTGCTCTCCGCCGATGAGTTCGAGCGGATCCGCGGCGGCGGCTGGGATCTGCCTCTGCTTCAGCAGCATGTCGATCAGTTCGTCCTGCACTACGACGTCTGCGGCGTCTCGCGCCAGTGTTTCCGCATTCTCCACGATGTCCGCGGCCTCTCCGTGCAGTTCATGCTCGATATTGACGGCACCATCTATCAGACCATGGACCTGAAGGAACGCGCCTGGCACGCCACCAGCAGCAACGATCGCGCCATAGGCGTTGAGATCGCCAACATCGGGGCGTATGGCCCGGGCGAGAAAGACCCGTTCGAGCAGTGGTACACGCGCGAACCCGCGCATTCGCACAACGGCGCGACCGGTGAAACCAAACTCCGAATCACGATTCCCGAGCGTCTGGGCGATGGCGGCGTGCGAACGCCCAACTTCGACGGTTCACCGGCACGCTCCGAGATGATTCTCGGCGAGGTACAGGGCCGGCAGCTGCGGCAGTATGACCTGACTCCACAGCAGTACGACTCGCTCATCAAACTCACCGCCGCGCTGCACCGCGTGCTGCCGCGCATCGAGTTGAACTATCCGCGCGATGAGACCGGACGGCTGATCGCGGGTCGGCTCGCTCCGGAGCGACTGGAGAACTACCACGGTGTGATGGGCCACTATCACATCCAGAAAGACAAAGCCGATCCCGGCCCGGCGTTGCAGTGGGACAAAGTGATCAACGGCGCGCGGCGTGCCCTGCGCCAGCCGCGGTTGCCGCTCGGCGACTGGATCAACAACTCGGACGTGGGCGCCCCGCAACGCGTGCCAGCCGCTGCCGGCGCGACATCCGAGTGAGTGGTGCGTTGCTGGTGTAAGTGGACCGTACCATCCTGCCCCTATGCCAGATTCCACGCACCACACGAGCTCGGCACGGCTGGGCATCTGCACCTGGTCGCTGCGGCCGCACTCGGCGCGCTCGCTCGCGACCAATGTGGTCGCCTTTGGTGTCCGCCGCGTTCAGCTCGCGCTCGATCCGATCCGCGAAAATCGCCCGGGCTGGGGCGAGATCGAAACCGTCAATGCGCTCCGAGCGGCGGATATCCAGATCGCCTCCGGCATGATGGCCACGCTCGGCGAGGACTACGCCACGCTCGAATCCATCGCCCGCACCGGCGGAGTTCGCCCCGATGCCACCTGGGGTCGCAATCTGCAAGCCGCGCAGCAGAACGCGCGGCTGGCCCGGCGACTGGGCATCAACCTGGTCACATTCCATGCAGGATTCATTCCGCACGAGTCCGGCGCGGAGCGCGATAAACTCATTCGCCGCCTCCGCCAAATGGTAGATGTTTTCGACGACTGCGGCGTTCGCGTGGCGTTCGAGACGGGGCAGGAATCCGCGGAGACGCTGCTCGCCGCGCTGGATGCGATGGATCGCCCGCACGCGGGTGTGAACTTTGACCCCGCCAACATGATTCTGTACGGCATGGGCGATCCCATCGCTGCACTCGCGAAGCTTGCTCCGCGCATCGTGCAGGTCCACATCAAGGATGCAACGCCCACGAAAACGCCCGGCACATGGGGGGCGGAAGTCGCGGCGGGCAGCGGCGCGGTCGAGTGGAGCAAGTTCTTCGATGCGTTGCACGCCCACGGATTTGCGGGTGACATGATTGTCGAGCGCGAGGCGGGCGAGTCGCGACTGGCCGATACGATTCACGCTCGCGAGCTTGCCGCGACCCACCTTCGCCGCGTCGCGGTCGGAGCCGCGGCATGAGCGACCCAACAGGATCACCCATCGGTATCGGCGTCATCGGCCTGGGATTCATGGGCTGCACGCACGTTCGCGCGTATCAGTCTGCTGTCGCGGCGGGCATGGGTTGCAAGCTGGTCGCCGTAGCCGATCGGAGCGCGGAGCGTCTGAGCGGGCGGGCCTTCGTTCATGGCAATATCGACACTGGCTCGGGCGAGCAACTGTTCGATCCATCCCGCGTTCACGGGTATCTGGATCCGAGGCAACTGCTGACCGATCCGCGCGTGGACGCGGTGAGCATTTGCACGCACACGGATACCCACGTTGATCTGGCGATCGCCGCGTTGCGGGCTGGCAAGCATGTGCTGGTCGAGAAGCCGGTGGCGACCAGTTCCGCCGAGGTTCGGCGCCTCGCTGCTGTGGCAAGTGAGTCCGGCAAGGTCTGTATGCCCGCGATGGTGATGCGATTCTGGCCGGAGTGGACGTGGCTGCGCGACGCCATCCGCTCCGGAACGTATGGGCGCGTGCTCAGCGCATCCTTTCAGCGCATGGGCTCCGCGCCCGCGTGGACGGACTTCTACCGCGACACCACCCGCTCCGGCGGCGCGCTGTACGACCTGCACATCCATGATGCCGACTTCATCCGCTGGTGCTTCGGCGAGCCGCGCGAGATCGTGAGCGCGGGCACCATCGACCATCTCACGACGCTGTACCGATTCGCGGGCGACGCCGCGCCGCTGCATGTCGTCGCGGAGGGCGCGCAGAACATCACCCCCGGCTTCGGCTTTCGGATGCGGTACACAGTCGTATTCGAGCGGGCGACCGCGGACTTTGACATCACCCGCACGCCGACGCTGCTGCTCTGCAAGGACGGGCGTGCGGACGCGGCCGCGCCGCCATGCGTTCCCGCGCTCTCCGCGTACGAGATCGAGATCCGCCACTTCCTCGCCGCCGTCGCCGCGGCCGCCACGGGGGGCACCGCGCCGCCACTCACGGCAACGATCGAGGATGCCGTCCGAACCACACTGTTGCTGGAAGCCGAACAGCGCAGCATGGTGGGGGGATCTCCGCAGCGCATCACATGACCGAAAACCATTCCACCCGCTTGCGACGCGACGAATGCGAATGCGAATGCGATGTGTATTTGTCGGGGGTTCACTGCCAGTGGTTCACACTCAGAACCCGCGACCCGCTCATGTGCGTCCGCCAACGCGTTGCTTGGTTGCGCTGTTATTTCAACGGAATATCAGGTCACATTTCTAAGGCGCAAGCTGTTGAGCACCACGCTTACGCTGCTGAACGCCATGGCGGCGCTGGCGATGATGGGCGAGAGCAGCCAGCCGGTAAACGGGTAGAGGACACCCGCGGCAATCGGGATTCCCACCATGTTGTAGATGAACGCCCAGAAGAGGTTTTGCCTGATCGTGCGCATCGTGGACCGTGAGAGCGCGATGGCGTCGGGCACCGAGCGCAGGTCGCCGCGGATGAGAGTGATGTCTGACGCTTCGATGGCCACATCCGTTCCGGTGCCCATCGCCAGGCCGATATCGGCTTGGGCGAGCGCGGGCGCATCGTTGATGCCGTCACCGACCATGCCGACGATGTAGCCCTGGGCCTGGAGCTTCTTGACGTGCTCGGCCTTGTTCCCCGGCAGCACATCGGCGAAGACCATGTCGGGCGGGATGCCGACTTCCCTTGCGACGGCCGCGGCGGTCTTTGCGTTGTCGCCGGTGATCATCGCCACGCGGAGGCCCATCTTCTGCATCTGGTTGATGGCCGCCTTGGACTCGGGCTTCACCCCGTCGGCGACGGCGATCAGCCCGGCGGGCTTGCCGTCGATCGCGGCGTACATGGGGGTCTTGCCCGCCGCGGCGAGTTCGCCCGCGAGAGCATCGAGCGCCGTGGTGTCGATCCCGCGGTCGGTCAGCAGCGCACGCTTTCCGATGAGGACCGCGCGGCCGTCCACGGTCGCCTTGATGCCATTGCCGACGACGGCCTTGAACGCGCTCGCCTCAGCGAGCGTGATGCCGCGGGCCTTGGCCCCGTCCACGATCGCGGCGGCGAGTGCGTGTTCGCTCCGCCTCTCTGCGGAGGCGACGAGGCGCACAAGGTCGGCCTCGGCAAAGCCCGGGAGCGCCCGCACATCCGTCAACGCGGGCTTGCCCTGCGTGATGGTGCCGGTTTTATCGAGAATGATGGCCGTGAGTTTGTGCGCCGTCTCCAGTGCCTCGCCGCCCTTGATGAGGATGCCGTGCTCGGCCCCGCGTCCGGTGCCGACCATGATCGCGGTGGGCGTGGCCAGCCCCAAGGCGCAGGGGCAGGCGATGATGAGGACGGAGACGAACGTGAGCAACGCCATGCTCAGCCGCGTGTCGATCGGAGCGACGAAATACCAGACGACGAACGTGATGAGGGCGATGCCCAAGACCACAGGTGTGAAATAGCCGCTGATGGTGTCGGCCAGACGGGCGATTGGGGCTTTGCTGCCTTGGGCCTCCTGCACAAGGCGCACGATTTGCTGGAGCGCCGTGTCCTTGCCTACCTTGGTGGCGCGGAAGGTCAGCGCGCCAGTAGTGTTGATAGTGGCGCCGAAGACCGCATCGCCGGGCTTCTTCTCGGTGGGGACGCTCTCGCCCGTCAGCATCGACTCATCAATGGCGGACTCGCCGCTCTCGACTTTGCCGTCCACCGGGATCTTTTCACCAGGACGGACAATAACCGCGTCGCCGACGATGACCTGCTCCACAGGAATGTCTTGTTCCAGCCCGTCCCGCACCACACAGGCCGTCTTGGCTTGCAATCCGATAAGGCGGCGGATCGCCGCGCTGGTGTTGCCCGTGGCACGGGCCTCGAAGAGTTTGCCGAGCAGCACGAGCACGATGATGACCGCTGCGGCCTCAAAATACACTGGAACCATCGTCATGCCGGTTCCGGAATGCGCCGCCGCGCCACCCTGGGCCGCCGCGAAAAATCCCGGCCAGATCGTCGCGGCAATGGAGTAGAGGAACGCCGTGCCGGTGCCGAGCGCCACCAGTGAATCCATGTTGGCTCGGAAGTGCTTGAGCCCCATCCATGCCATCCGGTAGAACTGCGACCCGCACCAGACCACGACCGGCATGGTGAGAGCGAGCTGGAGCCAGTTGATCCATGCGTGATTGAAGATGGCGATCTTCCCGTGCGACATCGCGATCACCAGCACAGGCACCGACAACACTGCGCCGACGATCACCTTGCGGAGTAGCAACGTCTGTTCGTCGGCGTTGACGTGCATGTGAGCCGAATGGTCTTCGCCTCTGGACATCGCATGACCGGCGGGCATGGCGGCGTGCTGCGCCGCGGTCATGCCCGGCATCGCGTCTTCGTGCCCGGTTTGTTGCTGGCGAGAATCTGTGGACGACTCAGGGATCACCGCGTCGTACCCGGTCCCCTTCACCACTCCCACCAGTTTCTCCGGCGTTGTCGCTGCCGCGTCGTACCGCACCGTCGCGGTCTTGGTGGCGAAGTTCACGCTCGCCTTCGACACGCCCGGGGCCTTGCCCAGCGCCTTCTCGATGGTGTTGGCGCACGACGCGCATGTCATGCCCTTGAGGGGCAGGTCCACACGCTCGTCCGGTGCGGCGGCAGCGGGGACGCTCGATCCCGGCGATATGTTCGTACCACGGGGCAAGGTCATGTCCGCACCGTGCTGGTGTTCGTGGTTCATCGTTGTCTTTCCCGATCCATCGGCGACTCAACGCCGTGCGGCGGAGGTCGTCTGCTCCCCGTGCGGTTCACCCGACGTTGTCGCCTTTCGAGAGTCCTTGAGCATCGCCCCCGTGATCAAGGCCGCGACCATAGCCACGCCCACGATCGCGGGCACGAACCGCTTCCATCCCGTGGGCGGGGGGGCTGGCGGCTTGTCGTCATGGCATCCGCAGTTGCAACTCATCGTGGGCCTCGCTTTCTGGTCGAATCATGTGCGCAGCTTGGCGACGAGTTCCATCAGTTCATCCACCATCGCCTCGCGCGTCATCCCCTCGTCGTGCATCGCCTTGGCGGCGCAGTGCTGAAGGTGGTTGCGCATGAGGTTGCGGGCCACGGTTTGCAGCGACTCGCGCACGGCGGAGACTTGCGTGATGATGTCGGCGCAGTAGCGGTCCTCCTCGACCATCCCCGCCAGCCCGCGCACCTGCCCCTCGATTCGCCGCAGGTGCTTGAGGTTGGCGGCCTTGAGCGCGTTGTCCACACCCGCCGCGTGCGCCCCCGGCCCGACACCGTCGCGCACCGCCGCCGGCCTCCCCAACCGCGCGGAACCCTTGAGCGCCGAGGCCGACGCCGGGCCGCAGCCGCACGCCGCGCCGTTCATGCTGGCCGCGACCTTCTTCGCCGGTGCTTTCGTTCGTGCCGCCGCCATCGGATCAACTCCTTCGCTCGTGCATGTGTGCCCGTGCGTTCAGCCGCAGCATCCGCCCTTTGATGTGCTCCCCGAAGCGCTCGCTCCGCGCGCCACGCCCATCTTGCTCGCCCCGCCGCAGCACCCGCCACTGGGCTTGCTCGAAACGGGCACGCTCGCATCCGTCGCCCGCGCCGGATACCCGGCCGCTCCGAGCGCCGTCACGGCCTGCGCGGCGGCCCACCCGTCCTTGGCCTCGATCTGGGCCGTCCCGACCGCCACCGATTTGACCTGCACCCCCGGCACCGCCGAAAGGGCCTTGGTCACGGCATTGACGCAGTGCCCGCAGCTCATCCCGTCGATGGAAAGCGTGATCGCGTCGGTCGTTTTAGTCGTCGTGTCCATGCTGAATCTCCTTCAAGAGTGTATACCCCACGGGGTATGTACGATTCGTGCGGGCGGGTGGTTCGCCAGCCAGAGCTTTGCATCCGAATGACAAATGAACATGGCATTCAGTGACGCCCAGAGCCCTGCTGACTTTGGGCGGAACTTCCCGACCGGATCATTTCTCATATGGCGGAAGGCACTTGTCGCACGCCATGCCCTGCGGGGCGCATCCGGCGCACTTCACCATCAGCACTCCGTTCTCGGTGTAGATGGACATGTCCGTCTTGCATTGCGTGCAGACGTGAGTGCTGACGTTCTGGGTGTTGACGTAGTGGCCCCGATAGGTCCTGCGGACCTTGGTGATCTCGTCGTAGCACTCCCTGCACACCACCGTCGTGCCCGGCTTGGGCTCGACCATGGTGTGCTTGTCGCTCTGGCACGCCGCAAGGCCGAGGCCCGCGAGCGTGATGACGGAAAGGAGAAGGGAACGGGTCTTGCGGATGTTCATCGGAAACTCCTTGCTGTTGGCCGGCATCGCCGGCGGGGTGGGGGCGGGGGCGAATGGATCAGCGAAAGCGGATCAGTGATGCTTGTACCAGCCGACTCCCTTGATGTCGTTCCATGCGTTGGTCTGGTGACAGAGGAAGCACTGCGAGACGTCGGCGTGCTCGACGCGCGCGACGGTCATCGACACCATTTGAAAGTGCATCATGTAGTGACTGGGCGGGGCCTGGTGGCACTGGTTGCAGTCGGTCGAGAGGGGCGAAGGGTGGCGGAACTCGGAGATCGTCCAGCCGCCTTGAGCGATGCTGGTCGCGTGGCACGAAGCGCAGTCGGTTCCGAAAAGTGTGCGGTGCGGGTCTTGGTTTGCATGGCAGGCGTTGCAGTTCAGGGCCGTCTCTTCCGGCGTGATATGGGGGTGAGCGACCGGGAGGGTGGCGAGCGATACGCCCTCGGCGAGAAGTATCGCCGGGTTTTTTCGCACGCCGAGGTTTACCAAGACCGTGTGGTCCATCAGGATGGGCCGGGTCGCTACACCCGCGTGCTCAACGTGGCAGCCGCGGCAGTCGCCCGTCCCCCCCTCCCCCCGCCCGAGATCCGCGTGGAAGGCCGTGGACTGCTTCGAGAGCAGGGGCTGGTTGCTCGCATGGCACGCGATGCACTTGTCGGCCGTCGGCCCGACGTGGGGCGTGTGGCAGGCCTCGCAGTTGCCCGCGAGGAACTCGTGCTTGGCGGAGAGCGGGCCGGGAGTGACCATCTCCTGCCAGCCGGGCACGGCCGCGGACCCACGTTGGTGGGACAGGAACGGCAGCACGCCGGCGAAGCCCAGAGCGCTGAGCGTGACAACTCCGTAGATGACTTCGATCGCTTTCATGTGAGCCACCGCAAGCCGAAGTACCAACCCGACCAGATGTGGATGGCCAGCAGCCCGTACAGGGCCACCGAGAGGAAAATGTGGAGCACCACCGCGTAAGAGAACCAGCGATTCATGACCTCGTGCGTCCGGATCGAATACTCGAGATCCGCGACGCTGCCAGAAAGGGTGGTGACTCGGCCGGCCGGACTGTCGGACGGAATCCACCGCCCCAGCAAGCGCGGCCGCGGAAGGCGCTTGACTTCGGCGTCGGAGTTCTCAACCGCTCCCCACGCGCTGTCCAGGTCGCCCCGGGCGGTCTGTAGGAGCAGGAGTTTGTCCTTCAGGTCGATGTTGACGAACGGAACTAGGTATCGCAGCACAACCCCGCTCACGGTCACAAGCATCATGGTCGCGGTGAGTGCGATGCCCAGCGGGCTGGTGTACTTGTGCCCGGTGTGGATGAGCGCGAGCAGCGCGCCCACGATGCCGGTGTAGATGTGGATCGACAACCACGCTTGAAGCGATATGTACTTGGTGAGACGATTTCTGAAGAACGGGATGCGCTTGGCGATGACGTACACAAGCGGCACGAGCATCAGTACAGCGCCGGAGATGCCGAACACCGCCCCGATGCCGCTGCCCGCGAAGCGTGGCGACACATGCAGCAGGAAGCCGAGCCAGGCGAACACCAGCAGGGTGAAGACCGAGATGACGATGAGCCGCTCGCGGTTCTTCATCGCTACGCCTCCACCGTGACCGGGGTCTTGGGCTTCGCCTGGCAGGCCAGGATGAGACCGTTGTGCTTCTCGTCGTCGTCGAGCGAGTCCTGCACGGCCATTTCGACTTCGCCGGAGGTCATCTTCACCTTGCACACCCCGCACGTGCCCACACGGCAGGAGTTCTGGATGCCGATGTCGAGCTCCTCGGAGAGTTCGAGGATCGTCTGATCGAGGCGGATGCGGGCGGACTTGCTGTTGTTGGAGAATGTGACCAGCGGCCCGGTGGCCGGGGCTGCTGGTTTGGCGGAGGTGCCGGGAGCGGTGGGTGGGGGCCTGACCGCTCCGAACGCCTCGGTCTTCAAGTTGTCGGGAGAGACGCCGATCTCCGCCAGAAGCGCCTTGGTCCCGTTCATCATCGACGGCGGCCCGCACAGGTGGACCCGCTGCGAGGCGAGGTTGGGGACCGCCTGAATGAGGAACTCTTTCGTGATTCGGCCTCGGGCTCCCTTCCAGTTTGGCCCCGGTTTCGACATGGTGATCGCGACGTGGAGCTTTGGGTTTTGCCGCTCCAGCGCGGCGATGGCCTCTGCGAACATGAGGTCGGCCTCGGAACGACAGCCGTAGATGAAATAGATGTCGCCGGACCACGACCGCTCCGACAGGTACCGGGCCACGCTCATCATCGGCGTGATGCCCACACCGGCGCCGACCAAAACAATGCTCTCCGCTTCCAAGCCGGTGAAGGTGAAAGTGCCGACCGGGCCGCCCGCCTCGATGGTGTCCCCGACCTTGACCAGGTCATAGATGTGGCGAGAGACGGCCCCGCGATCTTCCCGCTTTACGGTCAGTTCGACGTATTCGCGCTCGTTCGGCGACGACGAGATGGAATACGAGCGGTTCATCCTCGCACCGCCAATCCCAAACGCTACGTTCAGGAACTGACCCGGAACAAAGGTGAAAGGCAACGACCCGCCACCCCCCCCGTATGAGCGAAGGCGGAACGTCTTGACGTGCGGCGTTTCGTTCACGATGCTCTCGACGCTGAGCTGGCCCCGCCACTTCGCCGTCAACGGTGCTGCTGGACTCGCCGCTGCAATCGACGCGGAAGGTGCTTTGGTTGGTTGAGCCGGGGGGGGAGTGGACGACTTTTCGATTGGCACTCCGTCCGGCGCGGGGCCGGGTGCCTTGTCGGCCGGAGGAGGTGATGGCGACTCTCCGTCTGGCGTGGGCTTTCCTCCCGGTGGACGGAAGGGTCCGGGGGTGCCGCTCAGCGGCGGGGACGAACCGGGTGGCGAAGATCCCTTGTCGGGCTCGACGCGCCCGAAGAGTGCCGCGGCACGGCGCATCTTGAAGAAATACATGGCGAACATCACGACCGCGAACACGATGAGCAGCACCATCGTGAACAGGTGCAGTGGCGAGAGCCCCAGGAGCGAGTGAGATTCGTGGCTCGCCCCCCCACCCGAGGGCGGAGCGGCGAGGCCCATTTCATGCTTGAACCACGCGAGCGCGACTTCGCGTGGCGCATGTCCCTCCGCGAGGGCGCGGTGCGCGGCCAGGCCGCTGTCAAAGCGGGCCAGTCCCTCACGAATCTTCGCGTTCGCGGTCTGCATCGCGGCGAAGTCGTTCGTGGGAGCGGCCTTCACCAACTCGTCGAAGCCCTCACCCATGAGTGTCGTGCCGCTCTGCATCCGCTCGTGAGCGGCTCGCTGGACGTCTTCACGCCTTTCGGGGGGCAGGTCAGGCAGCTCCATCAGGGACGGGTACAGCGCCTTGGGCGGCACCCCGTGCATGCCCTTCATCATCTCGCCCATGCCCTCCATCATGCCGGGCTGGGCGGAACCCGCGGGAGGGGGGGTGGTAGACGGATCGCCCGACTGCGCAGGGTGGTGCTTAGCGTGCTCATCCTGGGAGGGGGGTGGGGAGACCTGGGCCTGCGTCGGAGACGCCAGTATCGCTGCCGCCACGAGAATCAGGAACGGCTTGGGGATCATGTGGGCGTGCTCCCTTCGCCGTCGTGGGTCCGGTGCTCTCGCCGGATGACTTCGTCGCGTTGGGCTTTGCGCCAGTTGGCCACGGCGACCAACCGTCCTGCCGTGATCGCCACGACGAAGTAGACTCCGATCATGCCGTACTGATCCGCATTGGCCATCGGAGAGTCACGCCACGACCACAGGAGATGGGCGGCGTACATCACACCCGCCGCCAGGGCGGCCAAGAGCCCGCCTCGAACAGCAAACGCCCGTGCGGCGATGAGGATGGGGACAAGAAACAGCCCGGCGAGGAGGATGTGGAGGCCGTGCATCGCGTGCGTGTGTGTGCCTAGCACAAAGTGCATTACACCGAGTGCGGCGATCCATATCGCGATTCGCGGAATGGCGCTGGCCCTTTCGGCCTCAAGTTCATACATCCGGCTTCCTCCTGTCCATGCTGTTTGCCCATGCACAATGCATCACATGTGGCCGCCCATGCCGCCACCCTGCGCCGGCTGTTGCGGCGGGGTCGGTGCGGGTGGCAGCATCCCGGTGAGCTGCTTGCGCTGCTCGTCGGTGAGCACCGCCGCGGCCTTGCCGACGTCTCGCATGAACGCGATCCGCTGGTCGGCGCGGAGTTTCTCGATCTCGCGTGCCTTGGCCTCGACCTTGGCACCGTCGGGTGCGTCGGACGCCGTCAGCGTCCACAGTTCCTGTTCGCCCTGCTCGATCTTGCGCTCCAAGGTTGCCTGCTCCGACAGCGATGCCTCCTTGATCTGGTTGAGCTGGGTCTGCTGGTCGGTCGTCAGTGTGATGTGCGTCGCGTGGTCGAGGAAGAAGCCGGTCGCGCCCAAGTGGTAGATGTGCGATGCGCCGGGGAAGCCGGGCAGGGCGGAGACCATCGAGCCGGTGTTCATGCCGCCGCCCATCTGCGACATGCCCTTGGCCATCATCTTGTCCATCATGGGCATGTCGCCCATGCCACCCATTCCACCGGATGCGCCCGCGCCGGGCGGCATCGGCATCGCGCCCCCGCCCATCATGCCGCCCATCATCTGTTCCATCTTGCCCATCATCTGCTGCATCATGCCCATCATGTCCATCATGCCCCCGCCCGCCCCTCCTGACATGCCCGCTGCGCCGCCCATGCCAGCCATGCCGCCCGGCGGGGCCGTGGGCTGAGGCGGCATCGCGGCCATCCCGGCGCCGCCCATCCCCCCCATCTGGCCCATGCCCATCTTGCCGGGCGTGCTCGGGGCCATCGGCTTGTTCTTCATGCCCATGCCGCTCGGGGCGAGGGGGGGTTGCATCGGTTGCGCCGAGTGATTCTGCATCAGAGCCGCCTGGAGCTGCGCAACTTGGGCACGAAGCTGCGCGATCTGGTTTACGAGGTCCGTGTTGGCGTCGGCCCCCATTCCGGCCATCGGCTGGGCGTCCGGTGCGGCGGGCGTTCCTGCGGGCGGCGTGACGTGCGTTGCCCCCCCCACACCGCCCAGCTGGACGTGCTGGGCGTGCGTCGCGGGGTCGACGCCCGGAGGGGGTTGGCTGGCGGGCTGGCCGCTCTGCGCGAACACCGCAGTGGCGACCACGATCGCGGAACTCGTGGTCAGGAGGAGAGAACGTTTGCGGATCAGTGTGATTGTCATGTCAGGCTCCTTGGTTTGGTGTTGATGAAGAGGACGCATGTGTCTTGGATTCACTCGGATGATCAACGTGCGGCTGCGGTCGAGAAGTAGTGCCCGGATGTGTTTTCGTCATTGGCAAGCTTCTTGCGGGGTGTTTCCTGAGTCGGGGTGTCCATGTGATGCTCTCAAGCCGGCTCTGCCACCGTCCCCGGTGGGTGCTGGTACCAGCCGGGGTCAACGCCCTCGGTGAGTTCCTTGCGGATCTTCACGACGGTGAACATCCCGCCCGCGTCGATCTCGTCGAAGGGGCCTTCGATGCTGCTGCCGATGGTGTTCTTCGGGCGGCCCATCTCCATCATGTGGCCCATGCCCACCGAGAGCGGCATCGCGCCCGGCAGTAGCTTGGCGAGCCGCGCGTTCACCTCGTCGGTCTTCATGCCCACCACGATGGGCAGGTTGTGGCCCATGCCGTTCATCAGGTGGTGGACCTTGTGGCAGTGGAAGGCCCAGTCGCCCTCGTTGTCGGCGATGAACTCGATGTCGCGGGAGGCACCGGTGGGGACATTGACCGTGACCTCGGGCCACTGGGCGGGCTCGGGGATTGGGCCGCCGTCGGTGCCGGTGACCTTGAAGTTGTAGCCGTGCAGGTGGATGGGGTGCGCGTTGGTGGTGCTGAGGTTGCCGATGCGGATGCGCACCCGCTCGCCGAGTTTGGCCACCAGCGCGGCCGTGGCGGGGAAGACGCGGCCGTTGAACGTGAACAGGTTGAAGGCGGTCATTTCCGTCGGGTCAGGCGCGGCAGCGCCGGGGGCGACGGCCCATTCGTTGAGGAGGATGGCATAGTCGCGGTCCACGCGCGGCTCGCGCAGAGTCTTGGGATGCACCACGAACAGACCCATCAGGCCCAGCCCCATCTGGAACATCTCGTCGAAGTGCGGGTGGTACATGTACGTGCCGTGCCCGCGGATGGTCCATTCGTACTTGAAGGTCTGGCCGGGGCGGATGTGCTTCTGGGTCAGGCCGCCGACGCCGTCCATGCCGTTGGGGAGGAGCAGCCCGTGCCAGTGGATGGTGGTATGCACCCCCCCGGGCAGGTTGTTGGTGACGAGGATGCGGATGCGGTCGCCTTCGACGGCCTCAATCATCGGGCCGGGGGATTGGCCGTTGTAGCCCCAGCAGTTGACGACAAGGCCGGGCGCGAACTCGCGCGCGACGGATTCGGCGGTGAGGCGGAAGACCTTCACGCCGTTGTCCATCTCGAAGGGGAGCGTCGGGGTGTTAGGAGCAATGACGGGCAGATACGGCAGGTCACGCGGCATGGGCATGGGGTGCGCTGCGGGATTTGCCGCTGGTTGCGGGGATGGAGTCGGCGATGGCTCTGGAGGTGGGGCTGGCTTATGTCCTTGGTGTTCGGGCTGGTATGCCGCGGACGCACGCATGAAGGGTGTGATCGCGACCAGGCCGGCAGTGGTGGCCAAGACCTGGCGGCGGGTGAGCGGAGAATGGTCATTGGTGGGCATTGTTGGTCACTTTGGCTGGTGCTGTTGGTGGGGGTTCGGTGCAGTGGGTGCGGCGGGCGGTGGTGACGGATTGGGTTGCTCGGCGGGCGGCGGTTCGGGCGAGGGGAGTGGCGTTTCGGGGACGCGCGTGCCCAGAGCGAGTTCCAGGTCCGAGCGGGCGGTCCAGTAGTCCTGGAGCGCTCGGGCGGAGGCGGTCTCGGCGACCGTCAGTTCGGCCTTGGTGCTCAGCAACTCGAACACGCCGACGAACATGGAGTTGTACCGGTCCTGGGTCGCGGCCAGAACTCGGCGGCGGAGGGGGAGGATGTCGCTTGCGTAGAACTCGGCGACCTGGCGTGCCGCGGCGACGCGGTCCAGCGCAGTGCGGACCTCCGTGCGCACCTGCTCTTGCATGGACGAGACGCGCTGCTTGACCTGGCGGATGATCGCTTCCTGACGACCGATCTCCCCTTGCCGCTGGTTGAAGATCGGAAGCTCGACGGAGAAGTGCGGGCCGGTCTGGAACTGACCATCCGAACTCTTCTCCGTCTCCGCCCCGACCTGCACGGTGGACAGCCACCACTTCTTCGTGAGTTCGAGGGCGTATTCCTGGCGCTGAACCTCGGCGAGCGCTGCACCGAGTTCCAGACGCGAGCCGAGCGCGAGCGACACAAGTTGTTCCTCACCGGGCTCACCACTGCTTGGCATCGGGGCATCTGCCGCGAGTGACCAGTTCACCGGCTGGTCGGTCAGGCCCATGAGCCGCCGCAGCCGCTCAAGACTGGCCCGTGCGGCCGAGCGTGCCTGAATCAGGGCGAGTCCGGTCTGCTGCAACGCGGCGGTGTCCGCGGCTAGTCGCAAGTCGTCCACGTTGCCGGCGCCGGCCTGACCGAGCGACAGGTCGGATGCGAGCCGCGCCACTTCGGCAAGCTCCTCCTGCGCCTTGGCCCCCTTGGCGTCGGCCTGATGCGCGTAGTACGCACCGCGCGTCTCGGCGGCGAGCCGCAACACCTGCTCCGTGACTTGCCGGATCGCTTGTTCCTCCGCAGCCCCGGCGAGCTTCTCGCGGATGGGCACCAGGAAGCCGTCCAGCAGCCAGATGTCCACCCCAATGTTCCAGTTGAGACCGCTCGGCGGCGAATCGGGGAACCGGAGGAAGCCGGCGATGTCCGGGTTGCGGAGTTGGCCCGCCTGCACCACGTCGGCCTGGGCGATGCCCAAGTCCTCGAAAGTGGACTGGAGGCCGGTGTTCCTGAAAAGGGCAATCTGCACCGCGTCGGCCGCGCTGAGCGGACGGACGAGGAGCGCGGCCACGGCGTCATCAACGCGCTGGTCTTCGGGTGTTGGCGGAACTTGTCGCCACAACACGCGCTTGTCGAGGCGAAGTTGCGCCTCACGCTGCACATCGGGGAAGCGCTTGTCGGGCGTGACGACGGCGCAACCCGCAAGAGGCAGCAGGATTGAGAGCACGAGGAGTGAGGGCAGTAGAAAGCGGTTCACGGGTCATGCTCCTCGCGGTGTTGCCTAGCGATTGCCGCCCATTCCCGGCCCCATCCCGTCGTGGCCGCGGCGGCCGCTTGCCGCACGTCATCGAATCTTATCCCGGGCTTCATGTTCGCGCAGCCGGCCATCAGCACGACAGACAGCAGAAAAAGGATCTGTTTCAATATCATGGCTGTTTCCCCCCGTCCTTCTTGACGAGCTTCATGCCGCACTTGGGGCACCGCTGGTCGGGGTTGTCGGAGGTCACCTCCGGGTGCATCGGGCATACGTAGAGCGCGGCCCCCGGAGCGACCGATGCCGGAATGTCCCCGCCATGCTCGCCAGTCATTGCCGGCTTGGCCGCCTCGGACGATGCCATGTCTGATGTTGTGGTCGCCAGAGTGTGCGAATGCTCCGCGGGAGCAGCGGCATCGCCTCCCGGATTCGCCGGATGGTCGGCGGGGAGTGTCGGCTCGCGGTATGTGGCCTGGCAGCCCGCGAGGAGAGTCAGCATCACGGCCATTGGAAGAACTCGGTTCATGCGTGCCTCCGGAAACTGTTCTTGAGTCATTGACCTGGAACTTTGCACAAAGCCATTGAAACGGAAAAGATGAAAAGTTTCGGCGAGGGCTCGCGCCCTCACCGAGAACCTGTCAGTTATGCTCATTCGGCTTCTTGTCGTCACCGTCATGGCCCGCCGATGTGTCGGGCTTGGTGCTCTTGCCCTTGCGGGACTCATCGATCTTGGCGATGAACTTGGCGGGTTCCTTTTCCAGATCCTTCTTGCAGGAGTTGCAGCAGAGCCGGATGAGCCGCCCCGCAATCACGATGTCCACGGGGTCACCCATATCTCCGCCGAGCTTCTCGTTACTCACGAAGCACGTCTGGCTCGGGTAGTCCTTGCCCTGCTTGGCGATCACCGCCCTGTCGAGCTCGCCGAGGTACTTCTTCGAGTCTTTCTGCAAGTCGGCCTTCTCGCTCTCGGCGCCGAGCCGCACGAGGCGGTTCCCGTACACGAACCCGCAGGGCTCGGCCGGGGACGCGGGCAGTTCCTTCCCCGTCATGACAGAAGTCGTGAGCGGGTACATCCGCACCTGGTCCTTGATGATCTTCTCGTCGAGTTTGACGAAACTCGCTGCCAGGTCCTTCTCGAACTTGGGGGGACAAGACGGGCAGCAGAACCGCACCTCGCGACCGTCGTAGACCGTGGTCAACGGGTCGCCCATCGAGCCGAGTTTCTTGCCGGTGATGGGGCAGGTGTCGAACGGATACGGATCGCCGACGTGCTTTGCCGCCTTGTCGGCGTTCACCGGCGTCGCGTGCGCATCATTCGGTTTGGGCTGGTGGGTGTCATGGGGCTGGGCCTGAACAACGCCGGTGGTGAGAGCGATCGCGGCAAGACAGGGGAGAACGCAGCGAGAGAAACGAATCGGATTCATTGCGGAGATCCTTTGAGTTCGGGGCGGCGGTCCTCACACGGCGAGTCGATCCGAACATCCAAGCGTGTGTTCACAATCCAAGACCGACACAAACGACTGCCGACAGAGCAGCGGCGCGGCCAAACAGTTCAAGTTGTGGTCTCGACGATCGGGGCGCACCCGGGCAGCGGAATGTGCGACCTCAGATGGGCACGCACCCGCATCTTGCCCTTATCAGGCGGCGGCGATTGTCTAAACTATGAGCGCGCAGTGCTGGTACAGCAGCGAGGTGGCGGGTCGGAGTGGGCTCCGATTCTCGCTCGGCAGGGCCATCAAAGGCCATCGCGGGTACCAACTTGTTTCCCAGCGCGGGAGGAGGAACAGCAGGGCCGACGCAGGGAACTCAATCGTGCTCTTGTCGAGGCCGATCGATGTCAGTTTGTTGCCGTCACAGTTGCACCGCTTCTGATCGTTCTTGTGCTTGTCCTGTTGGGCCGGAAGCGAATCTTCGTCGTGGTGATGTGCTACATTCGCGTGCGTGTGCGGAGCGTTACCGCCGTCGTGATCGTCATCCCCATCGGCGTCGCGGTGTCCATGTTCGCCGCAGACCTCGCACACGTTCATCACGCTGTGCAGATTGCAGCAACAGAACGGCGTCCAAGCCGCCAAGAAGAGTGCGATCAGAAATCGAAATGGAATCACTCGCGCCATGGTCTCCGATGGGCCCCCATCTGCATCTTCATTGTATCGCCTGTTTGTCCCGAAGGTTCGTCCTGGAGGATGAATGGCGATGCGTTGCCCAACGCTGAACGTAACTCTTCAGCCGTCTGCAACCACCGGACCCGAACAGGGGCCGACTTGCGCTTTTTGGTGAAGTCGGGTATTCATGCGGCGTGGGCAAGAATGCCGGCATCACCGCGGAGATTCGCACGATCATCGACGCCGCGCTGCGCGGGGACGTGACCGAG
>JAYVRG010000099.1:0-14920 GCA_043776515.1 Phycisphaerales bacterium
CTGTCTGAGCAACCCACGCAGACGGCATTCGACAAGGGCATCTCCCGCTTCACATGGCTCATGCTCCGCTTCATGTTCGTGATGGTGCCGCTGGTGTTCGTCATTAACGGTCTGACCAAGGGCAACTGGGGCGAGGCGTTCTTTTTCGCCGTGGCTGTGGCGGTGGGGCTGACGCCCGAGATGCTGCCGATGATCGTGACTGTCTGCCTCTCCAAAGGGGCGCTGGCGATGAGCCGCAAGAAAGTGATCGTCAAGCGGATCAACGCCATCCAGAACCTGGGCGCGATGGACATCCTGTGTACTGACAAGACCGGCACCTTGACGATGGACCACGTTATCCTGGAGAAGCACTGTGACGTGGTGCTGCGCGAAGACGAGGGCGTGCTGGCGCTGGTGTATCTCAACAGCTACTTTCAGACGGGACTCAAAAACGTGCTGGACCGGGCCGTGCTGTCCCACAAGGAGACCCACGCCGAGGCGCACATCTCCGACTATACCAAAGTAGACGAAATCCCCTTCGACTTCCAGCGCCGCATCATGACTGTGGTGGTCCGCACACCCGAGGGCAAGGACCGGATCATCAGCAAGGGAGCGCCGGAGGCAATCTTCCCACGCTGCAAGAACTTCGAGCTTGACGGCCAACTCCTTCCGATGGACAACATTCTGATCGATGCCTTGCAGGAGGAATACGAGAACCTCTCGACTGACGGCTTCCGCGTGCTCGCCATCGCCAGCAAGGACATCGAGCCGCGCGGCGTGATCGCGGGGGATGCCACACCCTATGGCAAGGCCGACGAGTGTGACCTGATCTTGAACGGCTACGTCGCCTTCCTCGACCCGCCCAAGGAGACCGCGAAGGCGGCAATCGCGGCACTGCACGGGCACGGGATCATCGTCAAGGTGGTGACGGGTGACAACGACCTCGTGGCCCGCAAGGTCTGCAAGGAAGTCGGGCTGTCCACCGAGTTCGTGTTGTTGGGCGCGCAGGTCGAGAAGATGACCGACGCGGAACTCGCCGAGTCCGCCCAGAAGACCACCCTCTTCGCCCGCGTCTCCCCGGCGCACAAGCGCCGGATCATCACCGCCCTGCAATCCCGCGGCCACACCGTCGGCTTCATGGGCGACGGGATCAACGATGCCCCGGCGCTGCGAGCGGCTGACGTAGGGATCAGCGTAGATACGGCTGTTGATATCGCCAAAGAATCGGCAGACATGATCCTGCTGGAGAAGTCGCTGCTGGTCTTAGAGGAAGGCGTGATCGAAGGGCGAAAGGTCTTCGCCAACATCCTCAAGTACATCCGCATGGGGGCCAGCAGCAACTTTGGCAACATGTTCAGCGTGCTGGGTGCGAGCATCTTCGTGCCCTATTTGCCGATGCTGCCGATCCAGATTCTGGCGAACAACCTTCTGTACGACATCAGCCAGACGGCGATCCCCACCGACGATGTGGACCCCGAGCAAGTCGCCAAGCCGCGCCCTTGGGATATGAAGCAGTTGACCCGATTCATTGTCTTCATCGGCCCCTGCTCGTCGGTCTTCGACTACACGACCTATCTGATGATGCTCTATCTCTTCAAGTGCTGGGATGTGTCAACCCCCGAGAAAGCCGCGCACAGCGAGAGTTTGTTCCAGACCGGCTGGTTCGTGGAGAGTCTGTTGACACAAACGGTCATCATCCACATCATCCGCACCAACAAGATTCCCTTCCTCCAGAGCCGCCCGTCCTGGCCGCTGCTGGTCATGTCCGTCTGCATCATGGCGGTCGGGATTGCGATCCCCTTCACGCGGCTGGGAACCTACCTCGGCTTCACCGAGCTTCCGCCGCTTTACTGGCCGCTCATCTTCCTCACGCTGCTGCTGTACGTGGTGCTGACGCAGGTGGTCAAGGCGTGGTTGCTGCGGAGAAAATGGATCTGACAGCGGCGTATGTTCGAGGCCGTACGCACAATACGCTAAGTAAGGAGCATCAACATGGACCGAGCGTGGAAGAACATCGCGGGCCTCAACATCGTCGTCATGGGCGGGTTCTGGCTGTGGGGACAGGACCTGCTCGACCGGATGGCCGTCACCATCACCCCCATCGCGGCCGTGCTCCCGGCCGGAGCGGTGCTGATCTCCGCCGCGGCGTGGTGGGTGAGGAACCGGCGCCGCCGTTTCGCTGGATGGGAGACGGCCATCGATTCCGCCCTTTGCCGCGCTGAGGCTCTGACCCTGCTCGGGATCTTCGCCGTCGCCATGGTCTTCGCGTTCTTCCTCGATCGCCTCGGCCACACGCCGCACCAGACTTTCATTTCGGCGAGTCTCGCCGCCGCGTGGGATGCGGGGGGGATTGTCCTCATCATCTTCTGCGGCGCGTGCCTCATCGGCGGCGGCCGGCGCGGGGCCGAATCCGCCCAGCCGAGCGTCGCGCCTCCCCAGGAGCTCTCGCGGGCTCTCGCCGTGCAACGCGCCCGCAACGTGATTCACGCGGCGATCCTCGCGGAGCAAACGTCCGACCACGGCCCGACCGCACCGCGCGGGCCGACCCAGCGGAGCATGTAGAGCGCCGTATTCCCGCCGTCATGGACCTTGAACTCGGTGCGGACGGACGGGCGGCTGGGCAGGGTCAGGAACGACAGCGCGGCGGGGTCCGTCGGCGCTGGGGTGCCCGCATCGACAAGTTTCACCCACACCTCCGCGCCCGCCACGCCCTCGGGCTTGCCGCGCCGGGTCGGCGAGCCCTCATCAACGAGGCGCAGTTGGTGCGTCAGCCGGGTGCCGGGGTCCACGCTCACCAGCGGGCGCGTCGTCGGCGTCGGTGACGGCGTGCGCGAGGTGTCGCGCACCGTGATCCCGATCGTCGCGCGGTCGGCATCCGTGGTCTTGGTGTACCCCTGCACGAAGTTGCTGATGGGCCGGACTTCCTTCTCCAGCGCGATGCGGGCGGCATCCTTGGCCTGCCGCGCGCCTTCGGCCTTCTGCTGCGCCGTCACGTGCGCGGGATAGTCCTTTGCCCAATCCGCGAGGATACTACTTCGGTCCGCCGTTTTTACTTCTTCTCCCCCCCCACAAACGGCAACGCCGACAACTCCACCCCCGCATTCCTCTGCGTGAAGTTCCGCAGTGCCCACTCATCCGCGAACAGCACCACCGGGCGATCATCGCGGTCCACGCCGAAGGTCGAGTCCATCACCGTTTCCGGCAGCCACTCCTCGTCTGCTCCCGACCGATCCAGGCCCGGCTTCCGCCACCACCGGATCAGCGTCCATCGCGACGCTTCCAGGTGCGACTCCGCCTGATACTCCGCCTGCAAGCGGTACTGCACCACCTCAAACTGCAGCGGCCCAACCGCCGCCAGCAGCGGCGTCTTCACCTGCCCGGTGCCGATGTAGATCACCTGCACCACGCCCTCCTGCATGAGCTGCTCCAGCCCCAACCGGAACTTCTTGCTGTTCGCGGGCTGCGGGTTGTTCAGATACGCGAAGACTTCGGGCGTGAACTTCGGAATCTCGTCGAACACAATCGTCCGGTCCTCCGCCAGCGTGTCGCCGATGCGCAGCACATCGTGCCCAACGATCCCCACCACATCCCCCGCCTGCCCATCCTCCACCGTCTCTCGATTCTGCCCGAAGAGCTTCTGCGCATTTGACAGCCGGATCTTCTTCCCGCTCTGCACGTGTACCACCGTCATCTCGCGCGTGAAGCTTCCCGACACAATCCGTATGAATGCGATCCGGTCCCGGTGCTTCGGGTCCATGTTCGCCTGAATCTTGAACACGAAACCGCTAAAATCTCTCTCGTCCGGCGTCACCATCCGCTCGTCTGTCCCGTTCGGACCCACCGACATCCGCGGCCCGGGATCCGCCGAATGCTCTAAGAAACCATCGAGCAAGAGCTGCACGCCGAAGTTGTTCCCCGCGCTCCCGAAATACACCGGCGTCACCTCGCCCGCCAGAACCCGCTCCTGGTCGTACGTCTCCCCCGCCCCCTGGAGCATCTCGATCTCCTCGCGCACCTGCACATACACATGGTCATCCAGCTTCTCGCGCAGCGACGGATCATCCAGCCCCTGCACCCGCACCGGCGCGGCGAACTTTCCCCCCACCGTGCGCTCAAACATGTGCGCCTGATGCGTTAGCCGGTCGTACACACCGCGAAAGCTCGGCCCGTTCCCCAGCGGCCAGTTCACCGGAAATGCCCCAATCCCCAGCACCTTCTCCAGCTCATCCAGCAGTTCCAGCGGCTCACGCGTCGGCCGATCGCACTTGTTCATGAACGTGAAGATCGGCACGCCGCGCCGCCGGCAGACCTCGAACAACTTCCGCGTCTGCGGTTCGATGCCCTTGCCCGCGTCGATCACCATCACCGCCGCGTCCACCGCCGTGAGCACGCGATACGTATCCTCGGAAAAGTCCTTGTGCCCCGGCGTGTCCAGCAGATTCACGCGATACCCGTCATAGTCAAACTGCAACACCGTGGATGAGATCGAGATCCCGCGCTGCTTCTCCAGCTCCATCCAGTCGCTCGCCGTCGCCCGCTGATTCTTCCGCGCCGTGACCGACCCGGCCAAGCCCACCGCGCCGCCATAGAGCAGCAGCTTCTCCGTGAGCGTGGTCTTGCCCGCGTCCGGGTGGGAAATAATTGCAAAAGTACGGCGTGGAAGGGCGTGCGAACTCATGGGGCCGCATGGTAGACTCCGGCCATGCAATCCAAATCCACCACCGTCGAGCAGTACCTGGGCTCCCTCCCCGATGATCGCCGCGCCGCGCTCACCGCGATCCGCAAGGTCATTCTCGCCAACCTCGACCGCGGCCCCGATGGTAAGTCCGGGGTGGGGGGGTTCACCGAAGGTATGCAATACGGCATGATCGGTTACGCCGTGCCGCACTCGGTCTTCCCGCCCGGCTACCACTGCGACCCCAAGCAGCCGCTGCCCTATGCGGGGCTGGCATCGCAGAAGAACCACATGTCCCTCTACCTCATGTGCGTCTACGGCAACCCCGACGCCCACGCGCAGTTCCAGAAGCAATGGCTCGCGACCGGCAAGAAGCTCGACATGGGGAAGGCCTGCATCCGCTTCAAGAAACTCGACGATGTCGCGCTCGACGTCATCGGTGACACCATCAAGCGCATCACCGCCAAGAAGTACATCGACTTCTACACCAAGTCGCTGGCTGCCACCGGCAGAGATGTCACCGGCAAGAAGATCGCGCGCGCAACGGCGAGCACTCCCGCGGTCAAGCCGTCGGCCAAGAAGAAACCCACCAAGCAGCCCGCGGCCACATCTTCGCCCTCGCGCAGCAAGCGGTAGCTCGCTTGGCCGCATATCGTGTTCCTCTCACAAGGAGCCCACCAATGCCCTCTCGCACCGCCGCCGCCGAATGGTCCGGCAACCTCACCGAAGGCAAAGGCCACATCACCGTCCAGAGCAAGACCCTCGACGCCCCATACGACTTCCGCGCCCGCACCGCAGACGGCAAGGGTGGTGGGGGCACCAACCCCGAAGAGCTCATCGCCGCCGCGCACGCCGGCTGCTTCACCATGCAACTCTCGGCCCTGATCGGCGGCGCAGGGCACACCGCCACGCGGCTGCACACCACCGCCAAGGTCCATCTTGAGAAGGACGGCCCCGGCTTCGCCATTCCGCTCATCGAGCTGGCGCTGGAGGGGTCGGTGCCGGGCATGGACGCGGCCGCGTTTGAGAAGTTGGCGGAGCAGGCCAAGGCGACCTGCCCGGTCTCCAAGGCGCTGGCGGGGCCGAAGACCACGCTCACCGTCAAGTTTGTGTGATTGGGTGGCACGGCTCTCCGAGCCGGGTTCTGATCTGCGTGGCACGGGCTTTCCAGCCCGTGTCTTTGCTCGGCCCGCGGCGTCCGGAGCGCCTTGGTGCAAGCGAGCCAATCACCCGCGGCCCACGCCGATGCTGTAGCATCGCCCGCCGCACCCATGCACTTGCCGCGAGAAGACCCATGCCGATCCACACCCGTCACCCCTGCCCGCCCACGGATGCCCTCTCCCGCCGCCGCTTCATGCAGAGTGCCACGCTCGCGGGCGCGGTTGCGCTCAGCGCGCCGCGTCTGTTCGGGGCGCGGCCGCGCCGCGTCGACACCAAGCTCCGCGTGCTCTCCATCGGCGTCGTCGGCACCATCGGCGAGCAAGACCGCAAAGCCGTCGCGTCGCACCCATTGGCGGAGATCGTCGGGCTGTGCGACATTGACTCCGAAGCCCTCGCCAAAGCCGCGCAGGACCACCCGGATGCCTTCCAGTGTGCCGACTACCGCGAGGCCTTCGACAAGCACGCGGGCAAGTTCGACGCGGTGATCGTCTCCACGCCCGACCACTCGCACTGCGCCATCATGACCCTCGCACTCTCGCGCGGCAAGCATGTGTACGGGCAGAAGCCGCTGGTCCAGCAGCTCGAGGAGCTCGACATCCTCGCCCGCGCCATCAAAGCCGCGCCCACCCTCATCACCCAGACCGGCGCGCAGCGCATCGAGCACACACCCCGCCGCGCGGCCGTGGACATCCTCAAATCCGGTGGCCTCGGCAAAGTCATTGAAGTCCACATCGCCTTCGGCGGCGGCGCGCTCGCCGGCGGCTTCTACTTCGCCGATGGCACACTCGGCGAGCCCATCCAGCCACCGGCGGGATTCAACTACGACCTCTGGCTCAACGGCACCGAAGCCGTCCCCTGCCGCCCGCAGATGATTCAGCGGCAGTGGCGCAGCTGGTTCAACTACGGCGGCGGCCAGATCGCCGACTGGGTGGTACACACAACGGATGTGCTCTTCTACGCCTTTCCCGAGTTGCAATCACCGACGCATGTCTGCACCCGCACACCCTCGCGCGATCTCTCGCACTTCCACGCCAGCAAGGTGCTCTCCACGCTCACCTATCCCGTCAGCGGCAACAAGTTCGCCAGCTCCACCTGCAACTTCTACTTCTACGACTCGGACATGAAGCCCGACCGCGCCCAGATCGGCCTGGGCGAGGGAGCGGGGGGCAAGTGGCCCAGCGGCGTCATGACCATCGTCGTCTGCGAGGGCGGCACGCTGGTGCTCGCGCCCGAGGGCCCGCTGGAAATCTGGCGCGACGGGACCATGACCGACGGCATGGCGTGGCCGGGCTTGCCCAAGGGTGGCTACGAGAAGTTCAACCACTGGCACGCCTGGGTGGACAAGGCGCTGGGCAAGAGCACGCCGCACCTGTGGTGCCCGTTCAACGTCGGGCTGCGCTGCACCGAGCCGGGCCTGCTGGCGGTGAAGGCGGCGAAGTTCCCCGGGCAGGTGCTGGAGTGGGACCGCACCAAGCTCGCGTTTACCAATCACGCGGGGGCGACCAGCACGATCGTGCGCAGAGCGGGTGGATATCGCAAGGGCTTCGAGCCGGTGCGGATGTAGCCGCGTCCCAAACGGCGCGGCCGTATGTGTACGGGCTACGCGGCGATCGACGCGCTGGTGGCCCGGCTCCACGGGCCGACGTCGCCCTTGGCGTTCATCCAGCGGCCGAAGTAGGTGGCGATCTTGCCCCGATCCGCGGCGGTGAACTCCGAGACGCACCGGCCGCGCGTGACCATGGTGAGGAACTCCGAGCCCTCCGGCCTGCTCATCGCGCCGTCGGCGATGGTGCGATAGAGCATCAGCCCAACGGCCTCGCGCGGCTTGCCGCGCCGACTTGTGCTCTCCGCATCGCCGACGCGGAGCGTGTGCGAGCGCTGGTCCATGCCCGCCAGAAAAATCGCGGGCGTGCTCTCGGGAGTTGCGATCGGAGTTCCTCCTCCTCCAGCCGCGGGCGCGTGCAGGCCCAGCCCGATCTTCAGCGTGCTGGAAATGCGATCCGGGGACGCGGCCCGGATCAGCGCGGCGAAGCGGCGCACGGTGCGCAGCGCGGCCCGCTTGGCGGCGTTCTTGGCGGCAACAGCGGGGCGGGTGCGGCTCTGGGGCGACGACGCAACCACAAACGCGGCGTGCCACGCGGTGACCGCGGCGGAAACTTCCGCCGCGTCCGCGTCGGTCAGGGCATACTTCGCGGGAGCGGCGGCGACGAGGGCGGCGAAGTTCGCCAGCCACGCGTCGAGCTCGCTTTCGCGCAATGGAAGATAGGTGCTGGGCATAGTGGCTCTAGACGCGGCGGTGCGTGCGTGAATGCCGGGGCCACTCGGCTTTGGCGATGAAAGACTCACCACTCACCTTGCGACTGCTGCATCGTGCGCCGGCGCGGGCAACTTCACTTCCGCCACCCGGGGGGCTGCGGTTTATTCCCGGGGATGATTGCCAAACACCCGGAAATGGGCACGCGGCGCCCGGGGCGGCGCGGCTTCTGCGCGGGCGTGCGCCGCGCAGGCCCGGGAAAGCGCGGCGATTTCCCGGGGCGCACGCTCGCACTCCCGGGTATGCACGAGAGATTCCCGGGCCGCTGGCTCAACCCGCGACCGATCGCGTCCGATACCCATCAGAGCCGGCACATCGCAACGGGTGCGATGCGCGGGCTTGGGAGCCGCAACTATGACCACACAGACCGCCGATCCTGCAATCCTTCCACCGACGGACCAGCTCATCTTGCCCGGCGGGCACCCCGGGCTGCTGGACCGCCACAAGGCCGCGAGGATGCTGGACCTGAGCGACTGCGGGATGTATCTGTGGATGCGCAGGAGCACGCGGCCGGTGCGGCGCTGGCGCGGCACGGGCCGCAAGAATCTCGCGCCGGTGTATTTCGCCGTGGAAGATTTGCACGCGCTCCGCGCGGAGATGGAAGGCCCGCGACCCGCGCCCGCGCCGTATGCCGGCCCCGCCGATGCGCCGCTGCCCAAGGAAGGCACCAGCGTGGCGCCGGGATATCCGGGGCTGGTCACCAAGGAGCAGGCCGCGGCGATGTTTGGAGTTGCGGAGAACACACTCTCGCACTGGCAGTTGCGCGTCAAGCGTCCCTTGCGGCGCTGGGGACAGAAGACGCCATGGGGGCCGCCGATGGCGCTGTTTGCGATTGAGGATGTTCGTGAACTGCGCCGCGCCATCGAGGAACTTTCCGCGCCCTACGACGGCCCCGCCGATGCGCCGCTCCCCAAGCCGGGCAGCGCGGTGCGGTCGGGATACCCGGGGTTGGCGACGCAGGCCCAGGCCGGGGATATGTTCGGCATCTCAGTCGCTCAATGGATCAAGTGGCAAGGGTCGGGGAAGGCACCGTCGCGGCGCTGGTACGAGATCGGCGAGCAGGGACCCCGGGGCGTGCTCTTCGCCCGCGCCGATCTGGAACAGTTGCGCGAGGAGCTCGACGCGTACTTCGGCCCGTACACCGGGCCGATGGACACGCCGCTGCCCAAGATACGCGAGCGCGTGCAGCCGGGCTACCCCGGTCTGGCAACGCGGCAACAGGCGGCGGAGGTCATGGGCGTGCCATACACGACGTGGACCCACTGGGAGTCTGAGCGCATGGTGCCCAAGCGCCGCTGGCAACAGCGAGCCCGCCACGGCAACGGCCCGGTGCTGTACGCCGTGGAGGACCTGCACGCCATGAGCGAGGCGCTCCGCAAACGCGAGGAGCCGCACCCCGATCCGGATCGCCCGGGGGTGTGGCGCGTCCCCATCAGCAGCTACCTGCACACCATGGATGTGCTCATCGACGAGCGGGACCTTCCCGTGGTGCGTGGCAAGGCGTGGAACTGGTCGCCGCGCGATGAGGGGGGCGGTGGTGAGGTTGTGCTCCGCTGCGCGTGGGGAGAGGGGCCGCAGATCCCGCTCAAACGCATTCTTCTGGGCGTTGAAGGGCGGGAAAACCGGGTGCTCTTCCGGAGCGGTGATCCGCTGGACTGCCGCCGGAGCAATCTGATGCTGGTGGGCCAGGAGGAGCAGAGCCGCAGAAACCGAAAGATGGGAACCATCAACGGCCACGAGTACACCTCGAAGTTCAAGGGCGTGAGCTGGGACGACGAACGCGGCAAATGGAAGATGCAGATCAGGCGCGGCAAGGACATCAAGATTCAGCGACGCTTCGACGATGAGGAACTCGCTGCACGGGCCTATGACAAGGCCGCCCGCGAACTCTTCGGCGAGTTCGCCCGCCTGAACTTCCCCGAGCACGCCCCCGCTCCGTCGCTCACGCTCCGCGTCTCTAGGACACGGGTGCGCGAGGCGGCATAAACCGCGCCGCGCGCGGCGCGGCAGGCCCGCGTCACTCGCCGCTCAGATCACCCGGTCTTCTTTGGCGATCCCCAGCGCCGGGCGGACATCGAGTTGTACCAGCACGCCGCCCTTGTCCAGTTGCAACCTCTTGGCCGTCTCCGGGTCCACGTAGTCCGAGTGGCAGGAGAGTTTGCTTTCCTCCACTGATGCCTGATGCCCAGTGCCCAGTGCCTTCTTCGTCTTGCTGGCGAGCTTGTGGATTTCTTCCGGGGCGAGAACGCCCCGTCTCGCCAGGATTTCCTGCTGCTCGGGGGTGAGGGCGCCGGACTTCACGGGGGCGCCGAGCTTGCCGCCGGCGCCGATGCGCTCGAAGCCCTCGGCCTTGCCGGACATGAACTCCTGGATCTCCTTGGAGATACGGACGCTGCACCAGTCGTGGCCGCACATGGCGCAAAAGTCGGTGTCCACATCGAGGTCTTCATCGTGATACGCGCGGGCGGTGTCGGGGTCGAAGGAAAGCTCGAAGTGCTTTTCCCAGTTCAGCGCGGCCCGGGCCTTGGTGAGTTCATCATCGCGGTCGCGGGTGCCGGGGATGCCGAGCGCGACATCCGCCGCGTGGGCCGCGATCTTGTAGGCGATGCAGCCCTGCTTCACATCGTCCTTCTTCGGCAGCCCCAGATGCTCCTTGGGCGTGACATAGCAGAGCATCGCCGCGCCGTGATACGCCATCGCCGTCGCGCCGATGCAGCTGGTGATGTGGTCGTAGCCGGGGAACATGTCCGTCACCAGCGGCCCAAGCACATAGAACGGCGCGCCGTGGCAGAGCGTCCGCTGAAGCTTGGCGTTCCACTCGATCTGGTCGAAGGGAACGTGCCCCGGCCCCTCGATCATCACCTGCACGCCCTTGCGCCAGGCCCGCTCGGTCAGCTTTCCCAGCGTCTCCAGCTCCGCGATCTGCGCATCATCGGTCGCGTCCGCGAGGCCGCCGGGGCGCAGGCCGTCGCCGATGGAGAACGTCACGTCGTACTGGCGGAGGATGTCGCAGATGTCCTCCCAGCGCTCATACATGATGTTCTCCTGATTGTGGACGAGCATCCATTTCGCCAGCAGCGAGCCGCCGCGGGAGACGATGCCGATCAGCCGGTTCTTGACGTACTTGAGATGGCCGCGGCGGACGCCGGCGTGGATGGTGAAGTAGTCCACGCCCTGCTTGGCCTGATGATGCAGCGATTGCTCGATGGTGGGCCAGTCCAGGTCCTCGATCTTCTTGCCGATGATCATGGAGTAGATCGGAACCGTGCCGATCGGCACGGTGCTCTCACGCAGGATGGCCGCGCGGCAGGCATCAAGGTCGCCGCCGGTAGAGAGGTCCATCACGGTGTCGGCGCCCCACTTCTGGGCCCACTGGAGCTTCTCGACTTCTTCGTGGGTGCCCGAGGAGATGGGCGATGCGCCCATGTTGGCGTTGACCTTGGTTTTGCTGGCGCGGCCGATGGCCATGGGGTCCAGGTTGTGCTTGAGGTGATTGATGTTGGCGGGGATGACCATGCGGCCGGCGGCCATCTCGTCGCGAACCTGCGCGGGCGTGAGGTGCGGCTCGCGCGCGGCGACGCGGGTCATCTCGGGGGTGATGATGCCCAGCCGCGCGGATTCGAGCTGGGTGATGGGGGCGAAGTTGCGCGGGTAGCGGACTTCGAGAATCTGATGGCGCGCGGTGGCGAAGGTGACGCTGGGGTGATCGCCGACGACGCACGCCGCGGCGGAGTAGGTGTTGAGCGTCGTGCCTTCGGGCATGGTGCGCACTGACCAGCCCGAGGGGAGAAAGTCCCACGCGGTCTTGGTGCTGGGCGCGGGCATGTTGGGGGTGTCCGGGGAGGCGAACATGAGCGGGCCGCCGATGTCGGGGGCGAGCGCGAAGCAGCCGGGGGTGGTGACGCCGGGCGTGTTGCCGGGATTCTGCGCGCCGTGCATGGGCGGGCGGAAGCGGGAGAGCGGGGAAGCGATGTGGGCGCCGTTGCTGAACATGCGGGAACTCCTTCGGAAAGAGTTCGCGGGCGGCTGGATTCGATGGTTTCGGGCGCACGGCTCTGGAGAGCCGTGCCACCAAGAAGAACATCGCTTCCCTACGCCGGTGCGAACCGGATCAGGTTCTACGGGTGCATCTCAGCGATGAAGAAGGCACTAGGCACTGGGCATCAGGCACTAGCACGATCTGAATCGCGCCCCGAGCGAACGTCGAAGGATAGACGGGGTGATGAGTCGGCGGGGATGCTTGGAATGAGGGCGATATGCGGGAGTATGTGCTGGAGACGGATCAGACACTGCGGGTGCCGATCGAGCGGGTGTTCGAGTTCTTTGGCGATGCCGGAAATCTGGAAGCGATCACACCGCCGTGGCTGAAGTTTCGGGTGCTCACCGCGCGGCCGATCCAGATGCGTCCGGGGGCGATGATCGAGTATGCGCTGAAGCTGCACGGGATCGGGTTTGGGTGGAGGACGGAGATTACGGCGTGGGAGCCGCCGCGGGAGGGGCGGGCGCGGTTTGTGGACGAGCAGCGGCGCGGGCCGTATCGGCAGTGGATCCACGAGCACACCTTCGAGCGGGTGCGCGGCGAAGATGGGAGCGAGCAGACGCGGGTGCGCGATCGGGTGCGATATGCGATGGTGATGGGGTGGGCGGTGCATGGGTGGTTTGTGCGGCCGCAACTGGACACGATCTTTGCGTATCGCGCGGAGGCGACGCGGCGGCTGATTGAGCGTGGGTGAGGGGAGCGCGTGCTACCCTGACCGCCATGCATCGCTCCAAGCCCGCGCTGAGTTTCGTGTTCTTCACATTGCTGCTGGATGTGCTCGGATTCGGGCTGCTGATTCCGGTCGCGCCGAAGTTGATCGCGGTGGTGCGCGGGTTGCCGCCGGAGGGGGCGGAGCATGACGCGTCGCTCGCGGTGGGGCTGCTGTTTGCGATGTACGCGGCGATGCAGTTCATCTTCTCACCGATTCTCGGGTCGCTCTCGGATCGCTTCGGGCGACGGCCGGTGCTGCTGATCGCGCTGTTCGGGTCGGGGCTGGACTACTTCGCGGCCACGCAGGCACCACATGTCACTGAAGTGTTCGGGGCGGTGACGGGGATGACGTTTCTGTTTATCACGCGGGCGATCAATGGGGTATCGGGGGCGACGATCCCGGTGTGCAGCGCGTACATCGCGGATGTGACGCCGCCGGAGAAGCGGGCGGCGGGGTTCGGAATCATCGGCGCTGCGTTCGGGGCGGGGTTCGCGTTTGGGCCGCTGATCGGGGGCGCGCTGGGGGATGAGAAGACGCCGCTGCCGCTGCTGGGGCATGGGCACATCACGTATCCGTATTACGCGGCGGGCGTGCTGACGATGGTGAACTGGATGTACGGATACTTCGTGGTGCCCGAGTCGCTCGCGCCGGAGAACCATCGGCCGTTCTCGTGGGCCAAGGCGCACGCGATGGGCGCGCTGAAGTGGCTCATGGGGCATCGGGTGGTCTCGATGCTGGCGGCGACGCTGTTCATCTCGAACCTGGCGCAGTTCGGGCTGCACGCGACGTGGGTGCTCTCGATGCAGAAGCGGTTCGGATGGACGCCGCTGTGGACGGGGGCGTCGCTCTGCGTGGTGGGCGTGTCGTCGGCGATCGTGCAGGGCGGACTGGCGCGAAAGATCATTCCGAGGTTCGGCGAGCGGGCGTGCGTGGTGGCGGGGCTGCTCATCGGGGCGGTGGCGTTCGCGTGCTACGGGCTGGCGACGGAGGGCTGGATGATCTTCGTGGTGATCGCGATCGCTTCGATCGGGGGCGTGGCGGGCCCGGCGGCGCAGGCGATGACCTCCAAGGCAGTGGGGCCGAAGGAGCAGGGGCTGCTGCAAGGGGCGATGGGGAGCTTGACGAGCATCGCGCAGATCGCGGGGCCGCTGGTGGGGAGCGGGGTGTTCTTCTACTTCACAAGCGAGCACGCGCCGAAGTTCCCGGGTGCGGGCGCGCCGTTTCTGACCGGGTGTTTGTTGTGTCTGCTGGCACCGATACCGGTGCTGCTGGTGTGGGGACGGATGCCGACGAGTGTGCGGGCGGTGCCGGTGGAGTGAGGGGGCTGGGGGCTGGAGGGAAGGTGGCCCGATCTTTCTCCATATTGAAACCAAGACGTGCCACCGACTTTCGCCGCTCTGGGCGAACGTCGGTGCGTGACACCCTTTGCCCACGGCTTGCACGCGGCATAGCCACGCGATCGGCTAGGGTTGAAAGTGCGCCGACCCCATCGCGCCCGCACCGACGTTCGCGGAAGCCGCGAAAGTCGGTGGCACGTGTTGTCGGTGCCGAACGCGCGTTATGCATATCTTGCAAAGACCCCGATTTTCTGCGATCATGATTCTCGTGGTTCCACAGCATGACTCAACGCACCGATACTCCGCAAGCTGACGCTCGCCGATGGCACGCGCCACTTCTGGCAACCCGGCGGCGGATTTGACCGCAACGTGCGTACCGCGGCCGAGGCGTGGAGGGAAATCTGCTACATTCACGACAACCCAGTGCGCCGGAAACTGGCGATGCGGGCAGAGGAGCGGCCGTGGTGTGGAACATCCGCACCAGAAAACCGTCGCGTACACCCGGGCATTCTGCCGTGCATCGGGTGCGCAGAGTCCATCGGCCCATCCGCCGCGCGGCACCATCACCGATCAAGAAAATCCGCGCGCCGCGCGGCAACATGTATCGAGTGCATGGCTTCCTCCCCAGCGCAAGGCGGCATGTGCGATAGACGGGTACGACCGGCCCGCACCCCGCGCGGGGGGGGGGGGGGGGGGGGGGGGG
>JAYVRG010000100.1:0-45520 GCA_043776515.1 Phycisphaerales bacterium
CTTGGTGATCGAGAGGGACCTCTCGCTCACCGCGCGGTCCCTCTCGGTGATCGAGAGGGACCGCGCGGCGAGCTGGAGGGACCGCGCGAAGACCATGAGGGACCTCTCGACGGCGATGAGCGGCCGCCGAGCGCAGCAGAGCATTGCTTTGCGTTCCGGCATCGCGCCTCTTCGTCTTCGCACGAAGTGCGGAAGGCAAAGTCGCCGAGTGTGCGGAACTGAGTGCTTTCTGCCCCGAAGAGACTTCGGACGCGACCGCTGTTGCGATGCGCCGCCTTTCGCCGCGCCGGGACGAAGAGTTCGGTTGAGCCACTTCCAACCGTTGCCCGGCTGGGGCGTAGTGGCGGTGATGGGAAATGGCCGCGCTGGACATAGCCACCCTGATACCATTCCTTTCCCGTGGCCCATGATGGCATGGCCTGCCGCGGCCTAGTGCGTTTGGAACCCGCTCGTCCTCGCCGGCGATGAGCGGAGCCCCAATCAGTCGGCGGCGTCGAATCAGCGAATCGGAACCACGAAGGCACGGAGACACGAAGAGAGCACGAAGAGAATAGAAAGGGAATGAGCTGGGTTCGTTGGGAGCGCGTGCGCGTGCTGCTGGCTCATTTGCTTTTCGTACATCGGTTTTCTTCGTGCATGCTCCGTGACTTCGCGTCTTTGTGGTTTGCCTGATTCTGCCCGGCGCGTTTCCCTTTCCCCACGCACAAGGCGGCCCATGCGGGCCGGTGACACATGCCTATCCACGCCCTTCCGCAGTTTGAGGCAGACATGGCCGAGCAGGACCGCCAGACGTATGAGCGGCTGAAGCCGCCGTCGTCGATCGTGGCGAAGTTTGGGAGCATGGGGCTGATCGGGGAGTTCCCGTTCTCGCTGGATGTGAAGCCGGGGTGCGGGAGCAAGTTCGTCATCAAGACGCACCGCGGGACTGAGCTCGGGGAGATGCTGACCAGCACCTGCCCGAACTCCGGCTGCGGCAAGAGCATCTCGCGGAAGGAGATGCTCGAATACATCGAGCGCTCCGGCGGCAAGGACTACCCGTTCTTCTCCATGCAGGGGAAGGTGCTGCGGATCGCGACCGTGGAAGACCTGAACCAGCAGACGCGGATCGACGGGACCAAGGACAAGATGCTGCGGCACGCGCGGGAGGTGTCCAGTCGGCTGAAGCTGCCCTTGAAGATGGTGGACGCGGAGCCGATCCTGGGCGGGGAGAAGGTGACGTTCTACTTCGTCTCCGAGGAGCGGATTGATTTTCGTGAACTGGTGCAGGAACTCGCGACCGAGCACCAGACGCGGATCGAGATGCGGCAGGTGGGCTCGCGCGATGAGGCGCGGCTGACCGCGGACTACGAGAAGTGCGGGCAGCACTGCTGCTGCAAGCAGTTCCTGAAGGTGCTCAAGCCGGTGAGCATGAAGAACGCAAAGATTCAGAAGGCGACGCTGGACCCGCTGAAGATCTCCGGGCGCTGCGGGCGGCTGATGTGCTGCCTGCGCTACGAGGAACAGTCCTACGACGATCTTCGCGCCCGGCTGCCCAAGAAGCGGACGCGGGTGAGCGGGGAGTTCGGGACAGGGTACGTGCTGGACACGCAGATTCTGACGCAGTTGTGTTTGATACAACTGGACGACAAGGACGAGCGGATCGCGGTTGCGTTGGAAGAGCTGACGATTCTGGGGCCGGGAGGCGGGCCGCAGCAGGGTGGGGGTGGTGGCGGCGGTGGGAATGTTCAGCAGAAGAGCAAGAGGAACGCGGAGGGAGCGGAGGGCGCGGAGGAAGAAGGCGGGGATGGGGAGTCGGCGGCGAGCGGCGATGGTGCGCCGCTGCGCGATCAGGGCGGGGCGCGGCCGGGGCGCGAGGGTGGTGGGCAGCAGTCGGGATCATCGCAAGGAGCGGCACAAGGACCGGGGCAGGGACCGGCGCAGGGGCAGCGGCCGCAGGAGCAGAGGGCGCAGGAGCGGCAGGGGAGTGGAAAGCCGAATCTGCAGGGAGGCGGACAGAGGCCGGGCGGTGGTGGAAGGCCGCAGTGGCCGGGGCCGCCGCGGCCGGGGCAGAAGCCGATGGGTGCGGGGCAGGGAAATCAGGGTTCTCCAAGTGCACCGGGTGCGCCGAGCGCGGATCGTGGGCAGCGCGGGCCGGGTGGATCGAGTGCATCGAGCGGATCCGGTGGGCCGACGGGAGATCGTCCGGCGCAACCTCCCCACTCTTCGCACACGCCGCAGGGGCCGCGCGGTGGGCAGCCGCCGAGTCAGCAGCGTGGGCCGATGAATCCGCCGCCGGGGCAGCGGCCACCTGGGCCGCGTGCGCCGGATGTGGCGCGCGATGGGGGCGAGGAGCGGGATGAGATTGATGATATTTTGTCGGACATGGAGACGGACCATGGGGATCATGGGGATCATGGTGGTCGCGGGCCACGCTCGCGCGGGCCGCAGGGGGGCGGCGACGGTGGGGCGCAGGGTTCGGGTGGACCGGATGGGCCGGGTGGAGAGGGGCGTCGGCGCAAGCGGCGGCGGAGGCGCGGCGGTGGAGGCGGTGGGCCGGGTGGAGATGGCGGCGGAGGTGGTGGGCCGCCTGCGGGGCCGACGGGTGGGTGATGTGCGTGTTGTTTGATATTTCAGAAGCCCGCCGGTGGACGGCGGGTTTTTTGTTTTGGAATACTCGGTCATCTCCGGGCGTGTGTCAAAGTTGCAACGGGCACCGACGTGCTCGAAGCATCGCAAGTCGGTGGCACGAGACGACTTGCTTCCTATACTTTGGTGCCATGATCCCCAGCGCCATCAAGTCGCGTTTGCACGCCGAGCCGTTTCGACCGTTCACACTCCGACTCGGCAGCGGCCAGCATTATCCCGTGAAGCATCCAGAACTTGTTTCACTCTCCCCGGGTGGGCGGCATCTCATTCTTTGGATTGACGACAACGAGTATGTGGATATCGACGTGCTGCTGGTTGAGACAATCGGGACGACTCCGGGGAATGGGCATTCCAAGCGGAAATCGGGCTGATTTCTTGCGAGCCGTGCTACTTCGTGGCAATCGCGCGTGTGGGATGGGGGATTTGGAATCCTTGAAGAAATAGAAAGGCACCGCCGCGGAGCGGCGGGCCACCCAGGGGAGCATCACAACTTCTTGAGCGCGGCGACGAGGGCGTCGATGTGGGCGTTGCTGTGGGCCGCGGAGATTTGGACGCGGAGGCGGGCGTGGCCCTCGGCGACGACGGGGTAGCCGAAGCCGATGACGAAGACGCCGAGTTCCAGCAGCCGCTTGGACATGGCGATGGCTTTGGCGGTGTCGTGGACGATGATGGGGCAGATGGCGGTGGGCGAGGCGAGGATCTCAAAGCCAGCGGCACTGATTTGCGTGCGCGCGTAGGCGACATTGTCGCGGAGCATCTGCACACGCTGCGGCTCGCGGAGCATGATCTCGATGGCGGTTTTCGCGGAGCAGGCGACGCTGACGGGGAGGGCGTTGGAGAAGAGGGTGGGGCGGCCGCGCTGGATGATCATGTCGATGGCGTTGCGTGAGCCGGCGACGAAGCCACCGGCCGCGCCGCCGAGGGCTTTGCCGAGGGTGCCGGTGAAGAGATCGACGGCATGGGTGGTCCGCCGCTCCGCGGCGGTCGGAATGTCACCGCCGCGGAGCGGCGGACCACCCATACCCCAATGCTCGTGGGTGCCGCGGCCGGTGGTGCCCATGACGCCGTGGCCGTGGGAATCATCGACGACCAGGAGCGCGTTGTATTGATCGCAGAGGGCGCGCATGGCGGGGAGGTCGGCGATTGAGCCCTCCATGGAGAAGACGCCGTCGGTGACGACCCAGATCTGGCCGGTGACGTCCGTGTTCGCAGCGGCATCTTTGAGGCGTTGCTCCAAGGAGTTTTCGCCGCGCAGCACGTTGTTCTTGTAAACGCTCTTGTGGATGCCCTTCTTGATGACGGTGGCCAGCCGGATGGCATCGATGATGCTGGCGTGGTTGAGCTCATCGGAGATGATGATGTCGCCGGGCTCGCAGAGGGTGGCGAAGACGGACTCGTTGGCGTTCCAGCAGGAGACGAAGGTGTACGCGGCCTCGGTGCCCATCATGTCGGCGATCGTCGCTTCGAGCGCGAGATGCGGCGAGAAGGTGCCGCAGATGAACCGGACGCTGGCGGTGCCAGCGCCGAAATCGCGGAGCCCCTGCAATCCTGCCTCGACGACTTCGGGATGGTTGGCCAGGCCGAGGTAGTTGTTGGAGCAGAAACAGAGGACATCGCCGTAGCCGTCGATGTTGACGACCGCGTCCATCGGGCCGCGGATGGTGCGGAGGTGCTTGAACTGGCCGCCGGAACGGAGGGAGTCGAGGGTGGCGGCGGCGCGGGTGTTGAAGGGGGGATGCGTGGAGGTGGCAGTGGACATGGGGTGGCTCCGGAGGCGGCGATGGGCGGAGCAGGATAGAGGGTGGGCGCGGCGAACAGGGCGCGGTTCGATGCGAAGACGGACGCGTTGATTGAACTGAAGTGAACACGAACTGGCACGAGAATCCGCGGGATTCGCTCCCAGAGCGTCGCTCATCTCGGGCGTGTGGTGCGCGGGCGTGCGATCACTCTTCGCCCTTCATGCGGGCCGCGCCGTAGCCGGAGTCGGATGGAGCGGGCTCGGCGGGTTTGCCGGTCCCATTGCTATTGCCGTTTTTCTTATCGGTGTTCCAGTCGTCGGGCTCGGGGAAGTAGCGGTCTTCGACGAACTCAAGGGCGGTGAGGGTGAAGAGGGTGGCGACGCCGAGGATCATGGCGAGGGTGTAGAAGCCAAACCCGCAGGAGGCACCCAGGGCACTGACGACCCAGACGGCGGCGGCGGTGGTCAGGCCGCGGACGGCTTTTTTGTTCTGGATGACAGCGCCAGCGCCGAGAAAGCCGATGCCGCCCATCAGCCCCTGGATGACGCGGCTCATCTCGGCCTGGCCGGGAATCGGCTGGCCGGGGAGGAGGGCGGTGGACACGGGGATGCGGGCGACGGACTCGATGCCCAGCAGGACGAAGCCGCAGGAGCCGAGGGAGATGAGGGTCATGGTCCTAAAACCGGCGGGGCGGTGCTTGCGCTCGCGCTCGAGGCCAACCAGGGCGCCGCAGAGAAGTGCGGCACCGACTCGCATCGCGATTTCGCCTGTGGTCAGGGTGTCCATTGAACTGTGTATCGTGCCATACCCGAACGGAGTGTCAAGAAATCTTTACAGAACGGACGGGAAATGGGGGGGGAGGGCCGAGAGATGTGGGATGTGGGCGGGGATGGTAGAGAGGGAGACTTCGAGTGTTAGAGATTTCAAGTTTGAGAGTTGGGGATTGGTGAGCGTGGGGAGACTCACTCCGTCACTGCCGCCGGGGGAGATCGCGGCCCATCCGACGAATGACGCGCCCGAGAGCGGGACGCGCGACCTGTAGCCGATGCGATCGGCGATTCAGGCGGGGCGCGGCGTGGCGCGGGCGCGGCGGCGACTGGCGATGACGCCGTGCTTGGGGGCCGCGAAGAGCGCGATGACGAAGAGCAGGGCCTGCACGAGGACGATGCACGCGCCGGTCGCGCCGTCGATGAAGTAGCTGATGTAGGTGCCGACGAGGGCGGAGAAGACCGCGCTCACGACGGCGATCCAGAGCATGCGCCCGAAGCGGTCGGTGAGGAGATAGGCGATGCAGCCGGGGGTGATGAGCATGGCGACGGTGAGGATGATGCCGACGGCCTGCAGCGAGGCGACGATGGTGGCCGAGAGCAGGGAGAGCAGGAGGTAGTGCAGGAAGGTCGTGTTCAGTCCGACGGCGCGGGCCTGATTCGGATCAAAGCAGTAGAGGACCAGGTCCTTGCGTTTGAGCAGGATGATGATGAGGGTGAGGCCGCCGGAGATGACGGCCTGGAGCATGTCGTGGCGCTCGATGCCCAGGAGCGAGCCGAAGAGGATGTGGTTGAGGTGGACATCGGCGGGGACTTTGGTGAACATCACCAGCCCGAGGGCAAACAGGCCGGTGAAGACGATGCCCATGACGGTGTCCTCCTTCACGCGGCTGTTGGCTTTGATCCAGCCGGTGGCCGCGGCGCAGAGGAGGCCGGAGAGGAACGCGCCGATCGCCAGCGGCGCGCCGACGATGTAGGCGAGCACGATGCCGGGGAGGACGGCGTGCGAGATGGCGTCGCCCATCAGCGACCAGCCCTTGAGGACAAGGTAGCAGGAGAGGACGGCGCAGACCGCGCCGATGAGCGCGGCGAGCAGAAAGGCCTCGATCATGAAGCCGTAGTGGAACGGCTCGAGAAGGCGATGGGCGAGGACGATCATGGGCGGCCGCCCCCGGGGAGGGCGGCTGTGGGAGTGGTGGAAAGCAAGGCGTGGGCCTCGCGGCGGCCGCGGCGGCGGGCGGCGAGCGTGCCGTGCTTGGGAGCAAGGAAGAGCGCGAGGAGAAAGATCGCGGTTTGCAGAACCACGATGCACCCGCCGGTGGAGCCGTCCAGGAAGTAGCTGGCGTATGCGCCGAGGAGGGAGGTGAGGCCGCCCATGAGCATGGCGAGCAGCATCATGGTGCCGAAGCGGTCGGTGAGGAGATAGGCCGTTGCCCCCGGAGTCACGAGCATGGCGACCACGAGGCACGCGCCGACGGTTTGCAGCGCGGCGATGGCGGTGGCGGCGAGCAGGCCCAGCAGGAGCATGTCCAGCAGGCGGACGTTCAGCCCGACGACTTTGGCTTGGATGCGATCAAAGGAGCAGAGGACCAGGTCCTTCCACTTGAGCGCGACGATGAGCATACAGACGCCGGAGATGATGAGCATCTGCGCGATGTCCGGATTCGCGATGCCCAGGATGTTGCCGAAGATGATGCTCTTGAGCGAGATGTTGCTGGGGAAGAGCGAGATGAGCAGCAGACCAGCCGCGAAAAAGGCGGTGAAGACGATGCCGATGACGGCGTCCTCGCGGATGCGGGTGGCGGAGCGGACATAGCCCATGCCCAGCGCGGCGAGCATTCCCGCGACGAACGCGCCGATGGCGAACGGGACGCCGCCCATGTACGCGAGCGCGACGCCGGGGACGATGGAATGTGCGAGCGCGTCGCCCATGAGCGACCAGCCCTTGAGGGTGATGAAGCTGGAGAGGGCGGCGCAGACGACGCCGATGACCGCGCTGACGAGCATGGCCTTGACCATGTAGTCGTAGTGGAAGGGCGTGAGAAGATGCTCGAGCGTGAAGGTCATGGCGGACCTCCGCCGGAAGCGGGACCGGAAGGGGCGGCCGGGGGTTCGGCGGCGCGCCGGGCGATGCGGCCGCCGTGGCCGAAGACCAGCGCGCCCTCGTCGTCGGTGAGCACGGTCATGCGCTCGGGGGTGAGCGCGCCGCCCGCGTCGGGTCGGGCGTCGGCGTAGTCGATCTTGACATGGCGGAGCGCGCCGCCGAAGGCGAGGGCGAGGTTGTCCTGCGTGAAGGCCGTCTCGGTGGGGCCGAAGGCGAGTACGGTCTGGTTGATGATGACGACCTGGTCGCAGAACTCGGGCACGGAGCCGAGGTTGTGGGTGGAGACAAGGATGATCCGGCCCTCATCGCGCAGCTCGCGGAGGAGCGCGACGATGGCGTGCTCGGTCTGCACATCCACGCCGGTGAAGGGCTCGTCGAGGAGGATGAGGCGGCCCTGTTGGGCGAGGGCGCGGGCGAGGAAGACACGCTTTTTCTGGCCGCCGGAGAGCTCGCCGATCTGGCGGTGCTTGAAGTCGGCCATGCCGACGCGGGTGAGGGATTCGAGTGCGATGCGCTTGTCCTGAGCGCGTGGGATGCGCAGAAAGTTCATGGAGCCGTAGCGCCCCATGAGCACGACATCCCAAACGCTGACGGGAAAGGCCCAGTCCACATCCTCGGACTGCGGGACGTAGGCGATCCAGCTTTGCCTGAGGGCTTCGCGGACGGGGCGGCCGGCGACGAGCACCTGGCCGCGGGTGGGACGGATGAAGCCCATGATGGCCTTGAAGAGCGTGGACTTGCCGCTGCCGTTGATGCCGACAAGGGCGCAGATGGTGCCGGGGGAAAGGGAGAATCCTGCATCGCGCAGGGCGACTTGGCCGTTGCTGTAGGCGACGGAGACGTTGGAAACATCGAGGGAGATCGGAGGTGTTCCGGGAACCATCGGGGGGATCATGTGCGGGCTGGCGGGGCGGGGCGAAGCGGGCTTGCGCGATCCGGCACCATATCGGATCGGAGGAACTGAGAGAAAGCGGAGAAAGCGGAGGAACTCAGAGAAAAGGGCCGAGCCAAATCGGCGCGGGGGTCGAAGAATACCGAAGATCACTTGCCCGACCTTGATTACGAATCAGACCCAGGGCACTCGCTGATTTTTTTCTGCTCTCTCTGCTCTCTCTGAGTTCCTTCTGGAAGATTGTCGAATCACGAAAGGGCGTGTAGAGCAGAAACGTGTTATACGAATCGTGCGTGTATCCGAGAGACTCGCTCGTCCCCCACCAGACTCGCTCATCGCGGGTGAGTGAGTCAATCGTTAGTGGCCGGCGGACTTTCCGACGCCGAAACCCGCGGCGATTTTGTCGGCGTTGTATTGCAGGAGTTTGAGGTAGGTCGGGGCATCGCCGCCCTCGGCGGTGAGGGAGTCCACGTACAGCACGCCGGCGTAGTGTGCGCCGGTCTCGGCGGCGACCTGGCGCATGGGTTTGTCGCTGATGGTGCTCTCGGAGAAGACGACGGGGATGCGGCTCTTCCGCACGGTGTCCACGACTTTCTGGATCTGCTGCGGGGTGCCCTCATCGTCGGCGTTCACGGGCCAGAGGAAGAGCTCCTTCATGCCGTAGTCGCGGGCGAGATAGGCGAACGCCCCCTCGGAGGTGACAAGCCACCGCTGCTCTACGGGGATGGCTGCGAGTGTGGCGCGGAGGGGGGCGTCGATGGCGCGGAGTTTTTCCGTGTACGCCGCGGCGTTGGCGTTGAAGGTTTTTTCGCTGGCCGGGTCCATCCGCACCAGGGCCTTGCGGACGTTCTCGACATACGCGATGGCATTGGCGGGAGACATCCAGGAGTGCGGATTGGGCTTGCCGGTGTATGGACCCTCGCCGATGCCCAGGGGCTGGATGCCGTCGCTGAGGACCGCGCTGGGAACGTTGCTGACATTGCGCATGAACTTCTCGAACCAGCGCTCCAGACCCATGCCGTTCCACAGGACCAGGTCGGCGGACTGGGCCTTGACGATGTCCTGGGGCGTGGGCTCGTAGTCGTGGATTTCCGCGCCGGGCTTGGTGATGGACTCGACAATGGCGGCATCACCGGCGACATTACGGGCGATGTCCTGAATGATGGTGAAGGTGGTGACGACGCGCTTGGGCTTGGGCGCGCCGGAAGCGGGGGATGCCCGAGAGCGGTCGTTGCAACCGGTGATGATGGCGCACGCGCCGAGCAGGAGCAGCGCGGCGGCAGCGGAGAACGTTCGTCGTGAGAGGAGGACCATAGGTGTGTGCTCCGAGGGAAGAGGGATCAGAATCGCATGGAGATGCCGGCGAAGAGGCCGATGTCGTCGGAGGTCTTGTTGAGGCCGACGCGGAGGCCGGCGTCGAGCTGGAGCTCGGGGGTGAGGGCGTAAGTGAGACCGGCGTCAAAGTACGCGCGGTAGCGCTGGTCGTGATTGAGGTTGGCGAAACCGGCGTATTCGATGTAGCCGCTGAGATCGCCCAAGAGGGCGTGGCCGAGGGTGAGTGTGTGGAGGAAGCCGACGACGGTGCGGTCGTCGCTCTCGCTGCGTGAGAAATCGAACTCGATCATCGCGCCGAGTGCGAACTCGCCAGGGAGTTCCATGCCGAGGGGAATGATGATGCCCCAGTCGGTGTGGCCGCTGCCCAGGCCGTCGGTCGCGGTGGGGAAGGAGACGAAGGGCATGATGGCCAGCGAGGTGCCGCCAAAGGCTTCATCTGGAGCGTCGTTGCCCCAGAGGTTGAACTTGACGCGGACGAGCGTGTCGCCGAAGCCGTCCTGACTGTCAGAGTCGCGGGTAGCGCGGTCTTTGAAATGAGTATGGGTGTACGGGTCGAGGCCGATCTGGAGATCGACGTTGTTCGTCAGGCCGAACTTGATGAGCACCGGGGCGACAGCGTGGGAGCGCGTGGTGACGCCGTCCTCATTGCGCCGGTCATACGTCCAGTCGATGAAGGAGAGCTCGAGCTGAATGTGGCCCGCGTCCACGGTGTACGGGCTTTCGGTGGTGTCGGGGCGATCGGTGGACATCTCTCGCATCAGATGACGCGGCGTGGGATTGAAGAGCCAATAGACGGATTTGTTGGCGGGCTGGGCGATCAAGGGGGGAGCTGGCGGGGCTGTTTGGGCGAGGGCGGATAGTGACGGAAAGCAGACAAGCAGGGCCGCGGCGACGCTCGCGGCCACGCTCGCAAGAGGGGCCGGACCTCGATACACTGGTGTTGCAATGGCCACGGTTTGCATTGTGATTCGCCAAACTTGAGAGTTTGACGACTCAAACATAGCGGGCCCAGCGCGGCAGGTCAAGCGAGCCGGGGCGTGTCCGCCCCGAAGAGTCACTGGGTGCTTTGGTTTGCAACGCGGAAGTGGTCGGGGCGAATACGCCCCGTCTCACTCGGAGAGAAGGGAAAAGCCATCATGCCCTCGGAAACCGTCGAGAACTACCTGAAAGCCATCCACGCCCTCGCCGCGGCGGGGGCATCGGATGCGCCGGTCGCGCTCGGCGATCTCGCGCACGCCGTCGGCGTGACCCCGGGAACCGCCACGACAATGGTGAAGAAACTCGCGGCGGGGAAGCTCGTGAAGTACGAGCGCTACGGCGGCGTGATGCTGACACCCAAGGGAGAGCGGGCGGCCTTAGCGGTGCTGCGAAGGCATCGGCTGATCGAAACATTCCTCGTCCGCACGCTGGGGATGGACTGGTCGGAGGTCCACGAGGAGGCGGAGAAGCTCGAGCACGCGCTCTCGGATCGGCTGCTGGCGAAGCTGGATGCGTTTCTGGGGCACCCGGCGGTGGACCCGCACGGAGACCCGATTCCGGATGAGCGCGGGAATCTGCGATCCACGCCGCTGATGGCGGTGGCAAGGTGCCGCACGGGGACGAAAGTGCGGCTGGCGCGGGTGCTGGACCAGCGCGCGGAGTTTCTGAAGTTCCTGAATCGCGCGGGGCTGGCGATCGACGCGCTGCTGACAATCGTGGCCGCCGATGGCGGCGCGGGGACGGTGACGCTGCGAACCGAAGGAAACGAGGCGGTGACGATCTCGGAGACGGCGGCGGGGAATCTGCTGGTGGAGGTGGTGGGGCGGAGGTAGTGTGAAGGGCAGAGGGTGTGGGGCTCTGCACTCTGAACTTTGCACGCTGCACTGCGCAGTAAAGACATTCGGCTCAGAGCAGCCCGAACCATGATGATCATGGGCTGGTAAGCCCATGCCACGAGGCGGTCCGAACCGCCCACGCGGAGCGTGGGGGTACCCAAAGTCACGGACCCGGTTCGGAGAACCGGGATACCCAGAGCAATCAGCAGCCGATGAACCATGCGCCCAGAAAATCGAAGATGTCTTGCACGGTCAACCCGTTCACATGATTGAAATCTGCGGCGGGGCTGCCGCCGAACCACGCGGTCAGGAAGTCGAAGATGTCTTGGACGGTGAGGGTGCCCGAGTGGTTGAAGTCTGGGGGGCAGATGGGAATGGCGGTGAGGGAGAGGAGTGGGTGGTTGGCAGCGGCGGTAAAGGTGCGGGAGTAGAAGACGTAGGCGGCGGATTGCGAGGGGAGCGTGGGGGGGACGAAGAGACGGATGGAGACGAGCGCGCCGGAGGTGAGGTCGGCGCGGAAGCTGGGGGTGAGCGCGAGGGGAGAGGTGGCGGCGGCGGTGGTGGAGCCGTCGAAGTGGAATGTGCCCAGGGGTTCGTCGTTGGGGGAGAGGAGCGCGGGGAGATCGTTGAAGGCGACGCCGGTGGTGACTGTGCCGACTGGGGTGCCGGTGCCTTCGATCCAGGAGTCATTGGCGAGCCAGGACGCGCCGAAGTCTCCTGCGGAGGTCGGGTTGAAGAGCGGGCTGACCGGGGGGGCGGCAGTCAGGCGAAGGGTGACGGATTGCAGGGACCAGAGGCCGGTGCCGAGGGAGGCGTTCAAGGTGGCGATGGCGGGGGAAGCATCAAAGCGGAGAAGAGTTTGGAACTCGCCGTTGGGGCTGGAGGGGGAGGCGAGGGAGAGGGCTCCGCCACCACCATAGTTGAAGGTGGGGTTGGAGGAGGAGAGGAAGCAATCGGCGACGGGGGAGAGCACCACGACATCCGCGTGGGCGGTGCTGGCGAGGGAGATTGAAAGTGATAGAAGAAACAGGGGAGTGAGGGGGTTCATGGGGTGGGGAAGTATGACATAGAAGGAAGGGATGGCCGGTGATCGGAGGCGGGGGTGGAAAATCGAACGAGATTGATGGTTACGGGCGGACACCCCCCCGCCGCGTTCGCTGCGCTTGGCACCTCCTCCACCAGGGCGGGGGAGGAGGGGGAAGGGCGAAAACCCGGTTCGGAGAACCGGGGTGCCCAGAACACAACCGGCGTTGGGCGGTCTGCGTATGGGTGGTTGCCGGTCCGGTTGCTGGCTTGGGGGGGAGTGGTTACGCTGTACGCCCCTGATCCGACTTTTTATCCCCGTTTGGGAGTTCCTGCCATGGCCAAGATGTTCTATTCGCTGGATGAAGCCGCACAGAAGATGGGCAAGACCGCCGCACAGGTGCAGCAGATGGCCGCCAGCGGGCAACTCCAGGAGTTCAAGGACCGGGACAAGCTGATGTTCAAGCGCGAGCAGGTGGACCTGCTCAGCGGCGGGGGCAGCAAGGGGGACAGCGCGGGCTTCATCCCGCTGGCTGGCAACGAGGGCAGCTCCATGGGGCTGGCTCTGGATGATTCCGGGAGCGGCTCCAAGAGCGGCAGCAAGGGCGGCTCCGGCTCCGGCCACATTGAGCTGGACGACCCGGCCTCCAAGGAAAAGAGCGGCATCTCCATCTTTGATACCGAGAGCACCGAGGAGGGCGACCCCTCGGCCGTGACCCGGATCACGGAAACTCGCGCTGGCGACGAGCTGACGCTGGAGAGCGTCGGCTCAGGATCGGGGCTTTTGGACCTGACCCGCGAGGGGGATGACACCTCACTGGGTGCGGACCTGATGGAGGATGTCTACAAGCCCGATGAGGACGGCGGATCGGCGGGGAGCACGCAGGGCGCGAGCGGATTGTTTGAGACGACGGCCGCGCCGAGCGATGTGTTGGCGGCCGCGGCGGCGGCGGGCATGGCCCCGATCGGCATGATTGCGGCCGAGCCGTACGACGGCGCGGGCAGCGGCTTCGCGGGCGGCATCGCGCTGGGCGCGGCGGCGGTCATTCTGGTGGCGCTGGTCTCGGTGCTGCTGGGTCTGATGAACGCGGACAACCCGATCGCGACGATGGTCGGCAGCAACGTGTGGATGTACGTGGGCATCGGCGCGGTGGCGATCGCGATATTCGGGATCGTGGGATGGGTGATTGGTCGGCGGGGATGAGCGATCACGAGTGAATCGAGTTGCAATGAAGGCCCGCGAGTGATCGCGGGCCTTTTTTTCGGCGATCGGTTGGGTACCCGAATGCAAGGCACTACGGGCGCTGATCGCCCTTCATGCTCACAAGCTCAAAGCCACGCACCGTGGTTTCCAGCAGCAGCAAGTCCGTGGTGTCCGCCGCGCCGGAGTTGTTCAGATCGACGGGGGTTTGTTGCCAGGCGTAGAGATCGTCGATGGTGACGCGGCCACTCGCGTTGACATCCTCGCGGTCGCGGCGGGGGCGGGCCAGCGGGTCGCCAATCACCACCTGCTGCCAGGAGAGCGCGGGGAGCGCGGTGTACGCGGCCTCCGCCCAGGTCATGTTGCCTAGCAAGAAGTTGCGGCAGAGCTGCTCGTTGTCGGCCACGGAGAGCGCGAAGGGCTCCCAGGCGTTGCCGATGGCGAAGGTGCAGCCGCCGGGACCGGCGAGCGCATCCGCGGCCTGTTGCTGCGGCACGAACGGGTTGCCGCCGATGCCGCCAAACGAGCGGCCGTTGTAGGACTCGATGGTGTTGAACACCGCGCCGGGAAGATAGTTGAAGGACTGCGCGTAGGTGGTGCCCGCGTTTGAGCCGTTGCCGTTCACGCCGGAGTGGTTGGAGCCGAAGGAGGCGAGCAACAGCAAAGGATTCGTCAGCAGCAGCGGCGGGCCATTGGTTGCGGATGGATAGGAAAGATTCGGGCCGATGAAGAAGCCGGTGAAGTTGCCTGCGGTGTCCGAGATGATGTTGGCGGTTGGGAAGCGACCATCGGCGAGCAGCAGCGTGCGCGAGAGGGCGTAGTCCGGGCCGACATCCAGCGGGAGCGGATTGCCCGAGCCGTCAATGGTGGAGCCGTCGGAATCAAAGAGCAGCCGCGCGGTGGCCATGGGAAACGCGACGTTCTGGGCGCGGGTGATGATCTGCTGGGCATCGGCGAGGGTGTTGCCATCGACGCGGCAGACGAGGTAGATATCGCCGGAAGTGAGGTTGGTCGGCGCGGTGCCCGCGGAGTTGAGCCAGAAGAAGCCGGCAAACCCGCCGCCGGGAGCGCCGAAGAGCTTGGTGGTGAGAATGTTCCGCGTGGTGTACGCGTTGATGCCGTACGGGGAGCGGAAAAAAGGATTGGCGATCATGCCATCGGCGCGGCTGTCCGCCTGCGCTCCTGCCTCGCCCGCGTCCAGTGGTTGCTGGAGGAGCGAGAGTTCCGAGTCCATGGAGCAGTAGGTGAAGTTGCCGCTGATTCCGGCGTTGAAGGCGTTGTTCAGCCCCGCTGGGTCATCACCGATGTTGGTGGCGAGCGGGGGCGTGTTGGAGATGTTCTGCACGCGGTGCGGAATGCCCTTGGTGAGCAGGATGCAGCGGATTCTGGTCGAGAGATTCTGCTGCGCGAGATACGCGCGGAGGGGATCGCGGAACGCGGACTTGAAGGTGGCGTAGTCGATGTTCGCCTGCTGCGGGAAGACGCCGGCGGGAATCGCGGTGTTGACGGTGTTGCTGCGCGTGGAGATGTCCAGCACGCGGACGCGCGGATGGACACCCGCGATGGAGCCCACGCCACCGGGAACCCTCGCGCTGCCGGCGTAGAACTCCGCGAGCGCGAGGGAGTCCGGGATGCGCGAGTCATATATCACCAGCACCTGCGACTCGCGGAGCTGCGCGAGCGCGGGGGTGGCGAGAGCGCAGCCAAGCAGGGCGCACGCGGCGAGAACGGCGAATGAACGAAGATTCGGCATGGGTGGAGTGCGGGCGAGGTCAAGTTGGCAAGGGAAGTGATCGGGTGTAGAGCAAGTGGACATGGAGACTCTACATCATGGCTGGGAAATATCCGCAGAAACGGGGGCGAAGGTGTCACGGTTGGCGTGATGGGGCCAATAATTCGGGGATTGAGACATCCCAATCGAAACCGAACGGGAGGGGAGACGAGAAGATGAGGGGATTCAGCACGCTGAGTACGCAAGAGGCAACGCAGGGGTTCGCGGAGGAGATCGGCTGGAAAGTCCGCCAGTTCACTCCTCTTCCATTTCCTCCTCTGCGCACCCCTGCGAGACCTCGGAGAACCTCCGCGTGCTGATCTTCATGCCTTCATGCAACGATTGAAAGAGAGATATGCCAACGCAGACAACTCAGCCGTGTGTCGTCTTTGATGTGGATGGAACGCTGACCGGGACAACCGGGGTGGATGATGCCTGCTTGGTGGGCGCGTGGGAGCGAGTGCTTGGTGCCAGGGATGTGGACACGGATTGGTCCACATACGCGCACTCGACGGATGAGGGACTGACGCTCGAGGTTTGCCAGAAGACGCACGGGCGCGGGCCGACGCGCGATGAGGTGGCGCGGGTGCAGGACGCATTCTTTGGGCTGTTGCGGGAACGGATTGGCGCGAGTAGCACCTGCTGCGTGGCGGTGCGCGGCGCGGCGGAACTTCTCAGCACGCTGCGGGCCAAGGGATGGCGGGTTGGGATCGCCAGTGGAGCGTGGGAGGAATCGGCGCGGATCAAGCTCGCGGCGGCGGGAATGGATGTCGCGGTGCGCCATCTGCCGGGCACATTCTCGCACGCCCGCACACGCGGCGGCGATGATGGGGCTGGGCCGCTGACGCGCGAAGAGATCGTGACCGGGACTCTCGTGAAACTCGGGCGCTGGTCCGGCGGGCGAAACGCGCCGGCGGTGTATGTGGGCGATGGGGTGTGGGATGCAAGAGCGGCACGTGCGCTCAAGATCGGCTTCGTAGGCGTGCGCGTGGATGGCAGCGAGGAGCGGCTGCGGGCCGCGGGCGCGGAGCGGATCGTGCGCGATTACACGGATATCGCGGGCGTGCTGCGGATGATCGAAGAAGAGATGGCCTGAGGCGCTGGGCGTATCTCAATCCGAATGCACCAAATGAACGCGAAGGGCGCGGAGAAGATTCAGACATGGCAATGCTCAGCGTGGCGAGCGATGGTGCGGTGCTGATCGCGGTAAAGACCGTGCCGGGTTCGAAACGCGATCAGGTCGCGGGGGTGCTGGGCGAGCGCCTGAAAGTCCGCGTGAGCCAGCCGCCGGAGGGAGGCAAGGCGAACCGGGCGATCTGCGTGCTGTTGGCCAAGGAGCTGGGTATACGTCCGAGCGCGGTGAGCGTGGTGCGCGGCGAGAGCTCGGCGGAGAAGGTGGTGCGGGTGGAGGGGGTTAGCATGGAAGTGATTGCAACAAAGTGGCGAGCATGAGCAACTCGGGTGCTGCGTAGAGTTTCGCATGAAGCCCGGGAAGTCTGATCGCAATCCCCGCATGTCATCACGCAAGACATCCGTTGGGAGAGCCACGCCCCGCAAGCGAAAGGGTGCTGCGACGAAGGGAGCGAAAGCCGCGCAACGGAAAATCGAAGACCTTTCCGCGTTCGGAATGTGGAAAAACCGCGCTGACTGGAAAGGGCTTTCCACATTGGAAATCATGGCGAAGTTGAGGCACCGATCGCTCGGGCGCAACACTCCCAAGAAATCAAGTTGAGCACTATGGCTTCAGCACCGGATTGATCCCCAACCCAATCTTCGTCCGCAGGTCCGGACGCTTGGCCGCGCCGGGCATGCCCGCAAGCTCCGCCTCATCCAGCCAGACCAGATGCACCGCACGCGCCTGCGGCGGGTCGGCGGCGAGCGCGGTCGTGATCAGCGCGAGCCGCGCGGCCGCGTCATTGCGGGCATTCAGAATCGTGCGAGCGATCTCCTGCGCCGCCACCTCATCGCCCTTCACAAGACACGCGACGTACAGCCGCGAGCCCTCATCAATGAAGAACTGCTGCGCGAACGTCTGATACTCCGCGCGGGCGGCGGGTAGAATCGAAGCGGGAAACTTCGGGTTTAGCCGCTGCACCAACCCCGCGACGCGGGCCTCTGCCGATGTGCTTGCCGGGGGCAGCTCCCACGCCGCGGCGAAGTTGCTGCGCCGAATGAAGAGCCGAAACGCGGCGACATCTCCCGGCGGAATCATCAAACTCTCATCCAGATCATTCAGGAAATAATCCAGATACTCGATGGTGTCCACGGCGTTTCCGGTCGCGCCATTCAAGACGAACCAATCGTGCATCTGCGTGTGATCCGCCCACGGCATGCGCTCGGTGCGAATATCCCGAATCTTCTCAAACCGCTTCCGCGCGCCGGGTCGAAGCTCGATGAGCGCCTTGATGTCCTGCGCCAGCGCGCTGAGTTTGGCGGGGCGGAAGGATGGATCGACCGCGCTGCCGCGTTCCCAGAGCCAAGAGTACAGCCCCGTCGCCTGATAGAACTCGCCGGACTTCACCAGCGCGCGGGCCTGTGCCAGACGATCCAGCGGGCCGATGTTCTCCTCGGGGCGCGGCTCGCGGACGATCGGCGCGATCTCATCCTGCGTGTTGCTGAGCGGCTCCGGCTCGGGCGGCGGCAGAGGTGCCGGATTTTTCTCGTCGTGACGCATCGCCCACATCGGGTCACGGGCCTTGATGCGATCTATCGCGAAGTCGGCTTGAAAGAGCATTTCCAGCGGCCCTGGCGGTCCGAACGCGGATGGCTTGATGATCTCTTCCACCTCGCCATCACGCACAAGGTACACACATCCGCACGGCCCGAGGCCCCGGCCCTTCATCTGGCTGGGAAACACGGGCGTGTGTACCGCGACGCAATGCCACTTGATGTACGCGCGAAGCGACATGCTTCTGGCCGCGCGGCGGAATGTCCAGTTCGGGTTGTCCGGTGTATCGCCAGTAAAAAACAGCACCAGCAACCGCTTGCTCTTCACGGCCTTATCAAACGCCTCATCCGCGGAGATGTTCTCCGTGAGCGTCCACGCCGGATTGATCGCGCTGGGATGGTCCGTTGGCGGCGGCAGCGAGGGACCATCGTTGAGCCGCTGCCCGAGCGCGGTGGAACCGGCCGCACACGACAGCAGCAGCGCGAGCATTCGGATGGCGAGTCGATGGCGTCCGATGAATCACCTCATTCTGCGCACCAAGCTTATGGCTTGGGCGCAGGAGTCGTTCCCAACATCAATCGTGTGCGGAGATCCGGCCGGGGCTTGATGCCCGCGCCCGTCTGGGCCTCGTCCAGCCACGCGATCATCGCGGATCGCGCCTGCGGCGGATCGGCCGCGAGCGCGGTGGTGATGAGCGCCAGCCGCGCGGGCGCGTCGTTGCGGGCGGCGAGAATCGTCCGGGCGATCTCCTGCGCACCCTGCTCATCCCCTTTCACCAGACACGCGACGTACAGCCGCGAGCCCTCATCCAGCAGATATTGCGTGGCAAACGCTCGATACTCCTGGCGTGCCGCTTCCGGCACCGCGCTGGTCAGCTTCGGGTTCAGCCGCTGCGCGATCGCGGCCACGCGGGCGGCGGACGAGACCTGCGCGGGCGGGAGTTGCCACGCCGCGGCGTAGTTTTCGCGCCGAGCCAGCATGCCGAACGCCATGGTGTCCGCGGGCGGCGCGAGCGTCCCCTCATCCGCGTCGTTCACGAAATAGTCCAGATACTCCACGGTGTCGCTGGCGTGGCCGGTGGCGGCGTTGAGTACGAACCACTCGTGCATCTGCCCGTGGTCCGCCCAGGGTGTGCGCTCGGTGCGGATGTTGCGGATCTTGTCAAATCGCTCTCGCGCGCCGGGACGCAGCGCGATCAGCGCGGCGATGTCCTGCGCCACCGCGCTCAGCCGCGCCCCGCGAAACGCCGGATCAAACACGGAGCCACGCTCCCAGAGCCAGGAATACAGACCCGTCGCCAGATACAGATCACCGGATTTCATCGCGGCCCGCGCCTGCGCGAGCCGGTCCAGCGCGCCGATGTTCTCCTCCGGGCGCGGATCGCGCACCACCGGCCCGAGCTCATCTTGCGTGTTGCAGACCGGCTCCGGTTCCGCGGGCGGTTGCGGCGGCGGATTCGCATGGTCGTGCGTCTCACCCCAGATCGGATCGCGGGCCCGGATGCGATCCAGTGCGAAGTCCGTCTGAAAGAGCACGCGGATCGGCCCCGGCGTGAACTGCTTGCAGTTGCAGCCGACATCGCGCGACACCTGCGAGCACTGGTAGCGCGGACACAATCCCTTGAACGGATCGGCGCCGAGATCCATCATCGCTTTGTCCGATCCGGCGACATGCTCGATCTTGCCATCGCGCATCACGATGACCGCGGGCGTCTCCTGGCTCTGGGCTTTCAGAATGCCGCAGACCTGATCCGCGAGCACGCCCGGCAGAATGTTCGTCTGTATCGCAACGCAGTGCCACTTGATGTACGCGCGAAGCGAGAGCGAGTTTGACGAGCGGCAGAACGTCCACCACGGATCGCGCGGCGTGTCCCCGCACCAAAAAATCACCAGCAACCGCTTGCCGCGCCTGGCCTTCTCCTTCGCTTGCTCCAGCATCAAGTCCTCCGTCAGCGGCAGCGACGCGGGATTGATCGCATTCGGCGCATCCGCCGGCAGCGGCGGTGCCGGACGCTTGTTGAGCGATGGGAACTGCTGCCCCATCGCCGTTCCGGCGGTGAGCAGCAACGCGAGCAAGGTTGTGATAGATCGTCGAATGTTACGCCTCCCAAGTGGCTCGTGATGACCATTCTTGATACGAAACCGAGGCCGCGGGGTTGCCAGGAAATGCAGAGAACAGGCCGGGATATGCGTGATTCGGTCTGCGTGCCACGATTCGTACCACGGCGCGTGCCACGGGTTCGCCCGCTGCTCTGAGCGGGCAACCCGTGATGTGCGCGGCGATTGCACGTCATCCATCGACTCCCACACGGGTTGCCGCGAAGCGCGGCGAACCCGTGGCACGCGAACCTGTGGCACACAGGCCAGTGACACTCCTACTCCCGCTTCTGCCCCCAGCGCACACCCGCCTTGCCGCCGCGGGCGGGAAACATCGCGACCTCACTGCCGACCGCGAGCATGACGTGGCGGGCATCCATCCCGCTCAAGAATCCGAGATCGGGGCCAAAGACGCTCGCAAAGTCCACCCGCACCGTCGAGTCCACCGATGGGTGCCAGCCCCACATCGGATGGATCACCTCATACACCATTCCCGCGCCGCGAACGTCCAGCCCGAAGACAAACGGCCGCTCGGTCAGCCACGACTCCAGCGGCTCGACCAGATCATTATCACCGGGCACCTGCTCGCTCGCTGGAACCGGTGCAACGCTCACCCGAAGCCCAGCCCCCTTTCTTATTTGCGATTTGCCATTTGCCATTTGCGATTTCTCCCCTCCCCCTCGCACCGCCGGCTTGGTTCCCACCACCCGCACCATCTGCTCCTCCGTCTCCATGATCTTAGAAACGTACGACCCCGGCGCCAGCCCGCCGCGCGGCCAGGCCCACCGATATTCCGCGCCGATCAGCAGCGTCTGCTGCTTCACCTCGTCCGCCATCGGCGCGGTCACGCACGGCTGGTTGTACCACCGCCGCAGCAGCCACGCGATGGTGCGCGAACTCACGACCTCGCGGATGTACACCACGCCGCGCCGCCCGCTCTCCCGCTCGCGCACGCAGACCCGCAGCGCCACCGAATCAAACTTTCCCAGCCGCGGCCAGCGCACCCCCATCACCCGCACGTTGCTCGCCGCAATGCCCACCACGCTCACCGCCGCGCCCGGGCGACCATCGCCCAGCACCATCGCCGGATGCACATCCACCTCGATCCCACCCGCGCACGTGGCATGGGCATCTTGCCCATGTGCCTTGATGCCTCCCACCATGCTCGGTATATACCGCGCCACCGCCCCCGCCAGCGCGGCCCACGTCGCTAGTGCGATGTGCGAGAACCGGGCTGTTATCGTCGGGTGCGGCATGAGAGGAAAAACGCACAGCGAACATGGCAAATCGCAAATAAACGGATGAATTGGCAGAAGGGGCAACAATACACCGCATCTGCGGGTGGCTTGAGCGGCCCATTTTGAACAATTCTCTCCACGTCGCGTAACGTTTCTCCTCTAAATGTCACTGCTTGGGGAACACATGCTACTTCTCGCCACTGACATTCCAGGCATCATTCCCGTCTTCGAGGCGATCAGTCGGCGCATACGCCACTCCGGTGAATCGCTTCCGATTTCATCGGTCGCATCCCCCGAGCATGAGCGCATGGTGCGGGCATATCTGTTGGCCCTCACCGGTGATCCGGACGCCGTTGATGACCTCTCGCAGGAGGTTTTCCTCCGCGCCCTCCAGCGTCTGCACTTGCTGGTGAATCAGGACGATCCGGGCCGCGTGCTTCGCGGGATTGCCCGCCGTGTCGCGCACGAGTTCTTCCGCTCACAACGCCGCAGGCGCCGCTACATCGACGCGACGCTGGATCTTTTAGCTACCGATGACGACTGCCTCGCCGAGGCCATGCAGCACCGCGAGGCCTTTGAACTTCTCCGCGCGGCAATCGACGACCTGCCCATCATCGCGCGCCGAATGCTCGAACTTCGCTATCACGACGGTCGCACCGCCCAGCACATCGCCGATCAACTTGGACTGCAACCGGTCGCCGTGCGGGTCACGCTGCTACGGATTCGGGAGAGACTCCGCCGCCGCCTCGACGCTCCCGCGCCTCACATCCTGTAAATAAACAACTCTGACCCGTTCACCCCCAACTGTCCTCTCGGACAAGAGGTATTCCATGGCTTATGTCATCACCGATGCTTGCGCTAGCAACAAGGACGGCGCGTGCGTCGATATCTGTCCGGTGGACTGCATCCATCCCACCCCGCGCGAGCCCGAGTACGCCGAGGCCACACAGCTCTACATCAATCCATCCGAGTGCATCGACTGCGGCATGTGCGTGGATGTCTGCCCGCCGCGTGCCATCTTTCCGGAATCTGAAATGCCTTCAGGAAAGGAGCATTTCGTGCAGATCAATGCCGATTGGTATAAGCCCCGCACGCCTTGAACCTTTCGCGAGTGGATGAGCGAGTAGACTCCTCGCGTGTTCGGCCCGCCTTCCACCTCCTTCCGCACCCCCACCCCTCCCAAGCCCGTGGAGTGCTTCGACCTCGCGCACCCTCTGCTCCCTCAGCAACTCGACGGCACCACGATCCTCCACATCTCCGATCTCCACGTCCGCCGAAACCTCCTCCACACCGAGCGCTACGCGCTCATCCTCCACGCCCTGCAAGAAACCCCCGCCGACATCATCGCCCTCACCGGCGACTACATGGATGAGCCCGGCTGCGAGCCCTCGCACGAACTGGCCGCGCTGGAAACTCTCAAAGCTCTCGCCGCGACGTGGCGACCTCGCATCGGCGCGTTCGCCATCTTCGGCAACCACGACACCCCCGACTTTCGCCGCACCTGCATCCGCGAACTCCCCACCATCAACTTCATCGGCGGCCGCTGGATCGACCTCCCATACAACCTACGCCTCCTCGGTCTGGACTGGCTTGAAGACTGCCTTTCCATCTCCCCCGCTTCAGCGGGGGAGATGTCCGAGCAGAGCGAGGACAGAGGGGGCACGCACGCCACCACTTCCGGTCCTCATCCTGCTCCTAATCCTGGTCCTAATCCTCCCCCTTCTTCTTCCTCTTCTTCCTCCCCCTTCACTCTCGCCCTCGCCCACCACCCCACCACCCTCATCCCCGCCGCGCAGCTCAACATCCCCATCCTCCTCGCCGGCCACACCCACGCGGGCCAGATTCGCCTCCACCCGCGCCTCTCGCCGCACACCTCCAGCGATCTCCCGCCACATCTCGCCTCGGGCATCCTGCAACTCCGCTCCACCCTCTGCTGCATCACCCGCGGCCTGGGCGACGGCGTCATCGAAGGGCTGCGCATCAACTGCCCGCGTCAGATCCCCCTCTACACCCTCCGGCGCGGCCCACTGACGCACAACAACCCCGAGAGCGTGCGCCAAGTCCTCGCGTGGTGATCATCACGCACTCCACAAATCGCACGCAGAGGTCCACGGAGGTCGCGCTGAGGTTCACAGAGAAATCTGTTGAGATGAGAATCCATCCGCCCTTTCTTCTCTCCGCGCACCTCTGCGCGACCTCCGTGAACCTCTGCGTGCCGTGCCCTTCTCCCTCCACCTCCCCACCCTCATATCCTCCCCCCCCATGCATATCTCCCTGCGCTGGCTCAATGAATATCTGGAACCCGGCGATGTCACCGCCGCCGAGGCCGAACGCATCCTCACGTTCGCCGGCTTTCCCATCGAGTCCACCACCATCCTTCCCTCCGGCGACACCATGCTGGATGTTGAGGTCACCTCCAACCGAGGCGATGTTCTCTCGCACATCGGCGTGGCACGCGAGATCGCCGCCGCAGGGGGCACCCGCGCTCTCAAACTTCCACAGCCCGGCAAGATCTTCAACTGGTACGGCGAGCAATCCTCCACCGACCCCAACGCGGCCGCCGGTTCGATGGACGTCGGCCAAGCCCTCGCCATCGACAACCGCGTTCCCGATGAGTGCCCGCTCTTCACCGCGCGCGTCATCACCGGCGCGGCCGTCGGCCCCAGCCCCAAGTGGCTCGCCGCAGCGCTGCAGGGCGTAGGCCAGCGCTCCATCAACAACGTGGTGGACATCACCAACTTCGTCTCCTTGGAGTACGGTCAGCCCTCGCACGTTTTCGATCTGGACATGCTCACCGCCGCGCCCGATGGCAAGCGCCGTCTCGTCGTCCGCATCGCCACCAAGGGCGAGAAGCTCGTGATGCTCGATGGCAAAGCCCTCGAACTTCGCGGCGATGAGGTCGTTGTTGCCGATGGCGGCGAGCATGATGGGGGCGGCGGCGAAGGCCGCGTGCTCTCGCTCGCGGGTGTCATGGGTGGCCAGGATTCCGGCGTCACCGATCGCACCACTAGCGTGCTGCTCGAAGCCGCGACGTGGGAGCCCACCGCCGTTCGCCGCGCCGCTCGCCGCTACGGGCTGCGCACCGACGCCAGCTACCGCTTCGAGCGCATCGTCGATCCGCGCACCATCGACGCCGCGGGCAAGCGCCTCGCAACCCTGATCTGCAAACTCACCGGCGGCAAGCTCCTCCCCGGCGTCATCCACGCCGGCCCCGAGCCCAAGCCCGCGCCGGTCGTCAAACTCCGCCCCTCGCGCATCGCACACATGCTCGGCATCACCGTGCCCATGCCCGTGGTGCAGCAAATGCTTGAAGCCCACGAGATCACCACCAAGCCCGAGCCCGCCGCGCCCGGCACAGCCGAGATGGTCCTCTCCTGCACCATTCCCGCGCATCGCCCCGATCTTGAACGCGAGATCGACCTCATCGAGGAGATCGCCCGCACGCACGGGCTGGACAAACTCCCCGAGCACGAAATGGTCGCCGTGCGCACCGCCCCGCCGCAGCCCAGCGAGAAGGCCGTGCAGATGATCGGCCACGTTCTCACGGGCCTCGGCTTCTACGAGACCGTCACCTTCACGTTCGTCCCGCCCAAGCTGGCCAAGCCCTTCCTCCCGCGCGGCCTCTCCATCATGCAGGTCTGCGACGACCGCCGCAAGCAAGACCCCGTCCTGCGCCCCAGCGCGCTGGTCAGCATGTTGGGCTGCCGCAAGACGAATCAGGACCGCGGCGTGCTTCCCGATGGTTCCGTCGGCGGTGCCGGCGCGGGTGGCGGCCTGCGGCTCTTCGAGCTCTCAGCGGTCTTCGCCGAACAACCCAATCAGTACCAGCGGGGTGACCCGCTGGCCGGAGACGGCCGCGGCAAGCAGGTCGAAACCTTCAACCTCGCCCTGCTCGCCGATTGCTGTTTCCCTGCGAGCGTAAAAGCCATCGAGCAGAAGCAGCACGCCATCCGCATGGTGCGCGGCGCAATCGAGACCATCGCCCGCGCCGTGGGCGGCGAGGCCACCCGCGTGGAAATCACGCCGCAGACCGATGCCCCCATCGGCGCATACGACCCGTCCGGCTTCGCCGAAGTGAAGGTCAACGGCACCCGCGTGGGCTGCATGGGCCTCATCAACGCGGCCGTGCAAAGCGAGCACGGTCTGGAGTTGCCCGTGGTCGCCGCCGAGCTGCAAATCGCCGCGCTCGTCGCCCTCTACCCGCCCCGCGCCGTCGTCACCGCGCTCCCGGGCTACCCCTCCATCGACCGCGATCTCTCTCTCATCGTCCGCGAGGAAACCGCGTGGGCAAAGATCGACGCGATGGTCAACGCCCTCCGCGTCCCCCTGCTGGAAAGCTGGTCCTTCGTCGGCGCGTATCGCGGCCAACAGGCCGGGCCCGGCAAAAAGTCCATCACCTTCCGCATGCGCTTCCGCGACCCCGCCCGAACTCTCACCCACGAGGAAGTCTCACCGCAGGTGGAGACGATCGTCGCCGCCGCAAGCAAGGACCTCGGCGCGGAAGTCCGGAAGGTGTAGACGAGCCCCGCCAAAACCCCGGCATTCACACCACAAACCCGGTTCGCTTCATCCGTTCCCGCCCCAGTGCCGAACATTTCCTGAGCGGCTCCGCTACATCAGATACGGGCTGCGCCGCGCGTATCATCGGCCCGTTCGGACTGGCCTGAAATGCCCGTTCCGGCCCGCGCGGCACGAAGCCCCGCGGCACGCACGCTTCTTGAAAGGATCGACGATGAGCACCACTGCCACCACCAAGGACCGCCCGCATGCCGGAAACGGCGCGACGGCTCAGCAGGTTGGGGGGGTGGGCAGCGCGTCGAAACCGGCGACCCTCACCAACCATTGGACCGAAGACCCCGGCGATAAGCCCATCATCTACGTCAACGGTCAGATGCTCCCCAAGCGCGACGCGATGGTCAGCGTCTACGACCACGGGCTCCTCTACGGCGACGGCGTGTTCGAGGGCATCCGTATCTACAACGGCAAGATCTTCAAGTGCCAGTCGCACATGGATCGGCTCTACCACTGCGCCGAGCAGATCTCCCTGAAGATTCCCGTCACGCAGCGCGAGATGGTGCAGATCCAGCGCGACTGCATCTCCGTCAACGGTTTGCGCGAGGGCTACATCCGCCTGGTCGTCACACGCGGCTTCGGCACCCTCGGGCTGGACCCGCGCCGTTGCCCCGTGCCCGGTGTCATCTGCATCGCCGACCAGATTCGTCTGTATCCCGAGGAGGCGTATCGCACCGGCATGAAGGTCGTCGTCGCCAACCGCCCCAAGACCCCCGTCGCCTGCCTTGATCCGCGCATCAAGTCGCTGAACTATCTCAACAACATCCTCGCCAAGATGGAGGCCATCGACGCGGGCTGCGACGAAGCGATCATGCTCTCCACCGACGGCTACGTCACCGAATGCACCGGCGACAATGTCTTCATCATCAAGAACGGCACACTCTTCACCCCCCCCTCCATCTGCGGCCAGTCCGGCCTGCTCGAAGGCGTCACCCGCAAGTTCGTCATGGAAACGCTCGCGAAGGATTGCAATGTGAAGGTCGTCGAGAAGCTCATGCGACTGGACGAGGTGCTCGGCGCGGATGAGGTCTTCCTGACCGGCACCGCCGCCGAGATTATCGCGGTGAACTCCATCGGCGACTTCGCCATCTCCGACGGCGAAGGCCCCATCACCGGCAAACTCCGTCATCGCTTCCGCGAAATCGCGACCAGCGATCATGTACCGGAGGACTGAGGGATGTGAGATTTGAGAACTCAGGCGAGCCCCGCGATGTGTCGCGGGGCTTTTTCGTTGTGGCGACGAGTGCGATCAGCACTCCAACGCAGCTTTCACTCGTGCTCTTCGGAAAGAATCACCGCGGAGACGCTGAGGTCGCGGAGAAGAAGGACAAGCTTGGACGGGGTGGAATGCGGGATCATATCTCGTCTCAATCACAAACCTTGCCTTCCTCAGCGTCCTCTGCGTCTCTGCGTCTCTGCGGTAGAACTCTTTTTCCGACAGCTACGTGGCGTTGTAGGCGACGACCAGCGGCGCGACAGGAAGCTTGATGAGCGTGACGGCGCGGAGTGAGATTTACGGCATGTGGGTGGACATAGAGGGCTCCTTTTGCACGAGCGGCGTGTTGACTGATGCGAACTTCGGGCGAGGCACCCGAAACACGGGCTGGAAGCCCGTGCCACGAAAGGCACACGGGCTGGAAGCCCGTGCTACTTCGGGAGGACGCGCCCCCTGCTTTCGCTGGGGGCGCGCGGGTCGAAAAATGTGCGTCTGTAGAAGCCGCCGCGGAGCGGCGGACCACCCACGAACACGGGCGGGACGCCCGTGCCACGTCAATCGCGCCAGGGGGTGACGGTGACGGTGTTGTTGCTTGCGGCGGTGATGGTGCCGATGGGGCGCAAGTAGGCGTTCGTCCCGTTCATCACCTGCCCGCTCGCGTCGCCGCTGACCTGGTCGGACTCATTGACGAAGAGGTTGTCGGGCGCGGTGCGCCCGGTGCCGCCACCAGTGCGGAGGTAGGTGATCTGGTCCGGATTGGGTTTGGTCTCGAAGGTGACGTGGTTGTCGTTGTAGCCGATCTGACCTTCCCAGGTGGTGCGCCCGCCGTGGATGAGGAGAGTGTTGGAAGTCATGCCGTACTGGTCATTGGTGAGAGCCCAGCGGCCACTGGTCGGCGCGGCGGCGGAGTCGTTAGCCGCGTACATCGGGCCGCGGTTTCCGAAGACGGCCTCGGTGGTGTTGAAGGTGGAGGACCAGATGGAGCGGCGCTTGCCGAAGGGCACGATGTGCGCGTAGGAGTTGTTGCCGATGGCCGCGCCCAGCGGCGAGGCGGGAGTGGCGGAGTCGATCGGGGTGCCCTTGAACTTCGGATCCCAGAGCGCGTTCGCGGTGTTCACTGCGCCCAGGGGCGAGGTGAACTCGTAGGCGTCGTACTTCTGCACGCCGCCGGTGTTGGACTCGCTCCGAGAGATGAGCAGCTCGGGAGTGATGGAGCCCTGCGCGATGAGGATGGAGAGGATGTTGCCGGTGGTGTTCTTGGCCTCGCCGATAAGGGCCACGGTCTGGTTGGTGGGGTCGAGAGTGCTGGGGAGCGGGTACTGGTCGCTACTGGACTGCGCGAAGGTGACGAGCGCGGTGACGGTCTGTTTGACGTTGTTGGCGTCGATGACGGCGCGGGCCGCTGCTCGGACCTTGCCGAGCGCGGGAAGCAGAATGCCCACCAGCAGCGCGATGATGGCGATGACCACCAGCAGCTCGATGAGTGTGAACGCGAGGGAATGACCCCGGGACGAGACCCGTCGATTGGACGGAAGCGATGAAGTGTGGACGGAATACATGCGTGACTCCTTTCGGGAGTTGAACGGTGAGACGAAATTGGGCAACCGGCACAGTGCCGGTGGACCCACTGCGGCCCGGTTCGGAGAACCGGGGTATCCAAACGCGGCGATCGACCGACGCTCGCGAGGCGCGGACCTATCGCCGTGCGCTGCGAGAGCTCATGGATGGGCGTGCGTCATGTGAACGCGACGAGGACGATGTGTCCGAGTAGCGTCCGCATGGGCGATTGGCCCACGGCAGGAACTCGCGGAGCGCGAGTGATGGATGCTTGCGGATTGGGTGAGTCTGAGGGAAGACCGCCGCGGAGCGGCGGGCCACCCAAAGGCCCAAAGCCGGAAGGCCATCGATCGGGATGTCGGCGTGCGTGGGTGCGCCGGGGCGCGGGGAACGCGGGTGTCGGAGGCCTGATCCTGGGGAGCGCCACGCGGAGCGTGGCGGTACACAAGAGAGCTTTCCGACGCGCGTTCGGAGATGCATGAGAACGATTGGGAAGAGATGGAATCCCGAACCGCCGGAGCCGAACGCTCGCCCTTGCACGTGCAAGATATTGGACATGAAGTGATACGGGTGGAAGATGCGCGCGGTTGCGGGTGGCCAGATGAGTATGCTGGAAGATGGATGGCGAAGATGAAAAGCCCGGACAAGCGCGAGCGGCGCGGCGCACGCTGATCGAGCGGCGTATTGGTCGCGAGCGATGGACAGGGCTGGGGGTGATCGGGGGGATAACAACCGTGGCGGTGGTGGTGCCCGCCGCGCAGGCGATGCTGCGATGGTCGGATGTGGGCACGTTCCTGCTGTTCATCAGCGGGTTTGTAGTCGTTGGAGGTGGCATCGCGGCGTGGGTGTTTGCCTCGCGTTGGCGACGGGAACAACTTGCGGAGTGCGACTGCCAGCGCTGCCTGTACTGCTTCCATGACCTGCGCGGCATCGGTGTCGACGGCGCGTGCCCCGAGTGTGGTGCGAAGTTCTCGATCGACGAGGTGCGAGAGACGTGGAGGGAGGAGTTCTTCAAGGGGACAACTGGAGAGATAACGGCCACCTCGGCACGAACGAGCAGTCGCATTCGACGACGGCAATCGCTGTTGATCGTCGTGCTCATTTGTCTGGTGGGCTGGCCGCTCGTGATGCGATTGCTGAATGGTTTGTTCTCTTGGTGGGACGTGGCAGCGATCGTGTTGATCGCTGGCATTGTGGCAAGCCGCGTGTTTGATGCGGGCAGGGCCAAGCGGACGCGCGACATGCTCGCCGCGTGCGACTATCGCTGCTGCCTCTCCTGCAAGTTCGACCTGCGCGGGCTTCCGGAGAGCGGCAAGTGTCCGGAGTGCGGCGAGCAGTATGAGATTGAGGATGTGCGGAAGTGGTGGAAGGACGCTTGGGAGATACCGTGAGCGAGTGCGGGTGGTGTGGTGGGATGGCATGGGTGACTCCTTCTGTTTGTGGCTGTGTTACGACTGGCGCACGGACCCCCCTCCGGTTCTCGCCCCCCCACCGTGCTTGAACCACCTCCCCCGCCAGGGCGGGGGAGGTGGGAATGCAGTGTCAGTGCGTGTAGTTGCTCACTTCGCTCTTGTACGGGTTCACATGGTTGAGAATCATGTAGCGCAGCGCATCGCAGGCGTGGTCGAAGCCGTCTTTCTCGGGTTCGAGTGATTCTGGTTTGGATTCGTTGAAGTGGTATCGCGAGAGGCACTCGATGAGGCGGGTGCAGCAGGGGTCGATGAGGAGCTTCGGAGCGAAGTCGAGAGATGGGTCGTATTGGTCGCCGCGGAAGAGGGAGGGACCCCATGCGGAGCGTGGGGAGAGAGAAGAGGTGGCAGGGGAGTTGGTGAGAAGGGAAGAAGAGAAAGAAGAAACAGAAGAAACCGGCGCGGAGCGGCGGGCCACCCTGGGCATCCAGGCGGGATTGAGCAGATCGCGGACGAGGTTCAGGCCCGGGTAGATTTCGCTGGCGCGATTGCGGACTTGGTAGCCGCGGGCGGTGAGGAGTTGCGCGCTGGTTTTGCCGGTGTGTGGGTCTTTAGCGTTGCCAGCGGGGTCGGTGCCGACGAACTCGAGGGGCGGTTCGTGGCCGGGCTGGTTGCGGAAACGAAAGAGCCGTTCCTCGCGCCAGCGGTCGAGGGCGTCGATCTGCTGATCGAGAATCTGCTCGCGCTTGCAGTGCTCGCGGATGATGTGGACGCGGCCGGTGCGCGTGACACCGGCGAGAAGGATGACGGCTTCGGAGCGGTAGCCGAAGTCGAAACCGGCGATCATGAAGGAGAATGAGGATGAGGAACTGATTTCGCACGGGCTGGTAAGCCCGTGCCACCGCCGAACATGGATGCGTGGGTCGAACTCCGGATACACCGCGCTGGAACGCGAGGGGCGGAGGCAGAGCATCTCGGATTCCCACGTCTCGCGCCCGACGCGGAACTTCATGTTCACGGCGTCATCAATGGTGATGTGGCCCTCGCAGGTGAGGGGCGTGAACTTGGCGCGGCCCTGGCACTCGGGTTCCAGCGGGCAGATGGAACAGTCGCGCTCGGGTGGGCAGTGTTCGAGGACATCGAGCAGGCCCCAGCGGAAGAGGGTGCGAGGAGTTGAAGAAGAAGATTCACCGCGGAGGGCGCGGGGATCGCGGAGGGAAGGTGGGGATGAAAGTGAAGCGGCATCGATGGCATTGGGTGGCGGAGCACAGGGCGGCTCCACCACGGCACTCTCGGTTGTGACTGTGACGAGAAGATCGGAGCACGGGCGGGACGCCCGTGCCACGTTGGGATCGCCGACGAGTTTCCACATCAGCCCGAACGGCTTGTGCATGGTCGAGAGCGCCTCGACGGAGCCGCGGATGGTGGTGCCCCAGGGGCCGGGGACGTTTGGGAGCGAGCGCGTCACAAGCTGCGCGGCGGACCACAGTTCGTGATCGAAGAGATCGACCTCGTCGCAGCGGAGCTTCTGCACGCGCGTGCCGCGGACAGAGGCCTGGCTGGCAGCGAGAATCTCGACGGCGGACTTCATCGCGGGAATGGAGATGCGCCGCGCGGTGATGCGATACGTGATGTGGCCAAGCTCATCGCGCTCGAGGAAAGAGCGGAGGTGGTCGTGCATGCGCCGGCCCTGCTCGATGGAACCGGCGAGAATGCGGACCTGGCAGGCGCGCTTGAAGAGAAGATCGAGGAGCGTGGCGATGGCGGCGAGGAAGGTTTTGCCGCCGCCACGATTGGCCCAGACGGTGCAATCGGGGGAGGAAGGGAGAGAAGAGGATTTGGATTTGGAAGAGGATGAAGAAGAGGAGGGAGGCAGGGGGTTTGTGGACTGAGAGTCAGTGATGAGCGCGGCGGGTTTGTTTTCTGGCGGTGACTTCGGGCGAGGCGCCCGAAACACGGGCTGGTAAGCCCGTGCCACGTCTTGGGGCACATTGCCCTCGAAGAAGGTGTGAACGAGGTAGTCGAAGGGTGCTGCGTGATGTTCAATGAGTGAAGTGCGGGCGATGCGGACGCCGAGGTGGGTGGCGATCCAGGTGTGCAGGGCGTCGGGAGTAAGGGGGACATCGGACGGGAAGTTGGCGGCGGGCACGGTAGAAGTAGAGGTTGCGCGCGCTCTGGGCGCAGCGGATTGTGCTTTGGCGGTCGGAGTGCTGCGCACTTTGTTGGGCGATTTGGAGACCGGAGACTTGGTGCGGCCTTTGCCTGCACGCTTCTTGTTGGCGGGTTTCTTGGCCGCGGCCTTGTTGCGGTTGGTCTTCTTGCTGTGTGACTTCTTGGTGTCGGCACTGTTTGTGTCGGGCTTCTTGCTCGTGCTGGTGTTCTTGGACTGCTTCATGGTTCCCCCCTTGAAGATGATGGTGATTGGTGGGTGTGATGGACGGGTTGGGGCTCCTTGTGTGAGGGGGTGCGGGTGGAGAAGGAGAGAAGAAGAGAAGAGAAAAGGCGCGGACCGGGGGCTTACGCCCGTCGGCTCTGATTTATCCGTGCGTGTAGGCGTGGCGTGGCGAGATGATGTGTTTGGCGGCGGCGCGGATGAGGTCTCGTGGCGGCGCGTGCGCGAGCGGGCGCGTGGGGCCGTGGGCGGTGGCCCAGACGCGGAGGGCGCGGTCCAGGTGCGGGAAGCGGGCGATGTGATCCAGCGCGAGGTCGATGTCGGCGAGCATCCAGGGGCGCAGGTCGGCCGCACTGAGGGCGTCGATGAGTTTGAGATCGCGAGCAGCGGGCGGAAGCGTCCACTCCGTCATGCCGGCGCGGGTGAAGAGCGGCGAGATCGCGCCCATCGCGCTGATCGCTTCGGTGCGCGCCGTGAGCGGATCGGCGAGATAGTGGCGAATGAGGTGCGAGCCGAGGCCACGGGCGCGGTGGTGCGGATGAACGATTATGCGAGAAATACAACGCAGGGTTCGATTCAGTTCGCGGGCAGCGGAGCGCTTGTCGCCGCGCGATGAGGCGAGGTCGGGCCATGCGCGCGGGCGCCATGCGCCATTGAGGGTGGGCATGGAGACTGTGAGGACGGCGGCGGGCTGATCTGGGTGGCCCGGTTCTGGGTACCCCGGTTCTCCGAACCGGATGCTTGGGTACCCCGGGTCTCCGAACCGGGTTTCTTCTTGATCTCGTACGAACCGCGCGACGAGAATGGCCGCGATAGTCGCGGGGCGACCGGCGCGATAGTGGTGATGGGCGAGTACGTCGTAGTCGGCGAGAGTTCCGGTGGTGATGGTGAGTTGAGGCGAGCAGGAGTGAGGATTTCCGGCTTGGTGATTCGGGGTGCTCAGCCAAGACCCGGTTCGGAGAACCGGGCTACCCAAAACCGGGGCACCAAGAGCAAGATCAAGAATCAGATCCGGACGCAGATGCGTACCAATGCTCTGACGAAGCGTCGCTATGACGATCCGGGCACGCGGGTGGTGCGTGAGCCAGCGCCGGAGCGTGAACGCGACGGATGCCGCGGTGGCATCGTCGAGATTGTCCGCGAAGTCATCGAGAAGGATGGTGGGTGATGCGTCTTTGGCGAGCAGGTGCTCAGCGGCGAGAATGGCCCGCGCGATCGTGAGCCGCGCGCGTTCGCCTTCGGAGAGGTTTGCGATGGGGCGCGATGGGAGGAAGGCGTCGGCGAGGCCCGCCGCGCTGAGGGCGCGGAGGGCGGCGGGGAGATCGGTGGGTGTAGGGGCGAGCGAGTCAATGACGGTGGTGTGCGCATCTTCGTTCTGCGATCGCATTTTTGATACAGATGATGGATAGTGCGCGAGGGCGCGGAGGATGGAGGACTTGCCCGCCGCGCTGGGGCCGGTGATGAGCGCGAGCTGGCTGGGACGCAGTGAGCGATGAATGCTCGCGGCGTGCGCGCCGGTACGAGTTGCGAGATCGTGATCGTGTTGTGCGGCGTCGTCGGTCGTCAGCCCAAACAGGCCGAGCGAGCGCAGGGCGCACTCTGAGCGGAGTGATGACATGGAAACCCCCCTTTGGTATCAGTCGTGTCTTACGTCAGGATGCGCTGGGTACCCCGCCGGTCCCCGGCGGGTTCTTCTTGCGCATGTCCGCAAGTCCACATGATTTCGGCGACATGCCCGATGCCAAACAGCCGGGGACCGGCGGGGTACCCGGAGAAGCCATACCACGCACCAACGCGAGCAACACTGCCCGGCTCTCGCGGAGCGCGTGCTGCGAGATGTTCAGGTGGATCGCCGCGGCGCGAATGGATCGCCCCTCAATGAAACACGCGCGGGCGATGGAACGCTGCGCCGGGTCGAGTTGGATGAGCCGCGGCGCGAGGAAGATGTATTCGGGGCGAGAGAGGCGCGTTGTCAGACGGCGCAGCTTGCGCTCGATGAGGAAGCGCGAGCATCCCGCGAGCGCGGCGATCTGACCGGAGCTGCGACCGTCGGCGTATCGAGAGAGGACGAGGGCGCGTTCATCGGGCGGGAGTTCGGCGGCGAGGATGCACAGACGCGCGCCCCGCTGCGTGCGGACGCGATCGGTGAAGCGATAGCGGCGCGTCGGAATCGGTGCATGGGCGGCACGCGGAACCGCGACATCAGGGGCATCAGGGGCATCCTCAGCACGGGCGAGCCGCAGCATCGAAGATTGCTCTTGACACGGCGTTTCGGTCTTTGATAGGATGGCCGAACGAGGCGATGGCGTCTGGCTGCGGAATGCGTGTGACATGGAAAATACCCCCCAAAGTGAAAAGTTCACTGGCTTGTGAACACATGCCGAGTATACTTGTTCGGAGTACGTTTGCAAGAGCATCAATGCGAAATTGTCTGAGTTGTCGAGTTGTCCACAGGAAGTTCATCCCCCGAATCGGGGCGTGAAGATGCGAGGTGCCGGGTGGCGATTGAGCGTTCAAGTGCTGATGGGGCAGTGACTTACGATGGTGGAGCATGTAGGGATAATGCACAAGACCCCGGCGCGGAGCGGCGGGCCACCCTGGGCGGCCTGATCCACGCGCGGCGAAAAGCCCTCGGGCTCTCCCTGCAACAGGTGGCGCAGCGTGTGGGCTGTGCGCGATCCTATTTATGCATGATTGAAACCGGCACGCGCGGCACTGGAACGGAGGAGGGCGGAAGCGTCGGGATGGACCTGCTGGTGCGGCTGGAGGCGGCACTCGCGCTGCAGCCGGGCGGGCTGACGCGGGCGGCCCAGTGGTTGGCGACGCCGCCGGGCGTGCGCCGCGAGGTACACGGGATTCAGGCGCAGCAACACGCCGCGGCGGCGCAGCTTCGCGCGCTGCTGAGCGAGGGGTCGCTGGATGAGACCTTCAAGCGCGGGCGGTTGCGGGCGCTGGTGTCAAGATTGGAAGGATGTGGCGCGGAGAATGTGGAAGTCGAAGATCGCGCGCCGGACGCGCCTCGCTCTCTCAATGAGTCCGCATCCGACCTCCCCCACTCCCCCACTACATCCAACGCGCCGAACATCATCGAGCGTCGCGCGCGGCTGCTGCCGATCCAGGTGCCGCTGATCAACTCGGTCGCCGCGGGATATCCGCGCGAGTTCACCGATCTCGGATATCCGGCGCGGGTCGCTGATGAGTATGTGCTGAGTCCGGATGTGGACGACCCGGACGCATTCGCGGCCCGCGTGGTCGGCGACTCAATGGAGCCGCTGTATCGAGAAGGAGACATCGTGGTTTTCTCGCCCAATCGCGTTGTGAAGAGCGGCATGGACTGCTTCGTCCGGCTGGAGCGCGACAGCGAGACAACTTTCAAGCGCGTGCTGCTGGAGAGCGAAGGCGAGAAGGAGGGCGCGATGATTCGATTGGTCGCGCTGAATCAGATGTATGGGGAGCGCATGGTGGCCCGCGAGGATGTGGCATTCATGTGCCCGGCGGTGAGCGTGACGAGGCGGATTGGGTGAGCGATCAGAGCCGAGCGACGTGAGCCGCCGGTGTGCAGCACAGGCGTGCAACGCCGCACGGCACATGTCGCTGGTTGAACACCGTGTGCTTACGCCCTTATTGGAATCAAAGCGAAAAACGCCCGAGCGCATGGGGCGTTCGGGCGTTTTCGTGTGGGACGATGGGAGAGCGAAGATTCGGGCGGCGGCCGCCCGAACACGGGCTGGTAAGCCCGTGCCACGGGAAGGGTCCATGCCACAAAGGGCCGACGCCCCGGTTCTGATTTTTTGAGTTGGTTTTCATGTGTCGCCTGCGGCAGCGCGGGTAGACTGGCAGCGGTGATCGGATCGCTCGTTTGGCTCTCTCTCAACGAGGTTTCCATGTCGATAGCACAAAGAACCGTCGCGGGCGTGGTCGTGTCGTGCTCGCTGGTTGGCGTGGCCGCGAAGGGTGCGGTGGTGTACGACTCCATCTCGCGCTCCGTCACGGCACGAACAACGACCGTTCCGATGTTGGGCATTGGCAACAGCACTCAGGGACCATGGCAAGCAGCAGTGTTTGCTCGCGATCCGAGTCTGGATAATCCGAACGCAAACCCGGCAACCGTGGTGACGCTCAGCGGTGGCGGCGGATGGGGCGTGCAGGACTCGACACTGGGGCCAACCTCGATGCAAGCGCATCTGCTCGCGAAGGCATGGGATGGTCTGTCGGGATTCGAGGGAGGCGCGACCTCGACGCTCTCCGCTACCTTCACTTTGACTGAATCAACACCTGTTGATCTGAGCGGCCTCTGGGCAACCAACTACAACGGCGTGGCGGGGCCATCGTTTTCCGGTCGGGTGCTGCTCACGGGGCCTGGGGGAACAATCTTCGATCGGGGATACGCGATTCCCGTCACGTCGGGGCCGCTCGCGTTCAGCGGCGTGCTTGCGGGGGGGCAGTACACGCTCACCGCGGAGGCGCGGTACGAGTTTGTCGGACTCTCGCCGCTAAATGCGAGCCAGATGATGTCGGTGGACTTCGTGCTCACGCTGCCCGCCCCGGCAACGACGGGGCTAGCCGGAATCGTGGTGCTGGTTTCGCAGCACCGACGGCGCACACGCGCGAGTTGGCGGGCGCGGTGAATGCAATCAAAGCGAAAAACGCCCGAGCGCACGAGGCGTTCGGGCGTTTTCGTGTGGGACGATGGGAGAGCGAAGATTCGGGCGGCGGCCGCCCGAGCCCGCCGCGGCGGGCCACATTCAGCAGCCGGCAAACCAGGCGTTCAGGAAGTCGAAGATGTTCTGCACGGTCAGAGTGCCGGTGCCGTTGCTACCGGTGTTCGCGTATGGGCGACCCGCGAACCAGTCGTTGAGGTAGTCGAAGATGTCCTGCACGGAGACGCCGTTCACTTTGTTGTAGTCGGCGTAGCAGCAAGGCATAGCGCTGGAGCCGGTGTTGCACGCGCCGGCGGAGATGAACGACGCGCCCGCGGTCGCGCCCGCGGTGAGCGAGCTGCTGCACGACGCGGCGGAGGCGAGCGTCGTGGTGCATGTGGAGCCGCGGCAGCAAACGCCCGCGGGCTGCGCGCACGGGCTGGGAGTGCAGGTGCTGCTTGCGCCGCGCCAGTTGCGCGTCGAGACGCCGGTGCAGGTGGTCTGCGTGAGCATCACGCAGTAGTTCGCGTCGATGGTGCTGCAACACGCGCCCAGCGGCGGGCACGGGCTGGGCGTGCAGACGCTACTCGCACCCTGGAACTGCTGGCCGCCGGAGATGCAGCCGGGCTGCGCGATGATCGTGCAGGCACCGCTGATGGTGTTGCAACACGCGCCGGGTTGGGCGCACGCATTGGGCTGACACGAACCGGCGGCGCTAAACACACTGCCGCTGAGGCACTGCGCGGCGGTAGTCGCCGAGCAGTTGCCGCTGATGTTCTCGCAGCAGGAGCCGATGCAGGGTGAGGGAGCGCAGGTCATGCCGTCGCCCATGTAGGTGCCGGAGCACTGGGCCGCGCTGAAGGTGGCGGAGCAGACGCCGCCGATGCAGCACGCGCCGCCACAGGGGTTGGCGGGCGAGCAAGTGGTGCCTACGCCCTGGAAGACGCCGGTGCAGCCGCTTGCGTTACAGGTGAACGTACACGCACCGCCGCCGGTGGCGCAGCACGCGCCGCCGGAGATGATGATCTGCGCTTCGCTGGAATACGCGGTGGAATCACCGGCATTGAAGACATAGCAGCGGTACTTGTTCAGCGTTGGATCCGAGTTCGGGCAGCTCGCGCTCGGGAAGTTCGCGTGGACGTTGTGGATCGTGAGTGTGTTGGTGGCGGTGCCGCTGTACGTGGTTCCGTCGCTGGGAATGGTGCAGTTGAAGGAGCTGTCGCCATCGTTCAAGCCCCAGTACGCGTCCGGATTGCCGTTCACGTTGAAGGCATAGTGGCGCTGCCAGCGATACGAGATCGGCGGCGTGCCGGAGACGGCGATGGAGAGCGTGACGGTGTCCCCCTCGCAGGCGTTCACGGAGGAAGGAACATCCACGTCGATCGTCAGCGGCACGGCGTCCACGCCGGGCGCGCCATTGGAGGATGTGATCTTGGCGGCCGCGACGCGATTGCCCCAGACGAAGGTGTACAGCGGATTGTCCGAACCGGCGGCCAGACATATGCCGTTGCGCCCCTTGTCGGTAGTGGCGTCGGAGTTCAGCAGCTTGTTCCAGACGAAGTTGGGATCACCGAAGGTATCGATCTTGACCTTGGAGCTGAAGACGACGCGGAAAGTCGTGGTGTTGCCGCGGACCACGTTGCCGACAACCACCACGCCGCCATCGTTGGTGGGCGTGCAGACGATGCGATCGACTGTCACCTGCGTGTTCGAGGATTGCGGCATGACGGTGAACCCGCCGGGGCCGAAGAGCCGCGCGCCGGAGGGACTGAACTTCTGCACCAGCCCGCTGCGCACAACACCATTGGAGTTGAGCCCCTGGCCAGCGCCGAGGAAGTAGGTGCCGTCGGCTTGGTTGTAGGAAACATGGGCCGACCAGCGCCCCTGCGCCAGGTCCACGATGTCGTGATCGGTTGCTTCCAGGTTGCGCCCGCCGGGCGTGAAGGTGTTGCCGGATGGGCAGTTGGCGGCGGTGCTGACCACGCAGACATTGCCCGAGTCGCAGCAGGAGCCGAACTTGTACGCGCCGTTCGTGAGAAGATGCTGCACCAGCGCCTCGGTGGGCGATGCGAAGCCGCTGCTGGCGAACGAGCTCCAGCCGTAGATCGCCCCGCCGCCGCCGTCGGGAATGACGCGCGAGTTGTAGAAGTTGAAGCCGGTCATGCCGTGGACATCAATCACCAGCGGCCCGCTCACGGTCATAAAGTTGGCCGTGCTGGTGCTGGTGCCCCAACCGGGCGCAAGCCCGCCGGAGCCGGTGAACTTGGTGGTGTGCAGCCCCACGGTGCTGGTGTTCACGCCCGAGCCCCAGAGCGCGACGAACGAACCATCGGCGGCGACCTGTTGGAGTTGCACGAGCGAGATGGAGACATTGCCCGCGTTCTCGATCACCTGCGGCAGCGGCGCGGTCCACGCCGGCGCGCCGGTCGGGCCGATCCGCATGAAGCGGCAGACGCCGTTGTTGTTCACGAGTTTGAGTGTGTACCCAACAACGCACCCTCCATCGGGCGAGGAACAGACATGCACGGGGCGCGAGGCCAGCGCGCCCGTCGTCACCGCGATATCCGCGCCGCCCGTCCCCCACATCTTCGCGCCATTGGTAGCGGAGAACTTCTGCACGTTGGACTGATGCACCGTCGAGTTGTTCACATCCGAAAAGTTGATGGAGTTGGCGATGATTGCGTTGCCATCGGAGGCAATGGCCAGATCAAAGTCACCGACGAATGTCGCGGAGTCGTTGCCGGCAACGGCGATGACACCGTTGTGCGCCCACATCTCCACACCCGCCGCACTGAGGCGCTGCAAGTGGATCGTGTTGTATTGCCCACCTACAGGGCCTTGCCAGGCGATGTAGCAACCGCCATCCGGGTGCGGCACGATCATCGGGCCATCGCTGGTGGCGTCGCCGACGATGAGGGAGTTGGTGGAACTCGTCCCCCACTGCGCCACACTGGTGCCGACGCACGCCGCGGCGGCGATAATTCCGGCACACACACTCAACAAACGGTTCTTCATGGCGATACTCCAACAATCATGGATGGCGCAGGCGGCGGGCGACCCCGGCGAGGCGGTAAAACTATCTATACGTGCTATTGGTGACGCAATCGGTTCATCTCAGGACGAATGATTATGCTCTGAGAGCAGGTTTCAAGCAAATACGGACGATCGGCCGCGACGGTTCCGCACTGAAGCGGTGTGACGGAGGAATCGGGGGTGATCCCGAACCCGGGTATGAAAAACCCCTTCCGACCGATTGGCCGGAAGGGGGTGTCTCGACGGATCGAGTCGCCCGACCAGCGATCAACGCCGGCGGCGATGGGCCATGGCGGCGAGGCCGATGAAGCCGAGGGCCGCCGCGCCGGGGGCGGGAACGTGCATGACGACGATGGCGAAGTTGGCCGAGATGCCACCCGCGGCCGTGCTCGAACCAATGCCCAGAGCGAGCTGGTCGTTGTCATTGAAGGAAGCGACCCCACCACTGCCGTTGCCGGTGAGGAGGTAGCTGATGGAGGAGACGGGGTAGTTGTTGCCGAGAATGTTCCTATCGCCGACGAAGAGCAGGTTGACCACGCCGTATGCGGGGTTCCAGGCGAAGATACCGGCGATGCCGTTGCTGAGCGTGTCCTGGAAAATGATTGTGTCGTTGCCGTTCATGATGAGGCCGTTGAAGTTGGAGGTGAAGAGTGCGCCGCCAGAGCCGGGGGCGACGGTGCCGCTCCGGGCGACGAGGGCCGCGCCCGCGGGGCTGGAAGGATTGGAGAGGAACCAGAGCCCCTGGTTGTTGGCGCTGGTGATGCTGCCGCCGATGTTCATAGTGCCGGCGAACGCGAGATGGTTCAGATTGTTCTGCGAGACGTTGGAGCCGCCGACGGCACTGAAGGTGGATGCGCCGGAAACACCGGGCACGCTGGAGACGCCGGTCTGGTAGAGCAGGGAAGTGCTGCCGCCCTGCCAAGCCATGAGCGCCTGGTCGTTGACGTTGACAGTGATGCTCGCGCTGGGTGCGAACTTGCCGGTATAGGCGAGCCGCGAGTTGTTGTTCCAGGATTCGCCGGAGCTGTTGTTGGTGCCGCTGAGCGTGAAGGCCTGATTGCTGGTGAGGTAGTTTTCGGTGTTGCCGTTGACGGAAACGGGAACCGCGCTGCCGGAGCGACCGATGAGGTTGAGCGAGCCACCGGTGTATGCCAGCAGCGCGCTGTTGTTGGTGGCGGTGGCCGGAGTCGTGCCCTGCGTGGTGGAGAGTGTGGTGGTGAAGGCGAGATTGCCGCTGGCGTTGATGTGGTCGTTGCTGGGGTTGGAAGAGAGCGCGCCGAACGCCGCGCCGCCCAGGAAACCTGGCTGGTCGTTCTGACGAGCGACCAGCGAGCCGCCACCGGGGCCCATGACAAACAGAGCACTGTTGTTCTGCGTAGTGCCGGTGGTGAGGACATCCGTGCCCGCGCCCGCGGAAACCAGCGTGGACTGGAAGGCCATTTGCCCGCTGGGATTCACCTGATTGAAGCCGTTCAGGCCGCCCGCGGCGGTGTTGAGATTGGCGAGCGTGGTGCCGGGTGCGGACTGGCCCTGGACCATCATCTGGCTGATGGCGGGGCCGGCGGGCGCGCCGCTGACGACGGGAACGCCGGTGAACGCCGCGCTGTTGGTGGTGGAGGTCGCGCCAGAGCCGTTCATGCTGGCGCCGACGTACATGCGCCCGTTGGGGGCCATGTTCAACCGACCGGCGCCGATGCCGTTGCCGCCGGTGGTGCTGTTGAGCACCCAGCTATTCGGGTTGCTGGGCGTGGGGCCGCCGCGCAGCGCGACGGTGCTGCCAGTCGCGGTCGAAGTTGCGGGCGAGCTTGCGGAGCCATCGCGCAGCGCGATCTGCACGCTGGCGGGTGCCCAGTTGCCAGCCGCGCTGCTCCAGAAGATGCAGTTCTGGTTGCTGGTGTTGATGATCTGCGTGAGCGCGAGGGTGTCCGGATCGGTAACGGCTGTCGAGGCAATCTGGCCGAAGAACGCGACATTGCCGAAGCCGTCGATCACCGGCGCGCTGGAAAGCCCGGAGCTGCCGAACGCCGGGTTGTTCCAACTGATGACCACACCGGCGGAGTTCGCCAGGTTCTGCTGCGCGGCGGGCAGACCGGGGACGGGGCCGTTGGCCGTGCCGGACGCGGGAACCGGACCGGCGAGGTTGTTTCGTACGGTGATGACATTGGTGGTGATCTGTCCGAAGACCGATCCGGCGAGCAGCAGGGGCAGGGCCGTTCCGGCCGCCGCGGCTACCAACGCGCAACGTGATTGCAAACGCATCTCTCAATCTCCTCTTCGCCGGCTTTCGCCAGCAGTTTTTGAACCGGCTCGCGCCAGTCGATGTTCGATTCACTCTGTGAGCGGGCGGGTGGCCATGCTCACACACTGGAAAACTACATTCAGTTCAGGGGAAAGGCAAGGAATCGCTCTGAGAACAGGTCGGAAAGTTCTAAGACTTGAATCTGGGGCAGGAAACGGGGGGGCAAAGTGGCTCAACGGTTGATATCCCGGCCCTGAACACCCTTGCGGGTGGCCCAGAAGAAGGCCGGGTATGGGCCGCCGGGGCCGGAGGTGGAACTCGGGTCGCCGTTTTGCAGACCGTCGTTGTCCATGGACCAGGTATGCAGGATGGCGGCGGAGATGTCCCAGTTCCCTGAGGGTGTGAAGGTGTCCTGGGTGTTGGGGTCGGCCTTGAGGGCGTAGAGCTTGGACATCTTGACGGAGTCCACGCTGCCATCGGCGGTGCCGAAGCGGGCGTCGGCATCCGGGTTGTTCCAGTTCGGGTTGCCGCTGGCGCGGCGCGAGGTGGGGTTGGAAGCCGGACCCGCGGCGCGGGTCTTCTTGGCGAAATCAAATCGCTCCCAGACCGTGACCTTGGCTGCGGGCGAGACAACATCATCCACGCGGTTGCGCCGCCAGAAGCGCACATCACCATCGTTGATGCCGGGGAAGGTGGCGTTGCGGTACAGCGAGGGACTGAGCCAGAGCGTGGGCGAAAACCAGTACGAGCCGTCGTACAGAACCGTGCTGTAATCGTTGCCAGCGGAAACGAGTGGGCCGCCGTTACTATTGATGCTGGAGTTGAACTGCTGATTGCGTTGAACCAGCGCGGCGTCCATCGGGGCGATCTGCACTGTGGTCTGCAAACCCGCGTCGTGGTTGAGCGAGAGCAGACTTCCCGCCCGCATCGAGAGCATCTCGGTGACGTGACTCGGGTTGTACTGACCCTTGAAGGACCAGACAGAGGTATCGTCTTTGCCGGGAACGCGCACGTCAAACCAGTACGCGCCGGTGCTGCCTTGGTTGGAGCCGTCGAATGGATTGACGAGCGAGTCCTTGCTCTCGGCGGCATAGGTCGCCTGCATCTGCACCATGGAGCGCAGGTTGGCGAGACTCTTGACCATCTGCGCCGCCAGCCGCGCCTTGCCAAGTGCGGGGAGAAGAATGCCGACCAAGAGCGCGATGATCGCAATGACCACCAGCAGCTCGATGAGCGTGAATGCGCGAGATGAGGAACGGGTCATGGCGCCTCCCAAGTCGGAGCAAGCGTACAGCGGGGCCGCTGCGGCACCTACAAGAGTATACGCTCAATTATGCTCTGAGATGCACATTTTATGCTCTCAGGTCAAATTTTGGTCTTTGGATGGTTCTGATCGAGAGCAAAAATGCTTGCTCTGAGAACAATTGTCGAGTATGCTGAATCTGGAATAATCTGGTACCATGCCGCCGCAGTGGCAGACACAACAGACCCCGAATGAACAGCAAGTCAGAAAGTTTGACGGCTCGAACGGTGCAGGTGCATGTCACCGAAGGTGCCGACGTGGTGGCGCGGCCGCTGGCGGCGGGGGAGCGCGGCATGGCCGACGAGGTGGCGCGCCGGCTGCGGCTGGAGCTGCGCGGGCTGCTTGAGCTGCTGCCCGAGAGCGAGCGCGGCGCGAGCGCGATGGCGCGGGCTCTGGAGATTGATCGCAACACTTGCCAGCGCATCGTCGCGGCGACGGCGCGCGGCGACGCCGATGCGCAACTACTCGTACAACTTCCCGGCGTGATGGGCCTGCGGCAGTTTTTGGATGCGCTGGCGAAGCGGTTCCCGGGGATGGAGCCGGAGCAGGCGATCGCGGGCGGGCGCGCGGCGGTGGATCGCTTCGAGCAGCTCATCGACAACCTTGCCGGGAGCCAACGCAAACTGCGCGAGCGGCTGGAGCTGGATCGAGAGATCAACGGGGCACAAACACCAGCGATGCCCGATGATGTCTCGGCGCGCCGCGCCTTGTTTCGAGCGGCGGTGGATGTAGTGGGACGCTGGAGCGAGACGCGCCTGACGATGCGGATCATCCGGCCCGTGCCCGGCGATCCGATGCACACCGAGAACATCCGCATGACGGGGCATGTGGGGCATGTTTCGCGCCCGGTGGCGGTGCCGCTGGAAGTATATAGCGGCACGCCGGAGAACCTCGTGGAGCAGGCAGGCCCGGCGTTTCAGACGCTCGATGCGAGCCAGAAGGTGGGCAACACACCGGGCTTTCTGATGACGAAGTTTTGCACCGAGCCGCTGCCGCGGGTGACATCGCGGGCGACGGAGAGCCGCGTGATCCACGCGATTGATGAGGCCGCGGCCCGGGGCGAGCCGTCGGACATCTTCGTGGCGGATCGGCGCGCTGGCGTGGACAAGCACCCGGCCTCGCAGCATCCTCCCATAGGGGAAGTCTGCACGATCATGAACTTCCCGACGCGCCGGTTCATCATGGATGTGTACCTGCACAAGGACATCGCGCGCCGGTGCATCCCGCTGATGGAAGTACACTTGGCGTCGCCGTGGGCGGGGAGCGCGTTGCTGGCGCGCTGGAGCACGCGCTTGCCGGGCGGGCCGCGCCTGCAACTGCTGGGCACCGGGCTGAGCAACGCGGGGAGCGACGCCTATCCGCGGCACGGCGAGGTGGCGCGGGAGATGTTCGACAGTGTGGGGTGGGACGCGGATGAGTTCGTGGGGTATCGCGTGGATGTGGCGTATCCGGTGTGGCGCGGGGCGTACTGCATGTTGTTTGATTTCACGGGGAATGAGCTGCCCACGCCGATTCGCGCCGATGAGGCGTGAACCGTGCCACCCGCCGCTGAACCCTCGACGATGACTTTGCCGACGTTGGAGCTTGGGTTTGTAAAATGCCCATCGCCGGTAATCGGATCGTCGACGACAAAGGTCACGCTGTCGTCAAAGATCCGGATCGAGTGCGAGAACTGCATGGTCGCGAGCGAACCGAGCGGGGTGTCGCCCGGCAGAATGAGTGCGGCATCGATCAGGGCGTTGCTTCCGAAATCACCGTTCATCTGGATGCGGATGGCCTGGCCGCTGGAGAGCACAACGGGTGCGCCGTTACGCTCAACGATGTGACTGTCGATCTCAACCCGGATGCCCGCGAGCGACTGGCTCGAGAGCAGCAGACACGCACCG
>JAYVRG010000101.1:0-14630 GCA_043776515.1 Phycisphaerales bacterium
GCCGCCGCTTTGGGCGGCAACCCGTGCGATCGCGAAGGACGTGCCCGACATCTGTTGCATTCACACGCCCCCGCACGGGTTGTCCGCCGCGGCGGACGAATCCGTGGCACGAGAACCCGTGGCACGAAACCAATACTCCGGCGGCTCACGCACCTCGGCTCTGATGCCCCCACCACCCGATATCATCCACGCACCCAGTGCCCCGCCACTCGGTACACCCATCCCTCATGCGCAATCTCCTCCACTCGCTCCTTCCCCTGCTCCTCACCATCACCCTCCTCCAGGGCTGCTCAGGCAATCCCCGCGCCACGCCAGACACCGCCATCCTCGATGCCGCAGGGCGCGACGGCGTCACCATCCCCTCGCGCCGCTGCGCCAACTACTTCCTCATAGACGCCACCATCAACGGCCGCGGCCCCTTTACCATGATCCTCGACACCGGCGCATCCCAGACCGTCGTCACCCCGCGCATCGCCAACCTCCTCAGTGCCGACACCCGCCCCGCCAATATGTACGCTGAGGGCTCGCAGGGCCAGCGTCAAAACGTCGATCGCGTCCTGGATGTCCGCTCCCTCAAGATCGGCTCCGTCGAGCTCCGCGGCTTCGAGGCCATCACCCTGGACCTCTCCCGCATCCAAGCCAATCTCGGCTCCAATGTGGACGGCATCCTCGGCGCGCCCGCTTTCAAGGATGTCCTCCTCGCCATCGACTATCCCGGCTCCGCCATCCGCGTCTCCCGCGGCCAGCTTCCCGCCCCCGACGGCGAACGCGTCCTCGCGCTCACCGAAAGCGACAAACCCATCGTCGATGTCAAACTCGCCGATAAGCGCCGCCGCTTCCTCATCGATACCGGCAAGGCCGGCGCGTTCTCCGTCCGCGACTTTGACCGCCAGTCCTTCGCGAGCCCGCCCGCCAACATCGCCTCCGGCGTCGCCATCGGCGGCACCTACACCCTTCGCGCCGCGCGGCTCGACGGCGACATCACCCTCGGCGATATCACTTTCAAGCACCCCGTCGTCGAAAGCTCCGATGCCTCCGACCTCATCGGTGCCGAAGCCCTCAAACCCTTCGTCGTCGTCCTCGACATGGGCCACCGCCGCGTCTCCCTCACCGGCCCCGCCGAGCGCATCGTGCAATCCAGCCCCGTCCGCGGCATCGGCATCGGCTTTGACTTCACCGGCGGCGGATGGTCCGTCGGCCACGTCTTCGCCGGCCTCCCCGCAGAGGCCGTCGGCATCCTCCCTGGCGATTCCGTCATCCGCCTCGGCGGCCGCCGCCTCCGCGAACTCTCCTGCACCCGCCAGCAAGACCTCTACACCGCAGGCGAATCCATCACTGTTTCTGTCATCCGGAAGCGGGAGCGCATGGATTTCATGGTCCCGATCATCACCCTTGTACCCTAAATAGGGTATTGTTCGTACAGATTCCGTACCGTATTCTGGCCACCGCACTTGCCAACTTCGCGGAAACCTGTCACACTCTACCGATCAATGCTGTTCTCGGCCCTCTTCGGCCGGTTCTCGGTCGATGGCTCACTTCGCGGTTCGCACATTCGCAGACGGAGGATCGCTCATGCTCGCGCTCACAGTGCGTCGGATTCGCGCATTCACGCTCATCGAGTTGCTCGTGGTCATCGCGATCATCGCGCTGCTGGTCTCTCTTCTCCTGCCCGCGCTTGGCAAGGCACGCAAGGCCGCGAAGGTTGCCGTCTGCGAGAGCAACATGCGCCAGTTCGCTGTCGGGCTATCCAACTACAACACCGACTGGAAGGGCTCGCTCTGCGGGTTCACTTGGAAATATCAGGCGGGCTTCACCTCCAACTACAGCAACTGGCCTGACCTTAACGCGCTCGCCAACGGCGGCCCGAACTGGGTGCAGGCCCACGCCGCGCAGGGCATCGACATTATCCGGCGCAAACTCCCGGGCAACGACGCTTGGTTCGGACCCATCAACGGACGCATGCTCGATCGCAACTTTGGCCACCTTCCTCTGGTGGATGGCGGCTATTTCAGCGACAAGCTGCCCGAGCCCGCGACCGCCTGCCCCGAAGATCGCGACACGCTCCTCTGGCAGAAGGCAGCGCTGGACAACTCGCTGTTCTCATCAACTATCGCCGCCACCGGCGGGTACCCGGACCCCTCCGCGGAACTGAACTACCAGCACATCTTCCCCTTCTGGTCCACGTATCAGTTTGTACCGAATGCTTGGTCCGCCGAGACCGGCTCCAACGGTGCGACCTCCCTCAACACCATCTTTCAAGCCAGTGGCCAACCTGGCTATCACATGCTTTACAGCATTCCCGGCACCAGCTTCGTCATCAATCGCCGCCAGGATGATGTCAGTTTCCCATCCCAGAAAGTCTGGATGTTCGATCTCTTTGATCGCCACATGTACAAACGCACCATCTGGTACGGATACGAGCGCTCCATCCAGCCGCTTGTCTTCTTTGATGGTTCCGTTTCAGTGCGCAGGACCAAGGACGCCAATCGCGGGTGGGACCCTCGCACGCCAAACGGGAACGCGCAGACGTATCAGTACTACCCCGTCGTCGGTTCCAGCGATCCGCCAACCCTCAGCGGCGCGGCTTTCGACACATACTACCCCTACTACCGTTGGACACGCAACGGCCTCCGCGGCGTTGATTTCGGCGGACGCATGCGCAACATCCCCGACTGATCCACTCGCTTCGCTTTGGGCACCACGACCGACTTCCCACGGTACACGCGATTCGTTACACTGTTCCCGCGCCCCCTCATGGTGATGGGGCACTCCGGACTTGGAGCGTTTCATGCCTTTGGTTTTCCGTACTTCTCGTGCTGCCTTCACGCTCATCGAGCTCCTGCTCGTCGTAGCGATCATCGCGCTGCTCATCAGCATCCTGGTCCCCGCGCTCAGCAAGTCCCGCAACGCCGCGCGGGTCGCCATCTGCACCTCCAACATGCGCCAGCTCGCCGTCGCCGAAGCCACCTACGCAACCGACTACAAAGACCGCATCGGCGCGCTGAACTGGACACCCGGCAAAGTCAATGGTGACACCGCGATCTCCGCCGTTCCCGCGGGCACGACGTGGCTGGCAACCCAGGGTCGCCAGGCCAAGGACATCGTCCTCCGGCTCCAGGGCAAGGATCGTCCCGCCGTTGAGAACCGCTTTTTCAACCGCAACTTCTGGCATCTGGCCGCCATCGACGGCGGCTACTTCGGTTCCACCAACTGCATCAACCCGACCTCCGGATGCCCCAGCGACGATTGGGTGCTGCGTTGGCAGAAGAACGAGGACAACTACTCAGCGCTCGTCGGCTCCAGCCCCGAGCCATCCGCGAATCCCTCCGGTGCATATGAGTGGTACCGCCCGTACTGGAGTTCCTATCAGCTCGTCCCCGTCGCCTTCGCGCCCGACAAACACAAGGGCACCAACTTCACCCTCTCACAGGTCACCACCCGCCACCACCTCTTCAACGGTGGCGGCACCACGCCCGTGCTCGGCCAGCGCACCGTCAGTGAGGTCTCCTTCCCATCGCAGAAGGTCTTCATCTTCGACATCTTCGACCGCCACAGCTATCGCCGCCCCATCTGGCACGCGTACACCATCGCCAGCCAGCCACTCGCCTTCTTCGATTCCTCCGTGCGCTTCCTGAAAACCCGCAACTCTCGCCCCGGCTGGAACCCCGACGCGGTCCCTGCCAACCCGAACGTCACACCCCCGCCCACCGTTTATCAGTACAACCCGTCCACCGGCTTCCCCGGCTACGACCATCCGACTCTCAGTGGCGCAGTCTTCGACAACGTCACCGGCTACTTCCGCTGGACCCGCGACGGCCTCCGCGGCTACGACTACTAACCCCCCCACACACGCCCGGGATGAGCGAGTCGTGATCAGGTTGGCGAGCGAATCCCGTGGATGCTCCGTTGCTTGTGTGAGAACATCTCTCATCCACACGCATAAACTCCCAGTTCATGCGTCCCCAGTCTTATCAAGTGATCGTCATCGGTGGTGGCCACGCCGGCGTTGAAGCCGCGTGGGCGGCCGCCAACCTGCTCGGCACGCCGCGCTCAGTCGCGCTCATCACCGCCGACCCATCCAAGATCGGCGTCATGAGCTGCAACCCCGCCATCGGCGGGCTGGCCAAGGGCCAGATCGTCCGCGAGATCGACGCACTGGGCGGGCTGATGGGCCTCGCCACCGACGCCACCGGCATCCAGTTCAAGGTTCTCAACACCAGCAAGGGCGCGGCCGTCCACGGCCCCCGCGCCCAGTGCGACAAACACGCATATGCCCAGGAGGTCCAGCGGCTGATCTCGCTGCGCCCGGAGATCGACGTGATCGCGGGGAGCGTGGAGGAGTTGGTGGTTGATGGTGGGCGAGCGACCGGAGTGTTGGTTCAAATAGCAAATGGCAAATCGCAAATAGCAAATCCAGATGTGAGCAGCACGGACTCCTCATTTGCCATTTGCCATTTGCCATTTGCCATTTCCGCCCCCTCCATCGTCCTCACCACCGGCACCTTCATGCGCGCCCTCATGCACACCGGCGAGCGACAGACCCAGGGCGGCCGCCACGGAGAGCACGCCGCCGTCGGCATCTCCGGCGCGCTCCGCTCGCTCGGCTTCGAGCTTGGCCGGCTGAAGACCGGCACGCCGCCGCGCCTGCGCCGCGGTTCGATCCGTTGGAACGATCTCGAACCCGCGCATGGCGATGCAGCGCCCACACCCTTCAGCGATCTCTCCTCACTCGATGCCTCGATGCCCGCACGGCTCGATGCCTTCTACCCATCCGCCCCATTCCCCGCCCTGCAACAGGTTGACTGCCGCATCACCACGACAAATGCGGCCGCGCACGACCTGATCCGCGCCAACCTGCACCGCGCCCCGATGTACTCCGGCCAGATCGAGTCCGTCGGCCCGCGCTACTGCCCGAGCATCGAGGACAAGGTCGTGCGCTTCGCCCAGCGCGACTCGCACCATGTGTATCTCGAGCCCGAATCGCTCCGCGACGACTGGGTCTATTGCAACGGCATCTCCACCTCGCTGCCCACCGATGTGCAGGATGCGCTCGTCCGCACTATGCCCGGCTGCGAGAACGCCGAGATTCTTCGCTACGGATACGCCGTCGAGTACGACATGGTGCGCCCGCACCAGTTGAGCGCAACTGGCATGACCAAGCTCATTGAAGGGCTTTTCCTCGCGGGCCAGATCAACGGCACCAGCGGCTACGAAGAGGCCGCCGGGCAGGGGCTGGTCGCGGGCATCAATGCCGCGCGCCGCGCGCTGGGCCACGAGCCGATCACGCTCGGTCGCGAGCAGGCGTACATCGGCGTGATGCTCGATGATCTGGTGACCAAAACCCCCGTCGAGCCATATCGCATGTTCACCTCGCGGGCCGAGCACCGACTGCTGCTCCGCGCCGACAACTCCGCGGACCGGCTCACGCCGCTGGCCGAACAACTCGGGCTGCTGAGCACGACCGATCTCGGGCGCGAACGCTCCCGCCGCTTCGGGCTGCGCACCGCCCGCATCGCCGCGCTGAACGCGCTGATCGACGAGCATCGCATCGGTACCGTACCGCTGCGCGATCTAGTGCGACGCCCGGACTACACCACCGAGCAGCTCGCGGCCGACATCCGCTCCGCCCTGCCCGCCGGCGCAGGCGACCACGGCATCGACGAGCTGCTCACGGTCCTGCCATCGGTCCACACCGAGCGGCTGTACGCCCCGTTTGTGCAGCGCCAGCAGATCGAGATCCGGCGCGCGGCGGAGATGGAACGCCGCGCGATCCCCGCGACCTTCGACTTCGGCGCGATCCCCGCCATGCGGACCGAGGCCCGCCACGCGCTGGCCCGCTTCCGCCCCGCCACGCTCGGCCAGGCCGGGCGGCTGGAGGGCATCACTCCGGCGGATGTCACGCTGCTGGCCGTCATGCTCCGGCGCTATTCCCGCGGCACGCCCGAGAGCGTCACCGGTTGACCCGCGTCGCCGGTTTTTCAATGGGCCGCTCGCCGGATTCACATCACCGACACCGGGCGAACTACCATCGCCGCGATGCAACTCCCGCTCCACACGCTTCTTGAAACGTCTCTGCCCTCCGGCGCCTCGCTGGTGCGAGACATGCTGGTGATCCTGGGCGCGGCGGCTGTGATCTCCGTGCTGCTGCATCGCCTCCGGCTCGCCTCGATCCCCGGCTATCTCATCGTCGGCGCGCTCATCGGCTCGCTGCCACACTCGTGGGGGCTTATCACTTCACAAGAGGGCGTTGAGCAGATCAAGGACATCGCGATCATCCTGCTGATGTTCACCATCGGGCTGCACCTGGAGATGGAAGCGATCCGGACGGGCATGGTTCCAATCCTGATCGTGGGCGCGGCCTCCACCATCGGAACATCGCTGCTGCTCTGGCCGCTGGGAATGATCTTCCACCTCAGCGCGCCCGCCGCGCTGGGGGTGGCGATGGCGCTGTCGATGTCGTCCACGGCGGTGGTGCTGGGGCTGCTGCAGCAACGCAAGGAAGTCCACCTGCTGCACGGGCGACTCTGCATTGGCATCTCGATCATGCAGGACATGCTCTCGATCGCGGTGCTGGCCTCGCTGCCGATCCTCGCGGTGTGGGCCGGGGTGAAGCCCGGAGACGACACCGTCGCCATGGCCGGCGCGGAAAGGGTCATGGCGCTCGCCTCGCACGCGGGACTTGCCATCGGCGGCATCATCCTGATGATCGGCTTCGCGCACTACCTGCTGCCCAACCTGCTGCGCGAGGCAAGCAAGGACGGCAACACCGAGGCGCTGCTGGTGGTCTCCGCCGGCGCGGGCCTGGGCGCGGCGGTGCTGACCACCGCGCTGGGCTTCGGCCCCGCGCTCGGAGCGTTCCTCGCCGGGTTCATGCTCTCGTCCACGCCGTTCAAGTATCAGCTCGCGGGCCAGCTCGCGCCGATGCGGGACCTGTTCATGGCCGTGTTCTTCACCGCCGTCGGCGTGCAGCTCAACGTCATGACCGCGCTGAATCACTGGTGGATCGTGCTGATCGCGGTCGTGCTAGTGATGGGCGTGAAGAGCTTGGTCATCGGCGCGTGTACGTGGTTCGGCGGCGCGACGGCCGTGATCGGCGGGCTGACGGGCATGTTGCTCTCGCAGGCGGGCGAGTTCTCTCTTGTGATTCTGGCCGAGGGCGAGAAACGCGGGCTGATCGATGCCGAGGCGAAGGGCGTCATTATTCCGCTGGTGGTCATCTCGCTCATGCTCACCGAGCCCGCGGCGAATCTGTCAAGGCGGCTCTCGCCGCGGCTGGCGAAGATCAAGCCCGCGCTCTGGTTGGCCAGCCCCGCGCTGCGCGAGCGGGCGGCGCGGCACGCGGTGCATGAGGCGACGGGCACCACATGGATCGGCGCGGCCCACGAGGGCGAGGTCGTGCGCCGGCACGTCATCATCGCGGGCTTCGGCGTGGTGGGTCGCAACCTCGCCGAGCACTTCTCGGCACGCGAGATTCCGTACACCGTGATCGAGCTGAACCCGGACACCGTGGTGCGCCAGCAGCAACTCGGCAAGACGACGGTGTTCGGAGACGCGACCAACGCGGATGTGCTGGAGTCGGCAGGGATCGAGTCGGCGGAGGCGATTGTGATGACGATCCCGGATGATGAGGCGACGGTACGGGCCTGCCGCGTGGTGCGGCAGATCCGACCGGACATCTTCATCGCGGTGCGAGCGGGGTATCTGAGCCGCGCGATCGCCGCGCACGAGGGCGGCGCGGATCATGTGACGATCGAGGAAGTGGTGACGGCGCAGGACATGGCCGTGAAGGTAGTTGCGGAGCTGGAGCGGCGGTTTGCGAATCGGGAGAAGCAGGTGCCGCACATGTAGAAGTGGGGCGTGCGAAGAACCCTAAAAAAGCGTGTATCCGCGGGATTCGCTCGAAGACTCGCTCATCACGGGCGTGTGGACGGAATCGCCCGGGGAAACTTTCGTTCCGGCGGGCGGGGGTCAAGGCGATGGGAAGTGACGGGCGCGAACTACTAATGGTCAAGGCAGTTCGGACGAAGCGCCCGAACACGGTTCAGAGAACCGTGGTACCCAAGAGCATGGGCTGGAAAGCCCATGCCACGAAGAACACGGGGGGAGGCCCGTGCCACGGGATCAATACTTGCGGAGGACGGAGCGGACGATGCCCTGGATTTTGCAGTCTTTCACGATGATGGGCTGGAAGTCGGGGTTGGCGGGCTGGAGGCGGATCTTGTCGCCATCGCGGTAGAAGGTTTTGAGGGTGGTCTCGCCGTTGGGGAGCAGGGCGACGACGCGGTCGCCGTTGACGGCGGTGTCGGCGCGCTCTACGAGGATGTAGTCGCCGTCGATGATGCCCTCATCCTTCATGGATTCGCCCTGCACGCGGAGCGCGAACATCGCGCCGTTGCGGCCGGGGCGGGGGCCGACGATGTCGAGAAGATCGAGCTCGTCGCGATCCTCGACCTTTTCGATCGGGTACCCGGCGGCTATTTTGCCCACCAGCGGGAAGCGGAGCGGGCGGCCCTCGTCGGGAACGACCACGCCCTCAGCGATCGACAAAGAGCGTGCCTTGTTGGGATCGCGGGTGAGCGCGCCCTTCTTGATGAGCGCCTCGACGTGTTCGAACACGGTGACTTTGCTCACGCCGATCTGGTCGGCGAGCTCCTGCATCGTCGGCGAATAGCCATGCCGCACGCGGCAGTCGCGGATCAGTTGAAGAATCTTGAGTTGCTTGGGAGTGAGGTTCATGGGCGAGACCCTCCGAAAGAGGAGAACGGGACGTTGGGGAACCGGCAGGTCCACTTACTGATGGGCCGCCGAGTGTGGTCGAGGAGAGCGGAACAAACCGGGCGAAGCCAGTGCGACCGGCCACCAACCGTGCTTGGGCCACCCGCGGCTGGACGGCGGATGGCGAAACCGAACGCGTGACAACCACCGGACGAGGCGGAGCGGCGGCGGCGACCGAGGAGCACCAGGCCAGGGCGGCGGCGAGGGCGGAATCCTGACGCAAGAGCGAACGATCCACCGCCAGAAGCGATCCGGCCTTCAGGGCAAGGTCGGACATATGGACTTGATCCATCCGATTCGGATCGGAACCAATCCGAGGCCGGGCGACCTGTTCCTTCGCGACCGGCTGGCGGCGACGAAGAAGCGAGAATCCCCAACTCCCTCCCGCACCGGCTCCAGAGTCGGGGTCCTCGGCGAAGCCGTCCGACTGTTGCGTCGGGGCGGGAGAGGAGCGAGTCAGGCGACCATCTGTGCCTTCGCGCAGATCGGTCAGGTAATCCCCGCCAGGGCCAAGACGAACGAGGGCGGGGGACGATGAGTCGATAAAGGGCATGGGGAACTCCGCAAGTCCGGGAGTTGGTCGGTTGTGCCGACCGATCCGGATTCCATCCGTGGATGTCCACGCCGCTTCGATCGAGAGCCAAAGTTGGACTTTGGAAGACGATGCGAGACGGAGGGACAAGCGGTGCAGGGTTCCACCCGTTGTGCCAAGGGCCTGTCGATCCGCGACAGGTTGGGCTGACGTCAGCCCGGGGATTGATCGGCGAGTAGGTCATAGTGAGGCCAGAATCGAATCGCATGAGCGTTCGGTGTACGATAGCCAATCATCGGCCTACTTGCAACCCGTTTGGAGAGATTTTGGTAACAATTTTCCGTGTAACCACCAAACACCGGGGGTTTCCATTGGTCTGGGGGTACGGATGGGGTTGGTGTTGGTGGGTGTCGGGTGTCGGGTGTCGGGTATCGAGTATCGGGTGTCGGGTGTCGGGTGTCGGAGTGATTGTGATCGCGCGTGCGGTGAGCGAAGAAAGGCATTCGGGCCGCGGCGGCCCGAACACGGCTCTGGAGAGCCGTGCCACGTCAAGACATGGGCGGGACGCCCATGCCACAAAAACAAAGACACATGGGCGGGACGCCCATGCCACGGAATCAGTTGATGCGGGCGAAGCGGGAGCCGGCGCGGGCGACGCGGCGGCGGATCTCGAGCATGGTGATGTCGGAGCGCAGCTTCACGACGTCAATGCTGAGCGTGCCGGAGAGTTCGTCGATCGTGAGCGGCTTGTCGAGTGCGGCGAGGATTTGCTGCTGAGTGACTGTCAACGCGGCATCGCGGATGGACTTGCCGCTGGCTACGGGTGGTGCGATCGGCGCGTCGTCTTCGGTTGCGGGCGCGGCGTCGAAGAGCGCGGGCACGCTGTAGCGGGCGGCGTGGGTGCCAGCGTGGAGATGGCGAGCGGGGGATTCGAGGGCTTGGATGATGTCATCCGGCTGCGTGACGAGTTGGGCACCGCCCTTCTTGAGCAGCTCGAGCGATCCTTCCGCGGCGGAGGAGTCCACGCGTGCGGGGAGCGCGAAGACCTCGCGCCCGTGATCCTCCGCGGCGACGCGGGAGGTGATGAGCGCGCCGGATCGAAGACCGGCCTCTACCACCAACACGCCGAGCGAAAGACCTGAAATGATGCGGTTGCGGGCGGGGAAGTTCTCGGCGATCGGAGGCGTGCGAAGCGGGAGTTCGGAGACGACGGCACCCTTACAGGCACCACCAGCATCACCCCCACCACTGCCTGCGATCTGGTCGAAGAGCTCTTGGTTGTCGGGTGGATAGCAGTTGGCGAGGCCGCAGCCGAGGACGGCGATGGTGCGCCCGCCGGCGCGGAGGGCGGCTTTGTGCGCGGCGGTGTCGATGCCGCGTGCGCCGCCGGAGACGACGGTGAGGCCCGCGCCCGCCATGTGGAAGCCGAACCGATCGGCTTGCTCGCGCCCGTAGTGGGTGCAATTACGCGAGCCGACGATGGCGATGGGGTAGCGGTCGAGATTGGGGGAGAGGTCGCCGCGGATGTAGAGGATGGGGGGCGGATCGGGAATCTGAGCGAGCAGGGGCGGATACTCGGGCGTGCCGATGGCGACGATGTGGGCGCCCAGTGTGGCGGCGAGGGCGAGTTCCTCATCGGCGAGTTTGTCCGTTGCGGGCAAAGCGGCGGCAATCTGGGCCGCGAGCACGTCGCCGATGCCTTTCACTTTGAGCTTGAGCGTGGCGGCCGAGGCGCGCAGCACGGCATCTGGCGTGCCGAATGCGTCAAGGCAACGGCGCGTGAGGATCGGGCCCAGGCCGGGCGCGAGTGTGAGGCGGAGGATGGCACGGACGAAGGTGTCGGACGGCATTTGTTTGGAGAATAGAGGAAAGGCACAGGAAACGCAAGGGGGAAAGGGGAAGAAGGGATCAAGGGATCAAGGGATCAAGGGATCGAGGGATCGAGGGATCGAGGCGTCGGGGGAGGAGGCGGGGAAGTAGGATGGGGAATGACGCAAGATGAGATTGACAGATTGGCATTGGAGGCGGCGTATGCGCAGGCGCTCAAGAGCCGCGATGAGGGCGGCATACCGATTGGGTCCGCGCTGGTGAACGCACAAGGCGTGGTGATCGCGCTGGGCCACAACCTGCGCGTGCAAACGGGCGACCCGACGGCGCACGCGGAGACGGTGTGCATTCGTAACGCCGGGCGGCGGCGCGACTGGCACACGCTCACACTCGCGAGCACGCTCAGCCCGTGCGCGATGTGCAGTGGGACGGCGGTGCTGCATCGCATACCGCGCGTGATCATCGGAGAAAACAAGACGTTTCAGGGGCGCGAGGATTGGCTGAAGCAGGCCGGAATGGAAGTTCGGGTGCTGGACGATCCGCGCTGCGTGGGGATCATGCGGAAGTTCATCGCGGCGCGGCCGGAACTCTGGAACGAGGACATCGGGGTGCCGCCGGGGGAGAAGTAGAAGAGGGAGAAAGGCACATGGGCGGGAAAGCCCATGCCACAGGGAAAGGCACATGGGCTGGAAAGCCCATGCCACGAAGAACATGGGCTGGTAAGCCCATGCTACTGGGAAAACTGTACTGACAGCGCGTGAAACGGCTCGATGGAATGGGCTTGAACATGGCACGAATGATTGAACAAGCGGGCGGGGCGAGGGCCGCGCTGGGCGTTGGATTGGCGGGGCTGATCGGCATCGCGGGAATCACCGTGGCGGTGGCACTCGCATCGTGCGAGGTGTCGTCGCGCACGGCGAGCCGGACGACGCCGAAGCCCATCACAAAGTCGGCGAACATGCCGCGGGTGGATCCGGGAGTGGAGTCGCGCGGCGGCACATCAACGATCGGGGCCGCACCGGCGGTGACGAATGTGATGAGTGCTGCGCTGCCGACATCCGAGCCGCAGATGCGGGTGCGGATCGTTTCCGCGGCAGACACGGTTCGCATCACCTGCCTCGGCGGCGTGGAGATCGGACAGGGGGAGCCGAAGGGGACGACGACGCTCTCCCCGGGCGCGAAGACGGAGAAACGCGCGGGCGTGAGCGTTGCTCTCAAGAACGGTCAATGGCAGGTGGCGGAGATCGGCGTGCCGGGGCTGGCGGGCGCGACGCCGGGCGGGGGCGTGGGCGGAATGGCGCACTCATACGGGGCGACGCTCTCGCTGGTGGTGCTGCCCTCGGTCGCGGGGCAGACACTGAGCGTGAATGGGACGTCGTATCCAGGAACGGTGCGGCTGAGCTCGCGCACGGATGTGCGGAGTGACGCGTTCGATGTTGTCGATTTTGTGAATATCGAAGACTATCTGCCGGGCGTGGTGGGCAAGGAGATGCTCGCCGGGTGGCCCCTCGCGGCGTATCAGGCACAGGCGGTGGCGGCGCGGACGTACGCGCTGCACGAGCGGCAGCGGAGCGCGGCGGCGGCGTATGACGTGGAATCCAACGACCGCGATCAGGTGTATGGCGGCACCACGACCAACGCGACGGCGCGCGAAGCGGTGCGCTCCACGCGCGGCGTGGTGCTGCTGGATGGGGACAAGCTGCTGCGGACGTATTTCTCCAGCACCTGCGGCGGGCGAACGGCCGCGGCGAAGGACACATGGCCGATCGGGCCGGGGTTTGAGTACAACCTTGCGGGGCCGATCCAGGAGCACCATCGAGACTTTGCGTGCCAAGCGTCGCCGCTGTTTCGCTGGAGCGTGGAGCGGCCGCGCTGGGAGTTGGCACAGCGCATGAAGTGGTTCGGCGAGCGGTTCGGGAATCCGGTGAAGAAGATCAAGGATGTGCGCTCGATCGAGATCGCGACGGTGAACACCGATGGGCGGCCGAGCAAGTATCGCGTCTCGGAGAGTTCCGGGGCGCAGCACATGCTGTCGGCGGAAGAACTGCGGCTGGCATGCAACACGAACGCGAATGGGTCGCTGATTACGCTGGCACCGATGGATGATGTGGATGGGCCGGGCGGAGGAAAGCAACGCCCGCCGCGGGTGGCGGTGGAGACGGGGGACATCATGGGATTTGGCGGTGTGGGAGAGGGCGCGAAGCCCACGGCTGCGCTGGGCGCGCCTGCGGTTCCGGCGGTTGCGCTGACGGTGCCGGATATTGATCGCCGAACGCGCGTGCATAGCAGCGACTTTGAGGTGGTGATCAAGGGGGAGAAGGTGACGATCACCGGGCGCGGCTTCGGGCATGGCGTGGGGCTGTGCCAATACTGCGCGAAGGCGTTTGCGGAGCGCGGCGAGGATTGGCGGATGATGCTGGGGCGGTTTTATCCGGGGGCGCGGGTGACGAATATGTATTGAGCGAAGTGGCACGGGCTTTCCAGCCCGTGTTTCGGGCGCTTCGCCCGAAGCGTGAATATGGTTGATCTGCGAAGCACGCGAACCAAGACACTCGGGCCGCGGCGGCCCGAACATGGGCTGGAAAGCCCATGCCACGAGAAGGAGCACACCGATGGCTACGGACCAACCGACGAATCGCGCGCATGGCCGCCTGTATGATGATGAGGCGGAGCTGCTCATGGGTGTCGAGACATTTCCGGATCGCGTCTCGCTGCTGCCGTCGGGGGCGATCGGCGCGGGGATCGGGCCGGGGCTGGAGCGCATCCGCATCTTGTGGGGGCAGGACATGCTCCGCGACATGCTGGATGAGCGGTATCGCGCCGTGATCTGCGGCGTGAACGACGCGGACAACTCGCACGGCATCGTGGCCCAACTTGTGGACCTGATTCCCGCGAGCCAGTGGACGGCCAAGGGCGTGACCAGTTTCGCGAAGATGTTTCAGGATTCGGTGAGCATCCACGCGGCCCGGGATCGCGAGCCGTATGTGCTGAAGTACGACCTGGATTCACTGCTGGTGCTCGGGCTGCTGCGCCCGCACGGACGGGACCACTTCACGCTCGAAGACCTGTCGCGCGGATTCGCGACGGTGGTAAAGATGCTGCGTGGTCGCAAGGAGCGATTGCCGGTGGCGAGCGTCTCGTTCCTGAACGCGCGGGCGAATAAGCTGCTCGGGCCGGATGGCAAGGAGCCGAGCTTCGAGGCGGTGCTGCGGACGATGTATCAGGCGGGGTTCCGCGGCGATGTGTATCCCGCGCCGGCACACTGGCGATTCGGCAATGTCGGCGTGTTTCCGAGCTATCCGTTTCCGGAAGGGCTGGATGGGATGCGGCGGGGAAGCAGCTAACGTGGCACGGGCATCTTGCCAGTGTTTGATTTGTGGAATGGGCATCTTGCCGATGTTCTGAGGGCCACTGAGTAACGTCGAACAGAGGCGCGGGCGCAAGCCCGTGCATGGCGGCGCTGCGAACCTCGAGCTGCCCGGGCTTGCGCCCGCGC
>JAYVRG010000102.1:0-14426 GCA_043776515.1 Phycisphaerales bacterium
GGGTGGCGTCGGGTGGTGTGGTCGGATGCGAGGACATGGAAGCTCACTTGTGGACCCCGCGGCCACTGGCCGCGTGTGGGGTCTGGTTTGGGTTGGGGAGGATCGTATCGACATCCAGGAATCGGGCGGAGCGAACCACCCATCCAGCACCCAAAACACGCCCATGTTCCGATAAGAACGCCCCCGCTCGCGCCGCAATGCCGTCTTCGGGCCGCACATCGGCATCCGTGCGCGGCGGGGGATCGCGTTTCCACACCAACTCGGGGCGGAATTGTCCCTGAGTGGCCTCGCTCGGTCGTTGAGTGGTCCCGCTCAGTCGCTGAGTGGTCCCGCTCAGTCGTTGAGTGGCCCCGCTCGGTCCCTGAGTGGCCCCGCTCGGTCGCTGAGCGTCGCCGTTCTGTGACTGAGCGTCCCCGATTTGTCGTCGAAGCAAGCCGAGTTCCAGCCGCCCAGCCCCTCCCCCTCCCCTTTTCCCCCCCTCCCCCTGGCTCCCCCTCTCCCTTTCTTCCCCTCACTTGTGCTCAAAGATCGTCTGCGTCCGCACCACCAGCCCGGTTCCGGCCAAAAGGTGGAAGCTGGAACAATGTACTTCTTTGGAAAGCTGCTGCAAGTCCAGCAATGACATGCACTTGCGCCCGTCGCCGTCGAGGAACTTGTAGCTCAGGGCGTTGGTCTCTTTGGCGTAGTCGAGCATGTCCTCGTAGGTGGACTTATAGAGGTTGGTGTTGAGAGTTTCGGTCTGCACCGCGGTGCAATACCCGACCTTTTCGGCGGTGAACTGTTTCTCGAAGTCGTGATCGCCGGCGCAGGGGAAGCCGGTGATCGCACCTTCCACCGGAAGGTTGTCCTCGTGGTCCACCAGCAGTTCCGAGAGTGTCAGATCGTTGTGCCGAAACCGCAGCACATGCCCGCCGGGCATAATCCATGCTTCCAACTCGTATCCGGGCTGGGCGAGCATCTTGCGCCCCTTGAGCGGGAACGGGTCCGGGTGCAGCGGGCGGCGATACAGATACATTTGCAGCGACTGACTGGCGGCCGAGCCGCGGGAGGTCGAGTTCATCGCGATGTGCTTTCAGGTGTCATGGCCCGCAATGGCCGGGCAGGGGAATCGGGGAAAGTGAGGCGAGGCACGCTTCGGGCAGGGCGGCGGCGGGGTTCCAGTGGCGGAGTTTTTGTGCAAAGGACTCTTCACAAACCGATCGAGCAGGCATTGAACACACTCTGTACGCTGCTTGCAAGCAAAAACTCAGCAGACATTCGTACAATTTGTTCGATATCGGTGGGTTCTGCCCACAACAGGTAGTGCAAACGAGGTATTCACGTGATGCCGGCGGTCGAAACCAACAGCAAGCGACTCGAAGCGACAGCGATGGCACCCAAAGGCCGTCTCGGGTCTGGGCTTGTGGAGCGGGTGCGCGTCGCCTTCGGTGGGCGCGATCTGCGCGCCGAGGTCGCGGGCTATCGGCTCGCGCTCCAGGACGCCGGGCAGTCGCAGGTTGGGGTGATCGTGGATCGGCTGCTGGAACTCGCGGACACCGAGGCCGCGCCTGATGCGCTCGCGCTCATCGCGGGCGTCTTTGATCGACTCGAACCCGCCAAGCGCGAGCGGGCACTGCTCAATGGGCATGGTTCCTGGGGCAAGGCGTGCGCCGCGGCGGCCATTGACGTCAACGCTGAAACGCGCCTCTCGGCCGCGACCCTCATCGGGCGGATCTGCGAACGCGACACCTTCGGGCTGCTGCGCGAGTTGCTGGCCGATCAGGATGAACGCGTCGCGGAGCGGGCCGCGGCCTCGATGATCGCCATCGCCGATCGCAGCACGCAGACCCCCGCGCTGGATTCGGAAACACTCGCGGCCGTGGAACGCACCGTGGTGCGGAGCGTCGGCGAGTTTGATCGGCACCGCCGGCGCGAGGCGATCGGCGCGCTGCTCTCGATCTGCTCATCCCCCGCCGCGATCCGGGCCGCGGGCATGGAACTCAAGGGCTGGCTGGCGGATAAAGAGCATCCCGCCCACATGATCCTGCGCGGCATGTTGCGGCGCGGCGATGGGCTGGCCTCCCGCGAGTCCGCGTGGCTCTGGCTCGGGCGCGCTGAGCATCGGGCCGGATGCGTCGAGCGTTTGTCCTCACCCTGCGACACCGACGGCCATGAGCGGGTGCTGGTGCGCGGCCATTTGCTGCACAATCCGGCACGGCGTGCCGCGCTCGCGGGAGCGGCGGAGCGCGAGCGCAAACGTCGCACCGGCGGGCTGACGCTGGACCCCGAGACCGTGAGCGCGATCTCCGCGCCTGCCCAGGCCCACGCCGCCGCATGGATCTCATGCGTTGAGAGCGTGCGCGGCCCGGATGCGCTGGAAACGCTGCTCACCGCGCCGACCGACCTCGCCCGCTTCAACGCCCTGCGCGAGGCAAATCGCGTCGGTGGCTCCGATCTACCGCTGGATTTCTGCTTTGATGCGCACACCCGGCTGGCCCGCTCCGCCGCGCTCGCGGTCGGAACCCGCGCCGCCCGCACGACTCTGGGCGTTGAGCGCGTTCGCCGCACCTTGAACGGGCTGGAGTTTGCAAGCACCGGCACCACGCGCGAGATTGCCGCGGCGCTCGCCGCCGCCGTGGACCCGCTCGCGGATCGCTCCGCCGGAATCGCCACCGCGTGGAAGATGCTGCGGGCCAACCGCGCCGGAGTCATCGCCACACTGCAATCACACGTTCGTTCCGCCCGAAGCCAGGCCGTGCGAGCCATTCAACTCGCATCTCGACTCGGGCTTGGCGTGGAACTGGAGCTCGAACTTCTTTCGATCATCGCCGTTTCGACGCACGCCGAAAGCGATGTATCCAGCGAAGAACGCAGAGACATTCTGCACGCCGCCGCCGCCGCGGTGACCGCGCTCGCCGATCTTCCCTCGCCCGCCGCCCAGCACGCCGTCCACAAGTGTTTGCGCCATCCGGATGATCGGGTCCGCGCCAACGCGATCGACGCGATGACGCGAGCGGCCCGGCGTGCCGGATCGATCGGTCGCGCCGAATCACTCCTCGCCCATGCCGCGATCGAGTTCAAGGACGACCCGAACCATCGCGTGCGCGCCGGCGCCGCGCGGGCACGTTTGCTTGGCAGCGATGGACCAAACGCCTCTCAGGTTGATGATGCGATCATGCCGCTGCTCACCGACGGCCGCCCGATGCACCGAGTTTCCGGTTTGTGGCTCGCCGAACGCGTGGCGGGCCTGACACCAGTAGTTGCCGCACACGCTGGCGGGGATTTCGCCGCCGTGATCGCGGGCTTGGTCCGCACCGACCCGGTCCCCGAGGTCAAAGTTCGTGCTCGCCTGACCGCGGCCCGCTTGCTCTCGGGGATGCACTCCACCCCCGCCACGCCCTCGCAAGCGGCCTGACCGCCGCCGAACCATCGGATGGTGAACAATCTCCCGCCGAGGATCGCATGGGAGGGCCGCCCTTCGCGCGATCATCTCTGCATGGAGATTCGTATGACGACGATGTGGAATCGGGTACGGGGATTGGGCGTGGGGGCTTTGCTGGCGATTGCGGCGGCTGGACTGTCGTCGCCGAGCGTGTTCGCGCAGGAGCAATCCGCGCCACCTATTGCACCAGCCGTCGCTCCCGCCGCCATTCAGAAATCCGACTCCCGCTACATCCGCACCATCGACGACGATGAGAACAAGCGGATCGTCATGCAGTCTGCGTGTCGCACGTTCGTGAAGGAAGACAAGAGCGGCCAGCAGGTCGGCCCATCCGTCACCATGTGCGCCGCCGTTCACATCGGCGACAAGCCGTTCTACAAAAACTTGCAGTCGCTGCTGGATTCCAAGGATGTCGTGCTCTTCGAGAGCGTGAAGCCCGCTGGCACCGGGCGCACCGAGCATGATGTTGCGCTGGAGGGCAAGGAGGCCGACGAGCAGAAGGCCAAGACCACCAAGCTCCGCATCCGCGTGCTCGGCATCGCGGCGACGGCGCAGAAGACCAAGAAGGGCGCGTACCCCGCGACCATCGAGGCGCTCATCGAAGGGCTGAACCCGAAGATGCGCCCGTACGTTGAGGGCGTCACGACAGATGCGTGGGGCCATCCGCTCACGTACAAGATTGTCGAAGAAGTTGAGCCGCTTGCGCCCGCCGCAGATGATGCCAAGCCCGACGCTGCACCGGCCGCGAAGCCCACGACGCGATCCACCATCGAGATCACTTCTCTCGGCGCGGGCAATGCCCTCGGCGGCGAAGGCGCTGCCGCCGACCTCAAGCTCTCGGATCAGAAGCCCATCAAACAGGCCGAAATCCCACGCGTCGAGACCAAGGGCCTGCAATCGCAGATGGCCGAGGGGCTGGGGCTGGTCTTCCAACTCGACGAGATGGTTCACGATCACGCCAACTGGCGGAACAGCGATCTCTCCATCGACCAGGTGCAGACCCGCATCGCCGGCGCGGGCGGGGATGCCAACGAACTTTTTTCCACGCTCGACGGCTCCTCGTTCGGCGCGGGGTTCGCCAAGCTGCTCTTCGGGATCATGAAGATGATGCCCGGCATCCAGGTTATCGGCAAGGTCGCGATGATGGAGATGCTCGGGCGAGCTGATGAGCTGCTGGAATCCGTGCCGCAGATGCAGCACATGATGGATGTCATCATCAAGGATCGCAATGAGGTCGTCATGGGCGACCTCTCGCGGATCATCGAGACCGAGAAGAGCATCAAGACCATCGGCATCATCTACGGCGGCGGCCACATGCCCGACCTGGAGAAGCACCTCGCCGAAATGGGCTATCACGAGCAAGGCGTGCAGTGGCTGGACGCGATCGCTGTTGACATCCCAAAGAACAAGCAGGACGCCAAGCAGCTCGACTCCATGCGCAAGATGGTCCGCGATTCGCTGGACCAGCAAGTGAAGCAGTCCAAGAAGGCCGCGAAGAAGAAAGCCAAGCGCGCGGAAGATTGATACCGACGTACTCGCCCGGGATGAAGGAGTCCGCGAGCGAATCCCGCGGATTTCCGACGGATGTCCAACGTCTGTAAAATCGCATAACTCTGCATGGCGTGGGCTTGCCCATACTCCCCGCCTCTCCCATCCCCACCACGTTTTCCCGTCTTCCTTCCAAGCGCCTCGCACGCCGTCAAAAACTCTGGTACAGTGTCGCCGTGGCACGCACCAACGTCATCCCCCGCACCCCCGGTTTGCCCGTGGCTGTTGCTCATCCATCAACCTCGCAGCCCGCACTCCCTCCGAACCGCGTCATGCAGTATCAAAGCCCGATCACGTACGACTCCTCGCGCATGCACGCCGCAGCTCTCTACTGCTCCGACGGCCGCCTCGGCGAGCACTTCGACGACTTCATCCAGAACGGGCTTTCACTGCCGCGCTATGACCGCCTCTGCCTCCCCGGCGGCCCGGCCTGCATCGCGGGCCACCAGGAAGCCCACCTAGAAGAGAAGGGTGTGCTTGACGAACTGCATTTCCTTGTCGAAGTTCACAAGCTCAAGCGCGTCGTGCTGCTCGCTCATCAGGGCTGCGCGTTCTATGCCTCGCGGCTCGGGCTCAAGGAGCCGCGTCTGGAACTTGTGCAGCGCGCCGACCTCGTTCGCGCCGCCGCGTTCGTGCATGGTGTGACCGGCCTCGAAGCGATCGAGGCCTACTTCGCCCGGCTCGTGGATGGCAAAGTCGAGTTCGAGCGCGTCCCGGTCTGAGTGATGAAATCATCACTGCGTCGGCGGAGTCGAAGCCCGTCGGGCCAGCGGCTCTTCCCCGCGCAGCCGCCGCGCCATGTCCACCAGCAATCGCGCATCCGCCGTCACCGTCGTGTGCGACATGATCCGCAGCCCGCCGACCCAGATCGGCTCGCGGCTTGGAGGCGCGGTGTTCTTCGCTCCGACCCACTTGTCGTTCAATCGCGTGTAGCAGGTGAGTTCATACTTCGCTGTCGGCAGCGAGGCGTTCAGCCGCTCCAGAAACCGCGACTCCGGGTGCATGTCCCGTGCCGCGCTGTCGCGCAGGAACCCGGGCGTGCGCTCCGACAGCAGCGCGCCCTTGTGCGGCGTCGCCAACGTGAACAGCCGCACGATCCGCAGCCGCTTCTGCCCATCCACCAGCGGCAGCTGCGCGGCGACGCGGGCCACCAGCCCGCCCATCGAAACGCCGATCACATCGATCTCCGCCGTCCGGTGCGGCTCATCATGCGCCCAGACGCGCCCCACTTCCCGCACCACGCTTCGGGCTATCCCCTCGATATTCGACGAAAGCGGATACGCCATCGAATGGTAGTGGTCCGCGGGCCCGCCGACCAAGCCGCGCATCGTGCGTGCCGTCGAAGCCACCATCAGCCGCCATGCGTGATACCCCGCGAGCACCAGTATCGGCCGCTTCGGAACCACCGGCGACGCCCGCATCCGCTCCATTTCGAGCGCGGCCTCGGCGTGCGTGAGTGGGAAATCCGGATTGTCCACCGGCGACGCCAGCCACCGCCCCAGCAGCGTGCCGGGTGCGGGGTTCATCGCGATGTTGACTGCGGAGGTGGTCATTGTCTTCGACAACACTACGCGCCCGCCGCGCGGCGTGTTCGGGAAGAGTGGCCACAGACTTCGGCAAGAGTGGCAAGCATGGGCATGGGTGTGCAAGGGTGGCACTGGCGGCTCGCCCGCCAGTGATGCGCGATGGGCACGCCGGACTCCGCCTCCCATCCATCACTCACAAAGCCAGAGGCCAGAAGAATCAGCCACAGATCAACACGGATGAACACAGATCAGAACAAGAATGGAATGGAGAATGAAATCCATCTGAATCCATTCATCCGAAATCTCTTTCCCATCCGCATTTCGCCTTCTCCAATCCGCGTCATCCGTGTTCATCCGCGGCTCAATTCCCTTCCCGTCTTGAATCCGTCCCATCCGTGTTCATCTGTGGCCAACTCTTTCCGTCTACTTTTGCTCCCGCCACGCAAGCTCCGTCGGCCACCACGCAATCGTGTCGCGCACCGTCTCGCGTACCGGGCGGCACTTCAGCCCATGCTTCAGCGCACGCTCGATGCTCACCGTCGCCATGCCGCGTCCGAGTCGTTTATTCGGGCAAGAACGCGGCACACGCGGCTCCGCGCGGTATCAAAGACCCGGCTCGGGCTTTCCAACGCCGAAAAAGAGTCGTCCACTGCCGGTATTGAACCCTTCCGCGTCGAGCGCGGAGAGCAAACACTCGAGCGCGAACCCTCCGCGCTCGAGCGCGAAGAGCAAATACTCGAGCGCGAACGCTCCGAAGTCGATCGTGAAGAGCAACCGGCACCAAAAGCACTCTTCAAGCTCGAGCGCGGACGCCCCGCGCTCGAGCGCGAACGACTCCTTGCGGGTGCGGAAGAGCACTCTGGGGAACCGAACGGGGGGCGGACGGGGGTTATTACTGGCGCATTGGGCGACCGTAAGTGGGCATGATGGGCGGGTGGCTCAACCTTCGATCGCAACGCGACGTGCCACCGTCTTTGCCGCGGCGGCAAAGGCAGTGCGGTCTTGCGGGGCTGTGGGCCGTGGCAGTGTTGTGCATCGGCTACCTCCATGCGCACTCCGCATGCAGATGAACCGGTTGTGACACCGCGCGAGATTCTGTGCCGCGCGGCATGAGAGACGCGAGCCGGACACGAACGACTTGTCGCGGGTCTGGCAACCCGTGGACCCGCGAGCGTGGGCGATGTGGTCGGGTTTTCAATGGCCGAGCCGGAAGCAGCGGAGGCAGAACCCCGGTACGGCCCGCGACCCATGCGAAATCGCACTACCTTTTCAGAGCAAAAGGTAGTGGCACTTCACGGTGCGCTCGAAGGCAGGGCCACCAGCCGTCCCGATATCTTTGTCGAAGAAATGGATCATCCAACAGTTACCGACATATGCATTTTTCCACAATGCATGACGGAATCCGTTTCGCTACGATGCTCGGCACACGAGCGAGGCCCGACTATGAGCGGAAGAGTTGGTCACAGAAAGCGTCTCATTTGCGTCAACGCGGCGAATCTGCGAGCGAATCATTTGTATCTGACAGGGCACTCCGATTTTTTCCCGGCAGACTGCTACGGTGCGTCGACAGCTTCCGGCACCCCGGGCAAGCTGCTCCGGCTTGACGTTGACGGCCTCGCCGAACCCGTGATGACCGACATACCGACGGAGGCCAAGAACGGCCAGCCACGCCGCTTCTTTCGCAAACGCGGATGGGTACGCGAGTTCTTCAAGAAACACGGAATCAAGTCGGGTGACACGATCAGCATCGAACGCATCACCGAACACCGCTTTCGTATCTCACCGTTTGAGGCGAAGGAGCAACGCGACTGCCCGACTACGTTCGTCTTCAAGAGTGAGCCAGAGGGTAACGGCCCCCGCGTCATCGAGTTGTTTGCCGGTTGTGGCGGAATGGCTTTGGGCTTCAAGGATGCCGGATATCGCACCGTGCTTGCGAACGAATGGGACAAGGCGGCGTGCGATAGTCTGCGAGCGAATATCACGGAACGTGTCCTCAACTGTGCAATTCAGGATATCGAGAACTTCCCCAAAGCAGACGTGGTCGCGGGCGGGCCGCCGTGCCAGGGTTTCAGCAACCTTGGCGAGCGTGTGCCAAATGACCCGCGCAATCAGCTTTGGCGGCACTACTTTCGATGTGTTGAGCAAGTGCAGCCAAAGGTCTTTGTGCTGGAGAACGTGCCGCCGCTCCTCAAATCCGCAGAGTTTGTGGAGATGAAGCGGCTGGCTGAGCAGTTGGGATACATCGTTGAGGGCCGAGTGCTGAACACGGCGGACTACGGCGCACCACAAACCCGCAAACGCGCAATCGTGATCGGTTCACGGATCGGCGAGCCCACCTTCCCGATGCAGACACACGTTGATCCCCTGAAACGCACACTTCTGAACCAGAACCTCCCGCGATGGCGAACGGTGCGCGATGCCATCGGCCATTTGCCGATTGACCCGACTGGGATCGGTTGGCACATCGGCCGCAATCCAACTCCCAAATCGATCGAACGCTACCGATGCGTCCCGGCTGGGGGGAACCGCTGGAACTTGCCACCTCATCTGATGCCAGACTGTTGGAAGCGTAAGACAAAGGGAGGAACGGACCTGTTCGGCCGGCTTTGGTGGGATCGACCATCGGTAACGATCCGCACGGAGTTCTATAAACCGGAGAAGGGCCGCTATCTCCACCCAGTCGCGCATCGCCCGATCACGCACCTAGAGGCGGCACTGCTCCAGACCTTCCCGGCAGATTTCGAGTTCTGTGGCCCAAAGATCAAAGTCGGCATCCAGATCGGTAACGCCGTGCCACCTGTGTTCGCCTTGGCAATCGCTCACCATGTCGCCCACATGCTCGACACGAAACTCCCTGCCCGTCACTTGAAGTTTGGATGAGGAGCCAATCCCCCGTTATGGCAAAGGAAGCCCGCAAACCCGGCGCACGTACGAAGCTGCGAGCCTACTTTGAGAAGAACGTAGGCCGTGTGGTTACGACTAAAGAACTGAGCGATGTCGCAGGGATTCACGACTATCAGCGACGGATCCGAGAGTTGCGAAACGAGGAGGGCATGCAAATTCTCTCCCACAAAGATCGTGACAGTCTGAAGCCAAATGAGTATCTCATCCTGACGCTGAAGCCGCTCCCAGTCATCGCGCGAGACATCTCGGACAAACTCCGACGTCAAATCCTTGAACGCAACGGCTACACCTGTCAGGTCTGCGGCTCTGGTGCGGGCGAGGACTCTCTGTGTGAACCGGGCAAGAAGTGTCGCCTCGAAATCGATCACTCGATACCGATCAGCCAAGGCGGAACCGACGAGGAGCACAATCTTCGGGCAGTCTGCGTCTGGTACAACAAGGACAAGGCCAATCTCAAAGTGCCTACGTCGCGAGACGCCATCAGTGCGATGGTCATGATCCGCCGCCAACCGCGAGATGTGCAGATTGAGGTTTACAACTTCCTTGCCAAAAAGTTCGAAAAGCAGCATGGCGAGGCCTGAGAAGGAAACTGGCTGTTCGCGTTCCGAATCCTCCTGCCGAGCGGGATGCACGGTTTCTCCTGAAGGCCGGGAAACGGCTTTCGTTCAGCGTCGCATTTGGGGATGAAGTTTGTCCTTCTGCTGCAACTCCCCACCCCCCACCGATACCGCTCTGCAGCCAAACGCTCCTACCCCAAATCGAGTATCCTCCACGACCCACATGACCAAGCCCTCCCGCCCATCCCGATTTGTCTTCTTGGCTCCCGCGCTGGCCACCATTGCCCTAGCAGCCTCCCCCACCCTCGCCCAATCCGACTTCAAGCTCGACCAGTCCGGCAACTGGGTCCAGGTCGGCACCGCGGCCCCGGGTTCGGATGGGGCCATCATCGCCGCCGCCCGCAAGCATCTCGCGGAGGATCGACCCGCCGATGCTCAGCAAGCGATTGATCCGTGGATCAACGCCAACGAGCGATCCCAGAACCCGCTGCTGGCGCAGGCGTTTGTTGTGCGTGGCGATGCCCTCACGGCGCAAGGCGATGAGTATGACGCCCTCTACGACTACGAGCGTGCCATCAAGCAGTTTCCCGCCACGCAGTCCTTTGTGACGGCCGTCGAGCGCGAGATGGACATTGGCGTGCGGTATTGCGCCGGGCTTCGCAAGAAGTTTCTTGGCGCTCGCATCCTGCCCAGCGCGGATATCGGCGAAGAACTGCTGATTCGCGTGCAGGAACGCATGCCCGGCTCGCGGCTGGCCGAGCGCGCCGGCATCGAACTCGCCGACTACTACTACCGCGATCACGATCTCTCGCTGGCGGTGGATGCCTACGACCTGTTCATCCAAAACTACCCGAACTCGCAGTACAAGCAGCGGGCCATGCAGCGCCGCATCTACGCGACCATCGCACGCTTCAAGGGTCCCAAGTACGACGGCTCCTCGCTCATCGACGCGAAAATCCTGACTCGCCGCTACATCTCGCTCTATCCCGCTGAGGCCGAAAAGGCCGGTCTGGACGACGGCCTGCTCACGCGGCTGGATGAATCCTCCGGTCAGGAGATGCTCGAAACCGCCAACTGGTACATGCGCCGCGGCGACGATGTCTCCGCCCGCATGGTCCTGCAGCGCCTCGTTCGCGACCACCCGCGCACCGCCGCCGCCCAGAAGGGTTTGGAAATCATCCAGTCCAAGGGTTGGCCCATCCAACTCAGTGGCAGCGGCAAATCCAAACCCGCCGACACCGACTTCGAGTCCGGCGTTACCGGCACCAAAGTCGAAACCCCCACCCCCACCCCCACCCCCGCGCCCACCGGCAAGACCATCGAGGACAAACCCGCCCCCGACGGCAAGCCCGCGTCGCCCGATGATCGCCCGCCACCAGTCGAACTGAACCGCCGCAAGCCGAACATACCCGTCGGAACCGTCCCCCCCGGCCCGCCCCCCGAGCCGGTTGTACCTTCTTCTACTCCCGCACCGACGCCCGCCACCCCGGAGCCCAAGCAGCCATGAGTCGCCCGGCCCGCCCAACATCCATTGCCAACGTGGCCGCGTTCATCCTGCTCATTGTGGGGGGGCTTTTCACAGGCGGCTGCTCCGCAGACCCTACTCAGGGGTATTCCTTCACACATTCACACGACGAGACCGTCCGCACCGTCGCCGTGCCGATATTCCAGAACCCCACCTTCAGCCGCGGATTGGAAATCGAGCTTACCGACGCCATCATCAAGGAAATCCAGGCCAAGACCCCGTGGCGTGTGACGACCGAAGGCACCGCCAACACCACGCTTTCGGGCACGCTGACGGATTCCCGCCTCCGCCGCCTTTCGATCGGGCGCGAGACGGGGTACGCGCAGGAAATCGCGGTGGAACTGACGGTGGACTTTGATTGGAAGGATTCTCGCACCGGCAAAACGCTGGTGAGCCGGCGCAACTTCACGGCCTCCGAGGCGTTCGTACCCGCAAGCCCCGCGAATGAACGGATCGAATCCGGCCAACACGCCGCCGTGCAGCGAATCGCACGCGACATCGTCGCCGAACTCCGTTCCAACTGGTAGGCCACGCCGCGACGGGCGAGTGTTTCATCCGCCAATCTGGCATCCTTTCCGGTGAATCCGCCACTGGCGGCAAGGGCTAACCTTCCCTGAGCCGATACTGCTTTGGCGGCCGGTTTGCTGCGTATTGCCGCTGGTGCTGTGTTTGATTGGCTGGCCGGTTGTGAACCGCCAGCCCTGTCGGTTGCGTACAACACTTGTGGCGGCGTGCTTTGCTCGAATGCTCTTTGTGTATCCACTATGCGTGAACAACTGTCCAAGCTCGATGGGAAGGGGACGCGGGGAACCATGAACTACTTTGCAAGCCAATCCGGCGGGAAGCGCGACGGTGCTCCCGAGAAGAAGTCCGGTCAGGACAACAACGACGGCGATAAGTCTGGTGGTGGTGGTGGTGGTGGGGGTGGTGGGGGTGCTGGTGGGCCGGGTGGGTCGGGTGCCATTCGTCCCAGCCGCGGGCTCTTCGGGCTCATCACCGCGATCATGCTCGCGGCGATGCTGTTCCTGATCCTGACGACTATTCCGCAGGCCAAGTCCGTGGACAGTTGGAAAGAGTTTGAGACCCTCTACAAAGAGGGCCACCTCAAGAGCGTGGAGATCCGGGATGAGGGCGTGTACGCCATGCGGATCGCCGCCGAAGGCGCTGAGCAGCAGGTCATGTTCAAGTTCGGCAGCGACACCGGCACCCGCACCGCCGATGCGCAAGCCGTCAAGACGCTTACCGATGGCAAGTTCAAGAATGTTCCCACGCCGATCTGGCGTCCGCTGCTCATCAACCTCATCGTCGTCTCGCTGGTGGTGATGGCGATCTGGATGTTCATCTCCCGTGGCCTGCGCAACGCTACCGGCGGCGCGGGCGGCATGCTCGGCAACTTCGGCAAGTCGCGCCACCGCACGCTGAACAAAGAGAGCGTCTCCGTCACCTTCAACGATGTCGCGGGCATTGATGAGGCCAAGGAGGAGGTCTCCGAGATCATCGAGTTCCTCAAGGCCCCCAAGCGCTTCATGAAGCTCGGCGGCCGTATCCCGCGCGGCGTGCTGCTCATCGGCGAGCCCGGCTGCGGCAAGACGCTACTGGCCAAGGCCATCGCGGGCGAGGCCGACGTTCCATTTTACAGCATCTCCGGTTCCGACTTTGTCGAGATGTTCGTCGGCGTGGGCGCATCCCGCGTCCGCGACCTCTTCAAGCAGGCCAAGGAATCCTCGCCCTGCATCATCTTCCTCGATGAGATCGACGCGGTCGGTCGTCGTCGTGGCGGCGGCTTCACCACCGGCGGCCACGACGAGCGCGAGCAGACCCTCAACGCGATCCTCGTCGAAATGGACGGCATGAACACCGCCGACGGCGTGATCGTCATCGCCGCCACCAACCGCAGCGACGTGCTCGACCCCGCGCTGACCCGCCCCGGTCGCTTCGATCGCCAGATCATCGTGCCGCGTCCGGATGTCAAGGGGCGCATGGACATCCTGCGCGTCCACGCCAAGAAGGTGAAGCTCGGCCCGGATGTGGACTTGGAGCGGGTCGCCCGCGCCACCCCAGGATTCTCCGGCGCGGACCTAGCAGCAACCATCAACGAGGCAGCGATCGCCGCGACTCTGCACAACAAGGACTTTGTTGAGCAAGAGGACATGGAAGAAGCCCGCGACAAGGTCCGCTGGGGGCGCGCCCGCAAGAATCGGCGCGCCGACAAGGACGAGAACCGCGCCACCGCGTATCACGAGGCCGGTCACGCCGTGCTCCAGGTGCTGCTCCCCGACGCGGACCCGCTGCACAAGGTCACCATCATCCCACGCGGTAACATGGGCGGAGTGACGTTCTCACTTCCCGAGAAGGACCGTTACGGCTACGGGCTCAAGTGGCTCAAAGCCACCATGCGTCTCGCCTGCGGCGGGCGCATCGCCGAAGAGAAGGCCAGCGGCGACATCTCCTCCGGCGCATCCATGGACATTGCCCAGGTCACACGCATGGCCCGGGCCATGGTTTTGGATTGGGGCATGAGCGAGCGTCTGGGCTTCGTGAAATACTCCGGCGAGGACACCCGCGAATCGCTGGTGCCCGAGAAGGAATACTCCGACGAGACGGCCCGCATCATCGACGAGGAAATCCGGCGCTTCGTGGACGAGGCGTATGTTGAGGCCAAGCGGCTCATCAACGAAAACTGGGAGAAGGTCATCGCCGTCGCCGAGGCACTGCTCAAGTACGAAACCCTTGGCGCGGACGATGTCCGCAAGCTCATGCGCGGCGAACCGCTGACCAAACCCACCGTAAGCGACCTGCTCGCCGCCGAAGCCCGTGCCCTCGCCCAACCCGCGACTTCGCGTCCCACCCCCGACGCCCCGCCCGAGATTCCCCCCGGCGTTCTCCCCCGTCCGGCCTGAGTGGCACGGGCATCCTGCCCGTGTCTTTGCTTTCGTGGCATGGGC
>JAYVRG010000103.1:0-97433 GCA_043776515.1 Phycisphaerales bacterium
TCCCGGGCACAGCGACGCCACGCTCACGATGCAGCTGCCATCGTTCAGGCAGCACGCGCCGTTGGCCGTGGAGGGGCAGGGCGTCGGGGTGCAGGGCACCGCGAAGGCCCAGCTCGAGATGCCGCTGCACAGTGAGTACAGCACGGAAGTACACGCACCCGTGGAAAGATTGCAGCACGCGCCCAGCACGGGCTGCGGGCAGGGGTTGGGCGAGCAGATCGCGCCGTTGGTCCAAACGTTTGGCGAGGCGCAGCTCGCGAGCGTGACGGCCGTACACGCGCCGGTGGTTGGGCTGCAGCACGATCCGGTGGGCGGGGCGGGGCAGGGATTGGTCGGCGTGCAACTCGCGCCGCTGGTCCACACATTGGTGGCCGCGGTGCAGTTCACGAGAATCGACTGCACGCAGTTGCCGGTGATGAGCGAGCAGCAGGTGCCGCTGGCGGGCTGTGGGCATGGGTTCGGGGTGCAGACCTGCGCCAGCGTCCAGACGGTGCCCGTTGCGACGCACTGGATCTGCGCGTTCTGCACACAGCCGCCGGTGGCGGTGGTGCAGCACGACCCCTGCGGCGGTGCCGGGCAGATGTTCGGGCTGCAGGTGCCGCTCGCCGTCCACACGCTCGGCGCGATGCAGTTGGCCTGGCTGCTCACAGTGCACGCACCGAGATTGGTGCAGCATGAGCCCTGTGGCGGGAGACACGGGTTGGGCGGGCCGCAGGCGCGCCCGGATGTCCACACGTTTGGCCCAACGCAAAAACTCTGAAAGCCGACTATGCACCCGCCAAGTGATGTGCAGCAGGTGCCGGTGGATGGGCATGGATTCGGCGCGCACGCCGCGCCGGAGATGAAGAGCATCGGGAACGAGCACGCGCCGGAAGTGCCCACGGCGCAGGTGCCATCGGTCGCGCAGCACGCGCCGGTCTGGGCGCGGGCCGCGCCGGTACACAGCGTGATCGCGATCATCGCGAGCAGTGCCGCGAGCAGTGTTGAGTGGCGGCAGAGTGTCCTGGTCATGGGCATCCTTGATGGGTGACAATCGGACACGCCCGCGACCGGGGCGCGTGATACGAAACGGGTTGGGACTCTCATGCAATCGAGCGAACCGGGCCCGCGGCGATCGTCATTCGTTCGGATCGTACGCAGGATGCACCTTCATTGGACCACACATCTCCCGGTGTGCCAAAGTGAAATCGGTCAAAAGTGTCAACAACTCACTCCCCGGGCGGGATGGACCGAGAACCGGGAGAGCCACGGGCTGATATGGCCGCCGGGGATTCGTCGTCCCGTCAAGATGGGTAAGACGCCTTTGGGTGCCGCCACGCTCCGCATGGCGCGTTCACTCAAGCCCCACGTTCATCACATCTCGTCACACCTGCTGACACTCGAAGCAGGATTGCGGAACTCCGCGATTCCATTCACTCCGATGCCGCTTCGCTCTTGGGCTCCACATTGCCGCCAGCCGCTGGCGCGGGCGCGACACCGTTGGCCGGTTGGGCCGCCGGCGCGGGCGGAGCGTTCCGCATGGAACGCGCCGACTTCACCTTGCCGCCGAGCCGCCGCGGCGGGAGTTTCGAGGGCACGATGCCGCCGGGGAAACGCGAGGCATCCACCGGAGCCGCGGCGGTGGTCGCCGTCGCGGGCGCGGGCACCACGGGGGTGATCGCGTACCGATTGATCGCCTTGGGGCCGTCGGCGCGCCGGCTGGCGTCGCGGGAACGCTCGACCTGCACATCCGCCGGGAGCGGGCCGGGCTTGAAGTCCGGGTAGTCGAGCTTGGGAATCTCCGCGTTGATGAGCATCTCGATCTCAGTCAGCAGGCCGCCCTGCTCCGGAGTGACGAGAGCCCACGCGATGCCATCGCGCCCGGCGCGGGCGGTGCGCCCGATGCGGTGGATGTAGAGGTCCGGATCATCCGGAAGGTCATAGTTGATGACGTGGGTGATGCCCTCGACATCCAGGCCGCGGGACGCGAGGTCGGAGGCGATGAGCACCGCCAGCTCGCCGCTCTTGAGCTTCTCGATGACCTTGTTGCGCTTGGCCTGATACATATCCCCGTGCATGGCGTGCGCGTCGATGCCCTTGCGGGCCAGATACTCGGTGAGATTGTCCACCGTCTTCTTGGTGCGGCAGAAGACAATCGTGAGCGCGGGAGACTCGTGCGTGAGCAGGTGCAGCAGGAGCTGCTTCTTGTCCCACGGCTCCACGGGGAGGTGGTACTGCTTCACCATCGAGGCGGTGAGCGAACCAGAAGTGGCGACGATCTTCTCCGCGTCGCGTGCGAAGGAGCGCGCCAGAGACTCGACCTCGGGCGGGAGCGTTGCGGAGACAAAGACCGTCTGGCGACCCTTGGGGCACGCGCCGAGGATGCGCCGGATGTCGTCACGGAAGCCGATGTCCAGCATCCGATCGACCTCATCGAGAATCGCGACCTTGATGTTGTTGTAGTGCAAATAGCCGCGCTGGTGCATGTCCATCAGGCGGCCGGGAGTGGCGACGATGATCTCCGGGCCGCGCTTCAGGCGATCCGCCTGCGTGGAGATGTTCTGGCCGCCGTACACGGGAAGAACCGTCAGCCCGGTGTGCTTGCCAAGCTCGGACAGATCAGTCGCCACCTGGATCGCCAGCTCGCGCGTCGGCACCAGCACGATGGCGCTGAGGGCATCGCCCTTCTTGATTCGGGTCAGCAGCGGCAGGCCGAACGCGGCGGTCTTGCCCGTGCCGGTCTTGGCCTGGCCCAGCATGTCCTTGCCCTGAAGCAAGAGCGGAATGATCTTGGCCTGGATGCTGGTGGGGAACTCAAAGCCCGCGTCCGTCACGCCCTGGAGCACCTCGGGAAGCAGGCCCAGATCGGCGAAGCGGGTCTTCTTGTCGAAGATCTCGTCGATCGCCTTCTGGTTGTACGTCACGCCCGGACGCTGCTGCTTGGACTCGGCGTGCATGTGTGCCGCGCCATCGTCGCGCGTTGAAACGGGCGAGACAGCCGATGCTTGCGCTGGAGCGGATGGATGCGGCTGGACATACGCCGGCGCACGCTCCGTCGGCACGGCGGGACGCGGCGCGGGTGCGTGTGGCTGCTGCTGCGATTGCTGAGTGTGCTGCGGCGGGCGTGAGTTCTGAAAGTTCTGCGGCTGTTGATTTTGCTGCTGCGGACGCTGTTGCGGCTGGGCCGGCGTGGGAGAAGGCGCGGGCGCCGGACGCGGCGCGGGCGTGTAGTAGTTCTGCGGCTGCGAATCACGCGGCGGCTGCGGCGCGGCCTGCTGCGGCGGGCGACCGGACGGCACGGGCGGCTGCACTGGTTGCTGGTGTGCAACCGGGGGCTGTTGCGCTCCGGGTGGCTGCGAAACCGGGGGCTGTTGCGCGGGCGGCGCCGGAGCAGGACGCTGCTGAGGAGCGGGCTGCTGGGGACGGGGCGCGGCCGGCTGCGCGGGGGCATAGCCCTGATCCGAACGCGGCGGCTGATACTGGTTCTGCTGCTGGTTCTGTTGCTGGTCGCGCTGCGGTGGACGTTGCTGTTGTTGCGAGCCCCGCGGCGGCTGCGAAAACTGTTGCTGGCTGGGAGCCGGCGCGTAGTTCTGCGGCTGGCGCGGCGCGCCGTGTTCCTGGTCGTAGTTCCCGCCGCCACGATTCTGCGGCGCGGGAGGACGCTGACCCTGCTGCTGTTGTTGCGGCTGTTGCGGCTGCTGGTATTGCCCCTGCTGCGGCGGGCGCTGCTGGGGTTGCTGCGGCGCAAAGTTCTGCGGCGGGCGCTGACCGACACGTTCATCGCCGCGCTGATCACCGCGCTGCCCACCACCCTGATCGCCACGTTGATCACCACGTTGATCCTGATGACGGCCCTGCTGCTGCGGGCGTTGATCCTGTTGTGGCGGTCGATCCTGATACTGCTGCTGCTGTTGCGGACGCGGCGGGTTGCCGTATCCGGACTGCTGCGCGGGCTGGCCCTGTTGCGGCCCACGCTGCTGGGGCTGCTGATACTGGCCGCCCTGCTGCTGGTTCTGCGCCGGACGCTGTCCTTGCTGCGGCTGCGGCTGTTGCTGTTGAGGATACTGCCCCTGCGGCGGCCGCTGCTGCTGCTGGGGCGCATTCATCGACCGCTGGGGTTGACCCTGCGCCGGATATTGCTGCTGAGGACGCTGCTGCTGGGGCTGTTGCTGCTGCGGCGCAAAGTTCTGCGGCGGACGCTGGCCGCCACGCTGATCACCTCTTTGATCACCACGTTCATCACCACGTTCATCACCGCGCTGATCCTGATGCCGACCCTGCGGCTGGCGCTGATCCTGCTGCGACGGACGCTGCTGAGAGTGCTGAGGCGGGCGCGACTGCTGCTGTTGCGGCGCGGCTGGCCGCTGATTCACCGGCGCACCACCCTGCGGCGAACGACCCGATGGCGGCGCCACCGGCGCGGAGCGCGGAGCGGGCGCGACAGGAGGTGCAATCGGCGCAACGGGCGCGGACCGACCACGGCTGTTCCGAGGCGCGGGCTTCTTCGCAACCGGCGCGGGCTTGGCCACGGGGGCTTGCCGCGGAGCGGGCTTGGGCGCGGGCGCGGGTGCCGGACGAGCCGCGCGAGGCGCGGGCTTCTTCGGCGCATCATCTATAGAAGGCGGGCGCGAGACGCGCGGCGGGCGCTGCGTCGCCTTGCCGGACGGTTTCCGTCCGGATCGCTTGCCAGTGGATTTCGGCGCGCGGGCGCTCTCGGAAGAGGGTCGGGAGTCGCGCTTGCCGCGTGGGCGGGGGGTCATACGAAGGGGGAATCCTGTTGATGGGCTCCCAAAATAGAGAGCCAAATGTGAGATTGATCGTAGTGGGCGCGCCGGGTCGATACAAACGCGGAAATCCGCCGGAATTCGGGCTTCGGACAGGGATTGGCGGGCTGGCCGCTCCCCGGTGCCGGGTCGGCGGGGTAGTCTTGGAGCACCCGTGCCCAGCAGCCGCTTAGAAGTTGACCTCGGCGCAGTCGATCGCAACCTCGGCGTGATCCGCCGCGTCGTGACGCTTTCCCCCACCCAAGATGGGGAGTCGCCATCTCGCGCGAGCGTCCGGCCGGGTAGCCACAAGGTCGCAATCTGTGCAGTGTTGAAGCAAGACGGGTATGGAACCGGCGCTCTGCGGATCGCCAAGCGGCTCGTCGCGGCGGGCGCGGACATGATCGCCGTGTACTCCCTCGACGAGGCCCGCGTCATCGCCGAGGGCGTTCCCGGGGTGAACATCCTTGTGCTCATGCCCGTTCACGGCGTGGACCGGCACGATCCGCTGTATCGCCACGCCTCTTCCGGGCGGCTGCACCTCACATTGCACGGGCTGGACCAGTTTGCGGCCATCCACGAAATGGCCGGACGCATCGGGGCTCAGATTCCACTGCATTTGCAAGTAGACACCGGCCTCTCCCGCGGCGGGGCATTGCCCGAAGAGGCCGCGCTGCTGCTGGAGCGCGTCGTTGCCTCGCACAAGGTCCGACTCGGCGGATTGATGACGCACTTCTCTTCCCCGTGCTGCGACGACGCCTTCACGCGCGAGCAGGCACGAACCTTCCGCGACTTCGTGGAGACCATCCGCCCGATCATCAAGCAGGCCGTGGACCAGGGCAGTCGGGCCGTGGCGCGGGTGAACGAGCTGGTCGTCCACGCAGCCAACTCCTGTGCCACCTTCCGCAGCCGCTCGTACCACGGCACCATGGTGCGCGTCGGCCAGAGCGTGCTCGGCTATGTGGGCGATGATGTGCCGCGCGACGATCGTTTCGAGTTCCGCGAAGAAATGGAATCACTGGAGCCGAGCGTGCGCTGGCTCTCCGGTGTCGCGCACGTGCAGGAAATCCCCGCGGGCTGGCCCGTTGGATACGGCTCCACCTGGCGCGCCCCCGCGCGGGGGGATGGCCGCCGCACCAAGATCGCCTTGATCCCCGTTGGATATGCCGACGGTTTCCCGCGTCCCCTCGGCGGGCGCGGCAGCGGCGGCCCCGGCACCATCGGCTTCACCGGCCGCCTCTACGAGCGCAAGCCGGCGGGCGATGGCGAGATCGCCGGCGAGGTGAACGCGCTTCCGACGGTGTACGCCCCGGTGGTCGGGCGCGTGAGCATGGACCAGATCACCGTGGATGTCACCGATGTGCCCGAGCAGTACCTGAAGTTCACACAGCGCGGCACAGATACATGCCTGCCCGAAGTCGAGATCTACTCGCGCGATCCGGGCACCAAGAACTATCTCGCTCACGCCGCGGATTGCGCAGGGACGATCACCCACGATCTGCTCTGCCGCATTTCGCCCAGAGTGGAACGTGTGTATCGCACCGCGATGCAAGCGGAAACGGTTCGAGAGCAGTCAATGGTCGGTGCGCCCGTGCGCTTGAACGCGCCGGTGCGGGCGACGGGGCTTGGCGGTGCGGCGGCGGTGGCGTGATTCTGGGATAGCCATGTGCTCCGAACCGTGATCCGTATACGGTGTGAATCGAACCTATCATTGAGTATGACGATCACCATTCCATCCGCTCTTGAAGACGTCCTCCGGCGTATCTCGCAGGAACAGGGGCGGAGCATCGAGGAGATCGTCGCGGGCTTGCTTTCTCGTTCCCTTCGTGAAACCGGCAACGCCAATGGTGACGGCGAACCTCAGAAGCCGAGTCGTTCGCTCAAGGGCACGGTTCTTCGCTATGACGACCCGTGCGAGCCGGCGGTTCCGGATACGAACTGGGAGGCCCTGCGTTGATTCTGCTCGACACGCACGTCTGGGTCCATTGGGTAACCGAAGATGATCGACTTGCCCAGTCGCACCGGAACGCAATCAGCGCGGAACTACGAAGTGGTACCGGGAGTGTCTCGATCAGCGTCATCTCGTGCTGGGAGATTGCGACCCTCGTCAGTGTCGGTCGCCTTGCGCTGATAGTGCCGGTGGCCGCATGGATGGACGTCGCTTTGGCACGACCGGACATCACAGTTCAGCCGTTGACGCCGACAATCTGCGTTGATTCAACGATACTTCCGGGTCAGTTTCATCGAGATCCTGCCGATCGGATCCTCGTCGCAACTGCTCGGGCGCTGAACTGCTCCATTCTGACATCGGACGAAAAGATCCTCGGATACTCGCATGTTCGATCGATTGGTCCCAGAGCGTCAACCTCCTAAATGGTGCGGCACATTTCGCTACCCAATCGTCTTGGCATCACTCGGAAATGCCGATCGCCCCGCGGGTGTCGCCGTGGGGTTGGTGCGCGTCGGCATTGGCGTGCCCGTGCCGCTCATGCCGCCGGAGACGAAGTTTGATGAGCCCATGCGCGTTCCCGCCAATGTCGGCGTCTGCGGCACCGGCACGCGCCGGCGCAGTTCCGTGAACCAGTTCAGCGTGACATTCAGCGACGAGACTCTGGCCGTCTCTTCCTGGCCGCGCAGCACCACGAAATCGCCCGACGGCAGCAGGTCGTAGTTCCGCACCAAGTGCGTTGGCGGCGTGGACGCCCCCTGAAACAGCACACGCGGGCGGCCCACCATGAACGTCGGCTCTACCGCGATCCGCACGCCGATGGTCTGATCGCCGGCGCGAAAAAACAGCTCGCCGCCGACACGCGACCAGATCGGTGCCGCGCCACCCTCGGCCGACACCTGACGTCGCGCCCCCGCTCCGGCGACTCCCGGATACTGCTGCACATACACCTCGGGCCGGCCGGTTTCATCGGAGACATACGCCATGAACTTGTTGTCCGGGCTGACGGCCGCGCCCCACGCGCTGGTCGGTGATTGCGCGAGCGCGTGTGCCGCGCCAGGATTGTCCACCGGCGCGCACCAGATCTCGATCGCCGATAAACCCGCCGCCGCGCTGGCGTGTGTCTGCGTCGCCGCGCCGCCGGGGGCGCGCTGCTGCGTGAAGACGATGGTCTTGCCGTCATCCGCGAAGCAGCAGGGCGCGGGCGCGCGGTCCGATGAATACAGAATCTCCGGACCACCACCGCCGATGCCCGAACCGTCCACGCCCATCCAATAGATCTCGTGGCGACCGGACATGTTGGATCGGAACGCCAAACGCTTGCCATCTGCCGTGAACACCGGGCAAGTATTGTCCGCGTTGAACGTCAGACGCGTGCCCGCCGCGGCGGGTCGTTCCAGGTCGTACATCCACAAATGGTCCGTCGCGCCCTGCACCTGCACGCACATCAGCCGCCCCGCGGGCGAGACCGCCGGCGCGAGAAACGCGCGTGTCTCCAGCAAGATCGAGGTCGGCTCGCCGGCGCGTCCCGCGTGCAGCAGCTTGGCGCTCGGCTCCCACATCGGTCCCGTCGCGCACACAAATGTGCCGTCGCCCGCCGCGGCGAAGTGCGACGAGCCGCCGAGTGAGTTGCCCAGCACCTTGTCCTCAACGGCCGTCGGCTGCCCGAAGACCTCGAGCTTCTCGGGATCAAACGCGACCGCCAGCAAGGACCCGCCGCGAGAGTACAGCAGGTGGCCGCTGGGCAGATAGCGCGGATTGCACCCGCCATGAATCAGCGGCCGGCGCGTCAGCGTCTGCCCGCTTCCCCCCGATCGCAAGTCGATCGCGCTAATCAGCCCCTCGTCGTATCCGCCGCCCGAACCAGACCACGACGCGATCAGCACATAGCGCGAGCCCGGCAGCACATCCGGCGCGAGCAGAGCGAGCTCGCCCGAAGCAAGGTCAGGATCGGCGACCAGTTCCGGCTGCGCGGGAGCGCCGCCGACTCCACTTGCCCCAGTGATCCGCATCAATCCCTTCTGCCAGTCCGGAATGAAGTAGATCGTGTCCGTGGCATCCCAGCACCCGCCCTGCGGGCGCGGCGCGGCACACAGCGTCGCCGCCGCGCCGCCCGTGAGCGCGACCCGCTTCAGTTTTCCATCCGCGAAGAACCCGACGCGCGCGCCATCGGGCGAGAAGAACGGCGCATCTGCGCCGTTGGTTCCCGGAATCGGTCGCGATTCCACGCCGTCCATCCGGCGCATGTACAGCATCGTCGCCGGCGCGCGCCCCGCGACGAACACCACCGATGTTCCATCCGGCGAAATCGCGATCGCGCCGCGCGCCGAGTTGGTCAGCGCAAGCTCGCCGCCGCTCGCGGTGCCGTTGGAGTCCAGCGACATCGAGAGCCGTGCCACCGTGCCCGCGCGGGCCGATCCGCCGCTCGCCCCGGCCGCCTGATACCACCCGCTCTGCGGCTGGCTCAGCACATCCTCGATCTCGATCCGCGCATCACCAATATCGCGCAGCCGCCGACGCGGCTCCTTGACAAACAGTTTCTGCAACAACTCGCGCAGCCGGTTCGGCGTGCGCGCCGGGAGCAGCGTGAAATCCGGCTCGCGATCCAGGATCGCCGCGATGCAGTCGCTCACCGTCTCGCCGCCGAAGGCCTTGTAGCCACTGAGCATCTCGAAGAGCACGCAGCCGAAAGCCCAGATGTCCGTGCGCTTGTCCGTCGGCAGGCCGCGGGCCTGCTCCGGGCTCATGTATCCGGGCGTGCCCATCACTATGCCCGCCTGCGTGAGCTGGCTTCCCGTCGCGGCCTCCGTGCTGGCCTGCGTCGCAAGCCCGAAGTCCAGCAGCTTCGCCAAACCGTCCGGCGTCACGCGGATGTTGTCCGGCTTCAGATCGCGATGCACCACATCGCGCTCGTGCGCCACCTCCAGCCCCTCGGCGATCTGCTGCGCCAGCCGCAGCGTCTCATCCAGCGGCAGCGGGCGCGCCAGCATGTCCGTCAGCGTCCGGCCCGGGATGTACTCGAGAATCAGCAGCCGCTGGCCCTCGATATCTTCCAGCCCGAAGATCATCCCGATGTTCCGATGGTTCAGCGCGGCCAGCGTCCTCGCCTCGCGCTCGAAGCGCTGCAATCGCATCGGGTCCGAGACGAACGCCGCGGGCAGCACCTTGATCGCCACTGGACGGTTCAAGCGCGGATCACGAGCCAGATACACCACGCCCATGCCGCCCCGCCCAAGCTCGCGCTCGACGGGGTACTGGCCGATCATGGATGGGAGGGGTGTGTCGGACATGGGAGTGAATGCTATCGGTTCTGCCAACGAGCCCGGAGCGTGCGCGACGGTTCGGAGTGTTTATGTGCGTGTCTCCGCTTTGGTTTCCGGACGTTGGTGCGGGGCATCTTGTTTGTGATCCAGTTCAATCAGTGTCGCGTGCTTGATCATCGCGGCCACCGCCGTGCTCGCCGCGGCCAGCCATCCGGGGTACCCATCCAGCACGCCGCGTTTCAGCACAAGCTGCTTGAGCATCGCCCCGGTCGGAGAGCCGAGCAGCCGCAGATACGACCCGCGCACGCCCGCACTATGCAGCGACACCGCCATCGTGGTCGCGTGCAACCACTGTTTGCGCATGTGCTCGGCGAAGGTGGGGAACGAGTCGTGGCGCAGAATCCCCGGCAGCCGCGCGGGCGTGCCGCTCGTGAGGTGCAACTGGTCGTGCGGATCAAAGCCCCCCCACTTCGCCCTGCCCCGGCGCACCAGCCGCAACCGCCACTCCGGCTGCCAGACATACCGCAATGGCCGATCCTTGTAGTACGTTCGACGATTGATCTCGAAGCCGTCTGGGTTCCCGGCCTCCGCGTACCCCGGCTCTCCGAGCTGGGTTTCTGCGATCATGTCTCTGATACTCGCCGCCAGTTCCGGCTCCACGCTTTCATCACTATCAATACACAGCACCCACTCGCGCTCGCACTGCTGCAGAGCGAACTGCTTGGTCTTGACGTGCCCCATCCACGCCGAGCGCACGATTCGTGCGCCCGCCGCTTCGAGCTGCGCGATGGTGTCGTCGGTCGATCCGGAATCCACCGCGACGATCTCGCCCGCAGAACCGACGAGGCCGCGCACCGAGTCCAGCGTGCGCCCGATCGTGGCCGCGCTGTCCTTGCAGACGATCGAGACGGAGAGATTGTCCAGCGGCACATCAGCCATCGCCGGGAGCGTATCGACTTTGTAGATCGCACGCACGCGAATCAGGGCTTGGGTGCGGGCGCGGGTGTCGGTGCTGGCGCTGGTTGCGCGGGCTTCGGCTTGGGTTTGGGCTTTGGATTGGGTGTTGGTGTCGGGTCCGGATTGGTCGGCGCGGGCGTCGGTGCTGGCGCGGGTGCCGGATTCGTCGGTGCCGGAGCAGGATTCGCGGGCGGCGACGAACTCGGCTGCTTGGGCGTGACCGGCGCGGGCGTGAGAGTCGGGGCCGGTGTGGTTCCGCCCTTGCCTTTGCCAAACAGGTCCAGCACATTCCCGATCAGTTTGGCCGGGTCTTTCGTCAATGCCTGCGCCTGCTCCTTCGCAAACAGCCCGAGGTCGAGCTCGGTCGTCGCGTTGTCGATCGGCCCCTTGGTGGTGATCGGCACCATCGTCAGTTTATCAAAGATACCAAGCTTGCCCGCGATACCGGTGTTCAGTTGCCCGAGCGCCTTGTCCGTCAGCGCACCAAGCGGCGCGTAGGTCACGATGTCCATTTGCCGGCGCACCAGATCGACCACGCCGCGGGTTTCGACGCTGAACTGGCCGACCGGCAGCTTGAATCGCTCGTAGGTCAGCACGCCCTTGTCCGCGTGGACCTTGAACGGCTCCAGCCGCTGACCGATCGAGCCGCCGGAGTTGCCGCCGAGGGATTCGATGATCGTACTGAAAATGCTCTTGGTGGTGAACCGGGCCACGCCGGGGTTGATCTCAAAGTCGCCGTTGAGCTTGGAGATGTCCCCATCCAGCGGCACGGAGAGTCCCTTGCCATCAAGCTTGCCCGGCTCATCTTGCGCCGTCTTCTCCACCGTGTCCACCAGCGGGACCGCGCCGCCCATCGTCTTGATGAGCTGCGGGGTGATCTGCGTGATTTTCGCCGTGATCGGCCCGGTCTGCGTGAACACGCCCTGGCGAATATCCCCATTGATCTCCGCGCTCGCCCGCGCACTCCCGGCCTTCACCTGAAGCGAACCCGACGCGTTCTTGAGATCAGTCCCGCCACCGGCGGACAGATTCCGCGCTTGCGCCTGCACGTCAATCGTCGGCCCGAGCAGTTCGACAAGCACGCCCTTCTGCTTGGCGAGTTGGTCCACAATCGGTGTCGGGAACGCGGCGAAATCCGCGTCCAGATTCAGGATCGCCGCGCTGGTGGTAAGCACGCCGCGGCTATCGGCGAGATTGGTAATGTGTGCCGTGGCTGTGGACTTCTTGTTCGTCGTCGCGTTTCCTGCGGCGGGCGTGCCGCCGCCGCTCACGCGATCGAATGACAGATCGGCGACGATCTCGCCGCCCGCCGCGGCGTTCGCACCGGTCGCTTGCTGCTGACGAACACCGATGCGCAGACCATCGAGCTTGATCGGCGTTACCGTCGCTGGCGGGTTCCCAGATGCGGCGGAAGTTGCCGCGAGTTCCAGCCCGCTGCTGGTGATCGACGCGTCCAGCTCAAACACGCCCGGCTTCAGCGGACCGGTTTGCACGCCGTTCTCCGTCTTGGCTGTGGCAAGCGAGAGCTTGCTGATGTTGATGGTCAGCGGCGCGATCTTGGTCGCCGCGATGGTGCTCGCGCCCGCCGCCGCGCCCGGCGCGGGTGCCAGCACCGTCTTGTTCAGGAAGACCGGATCGGGCCGCCAGGTGATCGTCGAGGGCTTGGTGATCGCCATGCGATCGGCGGTCATCGCCAGATCGAACTTGGCATCCGAGACATTCGGCGCGGTGAGCGTGGCCGAGATGCTCGTGCCCGTGGTCACGCCAGTTCCCGTCGGCTGGACGCGCAGGTTCGCTTCCGCCTTGTCGCCCAGCGCGCCGGTCAACAGTCCCGGCTTGCCGATGAGATTCTCGACTACAGCGCAGTCGATCTGTGCGAGTTTCACGGTTGCATCCGGCGCGGTGCCCACCATGGTCGCGGAGGCATTGCCGGACACATCGGCGATCGTGGCATCCGCCGCGCCGGCGCCACCGCGCACGGCGAGCGCGCCGAAGGTCGCGGTGAACCGCTTGCCCTTACCAGAGTCTGCAAGCCCGGAGATCGGGGCCTTCACATCCGCCTTGAGCGACCGCACACGCACGCTCGTCGTCCGCGCAACCCCGTTCGCATCCGCTCCCGTGGGCACGTTGTCGATCGCGATGTCGTTGTCGGTCGTGATCTTGATCGTCGCGTCCGATGCGCCCGTGTAGTCCGGCTCGAATGATCCGGGCTTCAGCGGCACCATGATCGGATCGGAACTCACAAGCGAGACCTTGAACGGCTGCGCGAGTTGGATCGGTGCATTGGGTACCGCCACGCTCCGCGTGGCGCTTCCTCCACCCGAACCTCCCGAACTCGACGCAATCACCGGATTCACCGTGCGCGGGTCCATGCTCACAAACGCCGTGAGCGTTCCAAACGTAATCGCTTTGTCCGTCAACTTCGCGGCCACATCCGCGCCGAGCCCACCCTGCTCAGTGGTGAGTTTGATGGTCGCCGCCTGAGCCGCACCGTCGGGCTGCGTGTTGATCGCGAGCGAAATCGAACGCCCGATGGACTCGCGGATGGCGGTCGTGATCGGCCCGAGCGGATCGGCCGCGTCGGTGCGCGTTCCCGCGATCGCCGCGACCGGAACCAGATTCACCAGCGAACGCGGCGCGTTCTTGATCTCAATTTTGCCCGCCGGCTTGAATGCGATGATCCGCGCCGGGCCGGTGCTGCTCACGGGCAGTTTGCCGCCGGTGATTCCATCCAGCCGCAACTGTCCCGTCGCCTCGAACGGCGCGCCCTCATGGCTCAGCGACGCGTTCAACTCCACCTGCGGCGGATTCGCCCCGTCCAACCTCACATCCAGCACGCTGCGCGTGATCTGCACCGGCTGCTCGCCCGCGAGCCCACTCGGCTTCACGCCTAGGTTCGAGATGTTCACGCCCAGCCGCGCCTTCACGGCGGCGAGCGCATCGGTGCCGTTGAGCTTCTCGATCGGCGCGGCGAACTCCTTGATCTCCAGCGACACCGCACCGATGCCCGAAAGCTCTAGCGCGCCCGGTTGCCCATTCGCGCCCGGCCTGGCCAGAATCCTCTGTGCCAGCGGCGCGGCCGACGCGATCGTCGCTCTGAGGCCGTTGCCCGTGAGCGAAACCACATCCGCCGCGTATCGGCCCGTGCCATCGATCTTCATGTTCGTCGAGTTCACATTCAGCGTGAAGTCGATCGGCGGTAGCTTCGTGCCCGATGCGCCGCCCGCCGCGCCGCCCACAACACCAGTGGTCACGCCCTGCACATCGGCCTTCGCCTGCACGCCCAGGTCCAGCGTTGATCCGATGTCCTGCTTCAAGTCCAGCGGCAGCGATGTGCCCGCGAGCAGCGGCTGCATGAGCGCGGTGGACATGCCGCGCACGCGGATGTCGGCATCGATGTTGTCCGCGATCCCCGCGCCGGAGGCGAGCGCACGCAGATGGCCGGAGGCGTCGAGCAATCCCGCGGCTGTGGCACGCACGCTGATATCGCCCGCTGGCGTGCCGTCGATCGTGACCTTGGTGCCGCCGGTGATCGTCACCGGCTTGGAAAAATCCGCCGCATTCACTGTAAGATTGATCGGCTCGACCGCGAACGGCTTCCACGTCGCGGGCGTCTTCTTCCCAGTGCTGTCCATGCCGCCCTGATCGACTGCCACCTGCCCGGACATTGCGCTGACGCGCACCTTCATTTCCATCCCTGAGCCGCGATAGTCCGGTGCGGCGGCCGCCTTCCCGCCGCTGCCCAGCAAATCCGGCGGCAGCGGCCAGCTCAGCTTCTCGATGGTGATCTCAACGCCCGGGGCATTCGCGACCTTCACCTGCTCGGCGACTTTCGCCAGCGCATCGCGCAAGCCGGGCATGGAGGAGAGAAACTCCGTGGACTTGAGCGAGATGTGATTCGTGGGCGTCTGCGTCGTGGCCGCGCCCGTGGGCTGGCGCAGCCCGAGCGTGCCGCCCGCGAGCGAAAAGTCCAGATCGGCCGTCGCCTGCGAGCCGACGAGCTTCACCGTCGCGCCCGCCTTCTCGCCCGCCATCTGGGCCTCTACGTTCACATTCGCGCTCGGCCCGATCGCCTTCACCAGCGCGCCGCCTTGCTTGGCAACCGCATCAATGATCCCGATCGGCGTGCTGGTCGCATCGAGTTTTACGGCGAGCGCATCGAAACCGCCGCCGCTTCTGGGCTTCACGCTCGCATCCAGCTTCACCTTCATCGGCTCCGCGCTCGCGCCGCCGACGGGCGTGCCGCTCAGGTCCGCCTTGGCCGCGATCGCCATCGGCTTCGCGGCATAGTCAACATCGACCGTCCCCTTCAACCCCTTCACACCGACCTCGGGCGTAAGCACGCCCTTCTCATCTCGGTCGCGCACCGTCGCGTCCAGTTGCGTGATCTTGAGCGCGGCCTTCACGCTTTCCAATCCCCCAGCGCTTCCACCCGAACCCGTGCCGCTCGAACCGCCCGTCGATGGCGTGCCCGCCACCACGCGCGGCTCCAGCGCACGCTCCAGATTTGTCTTCCCCGTCACGGTGTCGCGAATGAGATCCAGCGAACCGGCCACTTCAACCGCGCCGACATCCAGCTTCGTCGCGCTCCACCACTTCTCGCTCACGATCTTCCACAGCGTCGCGGGCATCTTCAACGTCGCGCTCGCGGCCACCTTGCCCTCCGGATCAATGATCTGCACCGGGCCGATCTCGGTCGGGCTGAACCAGCCGACCGAGACGCTCGCCACTTTCACCGTGCCCTTGATGCTCTGGGCCGCCGCGGCTTCGATCTTGCCGGGTGCGATGCTCGACGCGATCGTGGGCGCACCGATCACCAGCCCCACCACCGCGATCAGCAGGATCACCAGCCCAATGAGAATGATCTTCTTGGCCTTGGAGCGCGGCTTGCTTGGTTCGCTGGTTGCCATATGAAATACCCCGTGTGCTGGTTGAAGTGGAACGCCGCGGCCGAATCACCCGTTGGCCGCGTGCTGTTCATCGTATGAGCGTTCGGCGCGCAGCATCAGCCCCGACGCTTGGAACATCATCCTTCTACATGAGCGACGAATGAGGCCGCACACCGAAAACAAACAACCCGCCACTAGTTTCGTGGCACGGGCTTTCTAGCCCGTGGGTTTTCGTGGCACGGGCTTACCACCCCGTGTCGCGGCCGCGTGTGTGGCAGACAGATGCGAGAAGACTTCGGGCGAAGCGCATAAAACCAGCCGCAACGGGCTATTTAAGACATGGGCTGGAAGCCCATGCCACTCAAGAGCATGGGCTAGGAAGCCCATGCCACTTTCAATCCTCGCCCTGCTTGCCCAGCTGCCACTCCTCGATCTCGATGGGGGCCTGACGACCGAAGATCGTGACCAGCACGCGGACGAGGCCCTTCTCGGGGAGCAGCTCGTCCACGGTGCCCTCGTAGCCGGCGAAGGGGCCTTCCTTGATGGTGACGTTCTCGCCCTTGCTGAACACGAGTTTGATGGTCGGCTGGTCCTCGGGCTTGCGCGAGTCCATGTGCAGCTTCTCGATCTCGTGCTCTTTCATCGGCGTGGGGCGGCCCGCGGTGCCGACGAAGTCGCCGACGCCGGTGGTCTCCTTGATGAGGAAGAAGACATCCTGTGGGATGCGCCCATCGGGCTCGAGTTGCATCTCGACGAAGACGTATCCGGGATACATCTTGGTCTCGATGATCCTCTGCTTGCCGCCCTTGATGGTCTTGGTCTTCTCGGTCGGCACCAGGATGCGCCCGACCAGGTGCTCCATCTTCTCGATCTGGACTTTGCGGAGCAGCGTCTCGCGGACGGAGTTTTCCTTGTTGGAGGCCACGCGGAGCGTGAACCAGTTCATGCCGGGCCGGCGGAGCGGCTCATCGGCTCCGAGCAATCCGCTGCGATCGCCCTGGGGCGCCTTGTTTGTGTCCGTCGCCATGCTGCTGCTCCTTCTTTCCAAGACCGGCGTTTGTATACGCCTGATTCGGACTTCTCGTTCGTGCATTCCGGTCATCGCCGGAGTGGCGATACTGGTGATACCCGGCTGTGACAACCGGGCCTTGCGGCCCGGTGGAAAAGTGGTGAAACATTCGAGAAACTGCGCCAAGTTTTCGCCCGCCGGGCCTCGGCCCGACACACGCACCCCACCACCCGAAGCTTGTTCCCAGCCCCCGGAACCCGCCTTATCCGGCCAGAATGCCGATGGTCTTGAAGAACCACTGGAAGGCGAAGTCCACGGCGAAGAGCGAGCCAGCGAGCATGACGGAGGCGAAGATCACCACCATCGTGGACATACGGATGTCCTTGGATGTGGACCAGTTGACCTTCTTCATCTCGCCATCGGTGGCGATGAGGAAGTCCACGAACTTCTGATACATCGCCACGAAGAAGTAGGCGAGCATCGCGCCGATGAGCAAGACGACGGCCATCGCCACACCCTGGATCAAGCGCGGATCAATCGAGGCCATGCCCTGCGCCTGTCGCGTGAGCGTCACCGGCGTGCCGCTGCCAACCTTGATGGCGGCCGCGAGACTCGCGTCGTTGCTGCCATCGGTCGTCGAGACATTCTTGAGCCGAAGCTCACCGGCACCGGCGTTGAACGAATCGACGGTCGCGGTGCCGATCTCCGGAGCGATGATGCCGGCGGGCGCCTTGCCCAGAAGCGTGACGGGCTCTCCGGAGGCCGGGGCGGTGCCACCCTGCGAGTAGGGCATCGCCCAGACGCTGCGCGGCATCTTGCTGGCGACCAGACTCATCTGCGTGTACATCCACGCCGCGGCGGCGAGGGTGATGACACCGATGAGCGTCGCGGTGAGGACCCGCACCCAGTATCCCTGCCCCGGTTTGTAAAGGCCGATCGCCATGCGAGAGTGATCCTGAGTTCGGTTCGGAGCGGGCTTTGAGACAAGCACGCCGGGAGGGACTTGAACCCGCAACCTGCGGATTTGGAATCCGCTGCTCTACCAGTTGAGCTACCGGCGTACGGAAAATCGCAAATAGCAAATGGGCAAATCGCAAACTCGATCAGATCGGTCGCGGTCTGCCGCGTTGCTTACTTTCGCTTCATCTTGTGGAGCGTGTGACGGCGCAGGCGCGGAGAATACTTCTTGAAGCCCGCCTTGAGCTTCTCGTCGATGCCGCCCTTGGTGCGGATCTCCGTGCGGTAGTTGAGGTCGCCGGTCTCCGTGCATTGGAGCCAGACGTACTCGCGGCTGGGTGTTCCGCCTTTCTTCGCCATGCTGCACCGTTCCTTCTTCTTGCGAGCCCTTCGCGCGAGCGAAGGACATTGGGTTCTCTGGTCAAGCCAGCCCGCCGGTTGTTCACCGGCGGGACGGGGAGATTCGTATGGGTGATGCTGTAGAGGGGGGGAGAGAAGAAAAGACAAAGAGCGGGGCGGATACGCCCCGGCTCACTGGGTTATTTCGTCGGGGGCACGTCAAGGATCGCCGTGACGGTGCCGGAGCCGATGGTGCGCCCGCCTTCGCGGACGGCGAAGCGGAGGCCGGTCTCCATGGCGACGGGCTTGTCGCCCAGATCAACCTCGACCTCGATGTTGTCGCCGGGCATGCACATCTCGGCACCGCCAAGCAGCTTGATGCTGCCGGTCACGTCGGTGGTGCGGAAGTAGAACTGGGGGCGGTAGTTGGAGAAGAACGGCGTGTGCCGCCCGCCTTCTTCCTTGGTCAGGACATAGACCTGGCCCTTGAACTTGGCGTGGGGCTTGATGGAGCCGGGCTTGCAGATGACCTGCCCGCGCTCGATGTCGTTCTTTTCGATACCACGGAGCAGCACGCCGACGTTGTCGCCGGCCTCGCCACTGTCGAGGGTCTTCTGGAACATTTCAACGCCGGTGATGACGGACGTCTTGTTGGGACGCAGACCGACGATCTCGGCGCCGTCGCCGACCTTGACGACGCCGCGCTCGATTCGGCCGGTAGCGACCGTGCCACGACCCTTGATCGAGAAAACGTCCTCGACGCTCATCAGGAAGGGCTTGTCCTTCTCGCGGACCGGCTCGGGGATGAAGGTATCGATGGCCTCGAAGAGGTCGTCGATGGGCTTGCAGATCTTGTCGTCCTTCGGATTCTCCAGCGCGGCCTTGGACTGCCCGCGGATGATCGGCGTCTTGTCGCCGGGGAAGGAGTACTTGTTCAGCAGCTCGCGGACTTCCATCTCGACCAAGTCGAGCAGCTCGGGATCGTCAACCAGGTCCACCTTGTTCAGGAAGACGACGATGTGCGGCACACCGACCTGGCGGGCTAGGAGGACGTGCTCGCGGGTCTGCGGCATGGGGCCGTCCGCGGCGGACACAACCAGGATCGCGCCGTCCATCTGGGCGGCGCCGGTGATCATGTTCTTCACGAAGTCGGCGTGGCCCGGGCAGTCCACGTGGGCGTAGTGACGCTTCTTGGTCTCGTACTCGGTGTGAGACGAGGCGATGGTGACGGTCTTGTTGGCGTCGCGAACCGTGCCGCCCTTGGTGATTTCGGCGTAGCTCTTGATGATGCCGCCGAACACCGCCGCGGAACGAGCCGAGAGGGCCGCCGTGAGGGTGGACTTTCCATGGTCGATGTGACCGATGGTGCCCACGTTCACGTGGGGCTTTGTGCGTGCGAATGTGCCCTTGGCCATGTGACCGAACCTCCTGAAAGACGCCGCGTCGGCGGCGAGAACTTCGTGCGATGCGTCCGACCTTGCGGACGCTCTTTGACAACTCTTGACGACTCTTGAATACTTTGACAACATCGGGCGCGATCCGATCGCGCCCGAAAGAACAACAAACCAGACGACCCACCCGGACAAACCGGCCGCACTTCAAGGGTCTGAACGCAAACGCTCAGCACCTCTGGAAGCAGAACCGTTCCGACACCGCTCGTGATCGAAGGCACGAGTGCCAACTGACACGAACTCCGGCCCCGGGGTGGGGATCATTGACCGGCCCGGGACAAAAGCCAAATTGGCCGACGCCAAAAGCACCCGCCCAATCCCAGTTCCACCCCGTTCGGCCCCCTTCGCTCCGGTAGAAGCTTCTTTATTTACACGCAACAGAGCAATGTCTGGACAAATACACCCAAACAGGGGGGGCAAGCCCTCTGGCGATCGGCGTTGCAAGCACGCCCCGAATCTGATAACAAGACATCTGAAAACCCGACCCAAAAGCCTCTAGAGAGATTTGAACTCTCGACCTCACCCTTACCAAGGGTGCGCTCTACCACTGAGCTACAGAGGCGAAACCGACATCCGACATCCTCTATCGGTTGCGCACCGGGCGCGCTGAACCAGCAGGGGTCAAGATCATAGGGGGGAGCAAGGGGGGGTCAAACGCACGCCAGTACTTCGTTCGAGAAGGCCGCGGGGGCACGAAGAGGGTCGGGGGGGGCGATCGTTCACCAGCGTGTGAGTGGCGGGGCGACCAACAAACGCGCCCTTTGTGCGTCCGATCACGCATTCGCTCGGACTATTTCGTTCGAGATTCGTGCGGTGCCAATCGCCCTTGGGGTGGCCGGTACGGAGGCGTGATGTACCTTTGTGTTGCCGATGCTCTTGGCATCGCCCATGTCTAGTGGGCCGGTTGTGTTTCGCGCGATTGCACTTGGTTGCTTCTCCCCTCATCGCTCTCAGGATTGCACATGCCCATGACACGCATCGCCCGCACCGTCGCTGTTTCCGCATTCGCATTCGCCGCGTCGCTGCTGGTCGCGGCGGGTTCCGCCCGCGCCAGCGGAACCGCCTATGCGTTCACCGTGAATCAGCCCACCAGCTCGCTGACGTATTCCTTCAACTCCAGCGCGCCGTTCACCGGCACCATGCTCGGCGAGAACGATCCGCTCAAAATCGCCACCGAGCGGACGCGCACCAAACGGCTTGCCACGCTCTTCTCTCCCTGCGGCACGCTCACCGCGACGCAGAACGATGTTGTCAACATCTCCGGCACCATCGCGGCCAGCGGCTCGACGGGAACCCCCGTGATCCGTCCCGGCGGCACCTTCAAGCTCGGCATCAACACCACCGCGAACACCAGTGTGCTGCAGGACTTCAACGTCAACCTCGTCGCCAGCAGCCCGCTGAACGCCACCGCGAACCTGAACAACTTCACGTATCAATCATTCTGCGCCATCAATCCCGGCTGCACCGCGCCGTTCCTGATTCCCATTTCACTTCCACTCGGCACCATCAGCGTGACATCGCTCGTCGCTGCACAAACGCCGGACACGCCGGAGCGCGGCACACTGACCGCGAGCGGCGCGAACACCTGGAACTTCAGCGTTCCCTGCACGCTCACGGTTACGCCCATCATTTCGTTCTCGGGCAGCGTCATTCCCGCCGATCCGCAGGTCATCTCATCAACCTTCGCCGGAAGCATCACCACCAGCGGCACCACCGCGACCATGACCGGCTCGACCACACTGAACTACAACCCGCCCGCGACGACCACTCCGACGCCGCAGGCACCGACGCCGTTCACCATTCCCAGCACCTCGACGCTCTGCCCGAACGTGAATCTGATCCTGACGCTTACGATCACCTCCTCGAGTGTCACCAGCAACAACACGGCGAATCTCGCCGCGTCGGGGACGAAGATCGCGTGCCGCTGCGACACCAACGGCAACGGCGTCGTCGAGGTACAGGACATCTTCGATTTCCTCAATCTCTGGTTCTCCGGCAATCCGCTGGCCGACTTCAACGGCGGCGGGCTGAGCGTGCAGGACATCTTCGACTATCTCGTGTGCTGGTTCACCCAGCCGATCGGCTGCTGAGTTGCCCCCCGCGTTCCCGCCCGAGACCCGAACCGGACCGGGAACCGGCCCATAACCCACCTCAGAGTAAGAGCATCTTCGCGCAGTGCCATCTCGACCGACGCACCCCCCACTCGGCGGCCGACGTATAGATCCACGAGCATGACGCACTCTCTCCCGCACCACCGCCCCCGCACACGCACACGCGCCCGGACACGATCGCTGGTTGCCGCGATCGGAGTGATTGCCGGATTGGCGTGCGGCGTTTCCACCCTCGCACGCAACGCACGCGCCGATCAACCTGTGCAAATAAGTGCCGCCGCCGCCCCCGAGAAACTCTCGGTCCCCACCTCGCGCGGCCTCGAAACCCTGCTGCTGGCAACCCCCGACGCCGCGGTATCGTCCGCCAATGCGGAGACGGCGGGCGCGCCGACATTTCGCGTTCGCGCCCGCGTCATCATCCACACCACGGACAACGGCCCGGTGGATGCGATGCTCGCGGAGCGCGCCATCAAGGCCGTCGCGGCGCAGGCGGGGTCAGCCGATGCGCCGCTCGCGGGCTTCTGGTTGGTGGACCTTCCAACCGTGCGCGAGGCGGCCGCGTTGGCGAACTCGCTTCGCGCGGAGCCGCGTGTGAGCGAGGCGTATCTGGATGCCCACCACTTCCGCGCCCGCGGGCTTCCCACCGACCCCGGCGTGCCGAGCCAGTGGTATCTCAGCAACACCGTCACGCCCGTCGCCAGCACGAATGTGGTGCCCGCGTGGATGGCGGGCTTCACGGGAACGGGCGTGATCGTCGGCGTGATCGACGAGGGTTTCAACATCGGCCACCCGGACCTGAGCGCGAACTACGAGTCCGGCGCGAGTCAGCCGGATCAGGGCTTTTCCGACCATGGCACGGCATCGGCGGGGCTGGTCGCGATGGTGGCGAACAACGCCAAGGGCGGCGCGGGGATGGCATACGGATCGCACATCGCCCGGCTGTACTTCGGCTTTGAGAGCGACAACGCCGCGGCGTTCGCCTTCCACAACGAACTGAGCGCGATCAAGACCAACTCGTGGGGACCGATTGACAACGGGACCATCTATCCGATGTCCTCGATCGAGCTGGCCGCGCTGGACGCGGCCGTGACCACCGGGCGCGCCGGCAAGGGCGAGGTCGTCGTTTGGGCCTGCGGCAACGGCGCGCAGAACAACTCGGACCATGTGGACTACGACGGTTACGGCTCCAACCGCTACTCCATCGCCATCGGCGCGATCGACAACCTCGACCGCGCCAGCATCTACTCCGAGCCCGGCTCTTCGCTCATGCTGGTGACCACTTCAAGCTACGACTTTGCTGGTTCCGGCGGCTCGGGCATCTATGCCCCCAGCGGTTCGGACATCGCAGGAAACGGCCAATACACAACGGGCTTTGGCGGCACATCGGCCGCCGCGCCGATCGCGGCGGGCGCGATCGCGCTCATGCTGCAAGCGAATCCGAATCTCGGCTGGCGCGATGTGCAGCATGTGCTGATCCGCTCGGCGCGCCGTGTGAACCCCACCGACGCGGGGTGGGTCGCCAATGGCTCGGGGCGATTTGTCAACTATCAATACGGCTTCGGCGCGATCAACACCGGCGCGGCCGTCGCGCTGGCGCAGACGTTCACGCTGCGCGGCGCGGAACGCTCCGTGGCATCGCTCATTCCCATCAATCTTGCGATCCCGGACAACTCGCCCGCGGGCATCTCCTCCGCCGCGCTGGTCAGCGCGAATCTCACGGTCGAGCGCGTGCAGGTGACATTGAACGCGCCGCACACGCGGCTGGGTGATCTGCGGGTCGTGCTGACTTCGCCGTCGGGCTCATCCAGCGTGCTGGCGGATATACGCAACGACTTCAGCAGCGGCTACAACAACTTTGTCTTCACCACCGTGCGCCACTGGGACGAACGCTCGCACGGCGTCTGGTCGTTGCGGGTCTCCGATGTGCGCTCGGGCATCACCGGTACGTTCAACTCCTGGCAGATCAAGCTGTACGGAACCACGCCGGACTGCCCCTGCGACTGGAACGGCGGGGGTATCAGCGTGCAGGACATCTTTGATTTTCTGACCGACTGGTTCGCGGGCGCGGGCGACTTCAACAACGACGGCACGCAGAATGTGCAGGACATTTTTGATTTTCTGGGGTGCTGGTTCAACCAGCCCGGCGCGTGCCACTGAGCATCGCCGGCGTCGCGGTCGTTGCACCATCAATCTGGTGATGGCCCGCGCTGCTCCTCGCCGGCCTCCGGTCGGCGCGCGTTCCACAACCGCCGGCGCACCGAGGGCGCACCGGGCAACTCGCCGGTCTCCAGCACTCGGGCGGCCACATCCGCGAGTTTGGAGCGTGTGGCGCGGCTGGCCTTCTGCAGCAACTCCCACGCGTCGGTCTCGCCGACGCCGTATTTCTGCACCACCACCCACTTGGCGCGCTCGGTGATCTTGCGGTCCTCGAGTTTCTTGGCCAGTTCCTTGGTCTCGCTCTCGCCTCGTAGAGATTGCTGCGCCTGTGCATACGCGATGTCGATGGCTACGCGCAACTGGTCCGGGTCCGCGGGCTTGATGACATAGCCGAAGACGCCCGCGTGCTGGGCATCCTCCACCAGCGCACGATCCGAGTACGCCGTCAGCATGACCACCGGGACGTGATACTCGCGAAACACCTCGGCCGCGGCGGACAAACCGTTGCGCCCGGGCATGTTGATGTCCATGAGCACCAGATCGACCCCGCCAGCGCGCACGGCATCGGCCGCGGCCTGGCCGTCGCCCACACTGGCGACCACGGTGTGCCCGATCTCTCGGAGCGTTCCGGCGATCTCGGCGGCCACCAGCGACTGGTCCTCCGCGACCAAAATGCGGAGCGCGCGAACACCGCTCTTTCCCGCGCCAGAATCTTGGTGAGTCGTAGTCATCATCATCATCATGAGTGTATCGCTCCGTTGGACATCGCGGCCGGACGAACGCCAGCACTTGGGTAAAAGTCGATCACGCAAGTCATGGAATCATCGTTGAACTCGAACTCCGTCGTCCCCTCCAAGTCGATCGCCACCAGCGTTCGGATGAGTGTCAGGCCCGTGCCCTCCACCGTCGTGATGGGTGCTTTGGTGCCGGTCTCGCTCCACTCCAGCCGCACCCGTCCCGGCTGCTCGGCGCTCTCGTGCCAGCGGATGTCGATCCGGCCGGTGGGGCCAGAGAGCGCGCCGTGTTTGATGCTGTTGGTTGCAAGTTCCTGGAGTGTCATCGCCAGCGCGTTCACCCGCTCCGGGTTCACAAATACCTGCGAGCCCGAGGCCGCCACGCGATCCGGCCCGCGCGACATCGCGCCCCGAAGCAGCTGCCGCAGCAGCATGTCCAGCCCCACCGGCTCACCGTGCGCGCGGGAGATCAACTCGTGCGATTCGTTCATCGTCCGCACCGCCGCGCGCAGCCGGTCAATAGTCGATCGCCGGTCCAGCGATGATTCCTCGCTCAGCCGGATCAACCCCAGCAGCGAGGCAAGGTTGTTCCGCACGCGATGGTCCAGCTCGCGCCGCAGTAGGTTCTCGCGCCCCGCCGTTGCCGCCTGCTGGTGCAGCGCGCCCCGCAACTGCTCCTCCGCCTCTTTTAAGGCCGTCACATCCGTGCAGGTTCCCAGGTGGCCGGTCACGTTTCCATCCGAATCCTTCATCGCGTGCGAGCGGGCGATCAGCCGTACAAACGACCCATCCGCGCGAAGGAACCGATGCTCGTGGTACGACTCTTTTCCGTGTCGCGCCGAATCGTACCACTCGCGGCTCGTGTCCTCGCGATCATCCGGATGCACCGCGCTCACCCAGCCATCGCCCGCCGCTTGGGTCTGCGTCAGCCCCGCCATCTCGCACCATCGGTCGTTCACGTACAGGCAGTTGCCGTCCGCGGCGGTCTGGAAGATGCCAACCGGCGCGAGCTTCGCGAGTGTCTCGTATCGCGCCACCGCTTCCCGGAGCTTCATATCCCCTGCACGCTGCTCGCTGATGTCCACGCACATGCCGACGTACCCGCCGAACGAGCCGTCCGGGGCCTCGCGCGGGGCACCGAAGCTCAGAACCCAGCGATAGTTTCCATCGTGACGACGCAGGCGAAACTCCCAGCGATAGTCCCGATGCTCCGCGATCGCTGCCGAATACGCATCACGACATGCCTGCAAATCGTCCGGGTGGATCGCCGCCGACCATCGTTCCCCGAGTGGGGCCTGCGCGCCGTCCCCCATGAACTCGTACCACGCGAAGTTGCAGTAGTCACACTGCCCGTCCGGCCGGCTCGTCCACACCATCGCGGGCGTCGCGTCCGCGATCACGCGAAAGCGCTGCTCGCTCTCTTCCATCCGCCGCGACATGCCGCGCAGCCGCCGAATCGCAAACAGCGCGCCCACGCCGCAGAGCACCGCCAGCACCCAGCCGACGACATACAACCGCGACACCGTCTCGTTCGCGCCGCCCCCGCCGCTGTTCTCGAGTATCTCGCACACCCCAAACCCGACCATCGCCGCGCCCAGCACCGCGATGATCGTCACCGACCACCACGCCACAAGCGACCGCCCGGGGCTGGGCGGCCACGTCGAAATCCTGTCCAGCGTGCTTGGTTTCTCGGCAGACACAACAGCTCCCTGCCGCGCCGGGCGCGGGCATGAAGTTCAATCACCTTCCACATCGCGCGCACGAAAAACTCCGCCACGCGATCTCACGCTTTGTCAGGCCCAGTTCGTGCGGTCTGCCGCGCACACGAAACGCCCCATGTGACGAGGATACATGAATCGGTCGGTGGCCGCAAATGGAATCAATCCAAACAGAACAAACGCCAAACTCAAACAAGTGCAATGCCGTTGGATGCTCGACGATCAGGATCGCACCATGCTCAGCAACTGCATCGGGTTCACCTTCCGGGCCTGCTCTTCAATCTTCGGCCGGTACTGGCCATACAGCCCCTCTGCCGCCGTCACCTGCTTGGTAAACGCCGTCCGCAGGTCGATCGCCGAGAGTTTGCGCCCACCGGCGTAATACTGACGCGCCACCTGCCCGAGCGCGTAGGTGGATGCGAACGTGAACGCTCCGCCCGTCGCGGTGCGCCCGAGATTCCCGACCATGTGCCCCAGCCCGCGCCCGACGACGCGACCCGCGACGTTTTCCAGCAGCCCGCCGACCAGCCGGCGCGCGAAGCTCTCCACCACCTGCGAGGTCATCCCCACGCCCGCCGTGGCGAGGAAGTCCTTGATGTGCCCCTTGTCCAGCGTGTAGCCGTAGCGCTTGCCGATCTCGTACACCATCTTGATCTGAAGCGGGATGATCGCGGCCGACGCCAAGCCCTGCGGCAAGAGTTCCAGCGCGCCGTTGAGAATCGCGTAGTTGGCGATCGAGCCGTCGATCTCCTTCTCCATCACATCCGAGAGCGGCGCGGGTGTTCCCGAAGCACTTCCCAAAGCAGTGCCAACCGCCGCCGCCGCGGCACCGACGCCCGCCGCCGCGCCGCTCATGCCACCCAACGCGGGCGGGCTTCCGGCACTCGCGCCGCCGCCGACCGGCGCATCGGTGATCAGATTCACCTGCTGCACATAACTCGCCGCTTCCGCGGCCGAAACCCCGCACGCGCCCGCGAGCGATGCCAGAAACGACTGCTCCGCCGCGCTGGAAACACCATCCGCGTCGCACACGCTCACCGCCATCTCGTACGCCAGCTTCTTCATCTCCGGCGTCGAGAGCATCGCCGCCTCCCGCGCGCCGTCGGTCTGCTTGAAGATCACCCGCTGGTACACCTGGTTGGACACCCCAGCGCCCGCGCTCCCCGCGTCCGTGGAGAGGCCATCCATCACCGTGCGAATGCGGTTCCGCTCCTTGTCGTCCGGCTCGCCATCGGCAAACGCCGCCAGAAGACAGATCGCCGCCACCGCGTCACGCTCAGATTGGCTCATCACCGCAGACCTCCTGAAAAAACGACTCGCAAGCCCCCAACCCCAACCCCAGTCCGTCCGCCGCGCCCCTAACATGCCCGCATTCGGCCCAACAGCCATTGTTGGGAATCCTTGCACGCCCTTGCGTCCCCCGCTGGCTCTGATACCCTTGTAGCCCTCGCATTTCCGAACTATCACCTTGCCCTCTCACCCGATTTCAGGAGCCGCTTCATGCCGCAGATGATCCGAAAGAAGATCAAGTGGGCCACCAAACGCCGCAAAGGCGGAACCCGCGTCTGGAAGACCAAGTGGGTCACCGTCGCGCAGCAGACCCCCAAGGCCCCCAAGCCGGAGCGCGGCGAGAAGCCAGCGGAAAAGCACGCTGAGAAGCACGCTGAGAAGCACGCGGAAAAGCACGCAGAGAAGCACGTCGAGAAGAAGGGCTGAGAAGAACGCAGATATCCATGCAAAGCCCATCGTTCGACTACGTTGAACCAGAACGAGCGATCTCCACTGCACACCTGAGCTTGGTGATCTCGGCATCTTGATCCTGCCACCAACGCGTACTCCACACGCGGTGGATGCACCAGCCGTATCCATCCTCCAAGATACTCTGCCTCCAGATATCCCGGAGACGCGCAGGTCCAGAGCTGTGGTACGCCGCGCCGTCGCATGGTCCCTCTTGGTCGTATACATCGAATTCATTGCGGAACACACGCAACGGGCGGCCCCACACGTTGCGGTTTCAAGGTGTGGAAAAAGCGGGCAGCACACTGTCGGAGTATCGCGGCGTGCTCCCTCTTCGCCCAACGGGCGCGCGAATGTTGCCGGTGGTGAAGCGAGCCGGCTTTGCGGCGAGCAAACCACCGGACGGGTACCACACTCATTCTCTTTTCTCTTCGTCTTCCCGCCCGCAGGGCGGACGAACCGGGCGACTCCCGCGCGCATGATCGGCAGCATCATTCGCCCTCCGGGCGAGAAGAAAACAACTCAAAGAAAGATTTGTGGATCGCTCTCCGGTGGTTTACTAGGTCCAAAGCGACCTCGCTTCACCAATGGGGGGCGGCAACATTCGTGGGCACTGCGTGCGAATGGCGAAGGCGGCACACACCTCGCGCAACGGCTGTCCTGCGGCGACTTCGCGGACGGTCGCACGCAGTGGCTTCGGACAGAGCCCCACTCCGAGCCCTCACCGCGGAAAGTCCTGGCCTTGTATTCCGTTGTGTGTTGCCCAGAAAAACGACGGGTACGAGTTGAAGCCGCCTGGAATACCCAGAAGAGTGCCGTCGCCGTTTTCAAGGGCATCCCGGCCCAATCCGCCTGCTGAAACGCCTTGGGGAGTGTTCGGGTCTCCCAATGTCAGATCTGGCACATCCCAGAATCCTGCTGGGGTGTAAAGATCGCGCTCGGATTGATTGGTGTTCGTCGATGCCGTCAACTTGAAGAGCTTGCTGACCGGGATGCTGGACACGCTGCCGTCGACGGTGACGAACCGCGTGGTGGCCTCCGGGTTGTTGAACATGGGAGAGTACTTCTCTCGCCCCCCGCTCCGGCGAGCGCGGGCGGTCTTGGTGAAGTCGAACCGCTCGAAGACCATCGCCTTTCCCTCGGAGAAGATCGCATCATCGAAGCGGTTACGGCGCCAATACCGCGAGTCGCCATAGCCGATCGGCACCCGCGAGGACGTGCGAAATGGTTCTTTGCCCAGCCAGAGCGTCGGAGATGCCCAGTACGAGGTGGAATACAGAAACTCATCCTCAACTCCGACATTGAGCGGCACCTGCTTCCGATAGCGGATCAGCGCCGCGGTATCGTTCGGCGACAAGAGTGATGTGCTGGCGTTGGTCGTCGAGTTCAGGTACTGGGCCGCCAGCGCCGCCCATTCGTCCGCGAACAGCAGCGTGCAATATTCGGGGTCGCCGTAGTTGTGCCCCCGTATCTGGCTTGGGTTGGTCACGTTCAGCGACCCTTGACCGATAACGTCATACCAGGGCAACACCCACTGCTGGGGATTCTTCGCGTCAAACGGATTGACAAACGAGTTCTTGAAGTCACTCGCGTAGGCCGCCTGCACGTCTCCCCACTGCCCCAGCTGCACCTTGCTCACCGCGCTCTGTGCAGTTCTGCGGCCGTGCCCCAGCGCGGGCAGAATGATCGCAACCAGAATCGCGATCACGGCGATGACTACTAACAGTTCTATGAGTGTAAAAGCCCGACGGATCATGGGGAGAGTTCCCTGCGCTGGCCTGACCATCCACTCTACCTCATATTCCCATCCGGGCCGCGATGAAGTTTCATCCTCGCCGGTTCCGCACATGCCCCGCAAGCCCCTCTCCGGCCCGCCAGTGGCCATTCCGGGCGTGTTTCAGGCAGCTTTTTCCAAGTCCCATTCTGGCTTTGCCCAATGCCGCTTGACTTGAATGCCGATATCTGCTCTGATGGTCTGTCCGGGTGGTTCTGTTCGGGGAGGATTGGGGGAGGGGCGGTTTGATCTCGATTGGCTCGACGGGTGGGGGTGGGGCTTGAACTTGCCGCGGGTATTGACCTTGCACGGCCGTTTGGTCGTGGCGGTGAGCAGACATTCTGCATGGCGACACTGACAGGCATTCTGGACTGGCCACAGCGATCGGAAGGTCGTGTGCGGCAGATGAGCGGCTCCACTCTGGTGCAGCGGGACGATGATCCCTTTGTGCCCCAGTCATTGGCTGAGCGATACAAGCTGCGCAATGGGCTTGAGATCACCGTCACGGTGGGGATTCGACCGCCGCGGCAGCCGCCGCAGCAACAGAACCGGCCGGGGAACGCGGCGCAGAACGGGCAAAGCGGCACGCCGATCAGCGCGCCCACCGGCGGCCCGGGCGTGCCGGGTTCGGGGATTCGCCATCCGCCGCCCGCGGCCCATCGGGCCGGAGCGGCTAGCGCAACTGGCGTGGTGAAGCCAGCGACGCAGTACATCCAATCCGGAAGCGGGGCACGCCCGGCGGCGGGCGGCTGGGGACGGGGCGGAAAACCGATGACCGGGCCAGCACCGCTCGGGCCGGGAATGGTTCCGGCGATCAAGACCGGGCCGGGGATATCGCAAGCACCGGCACCCGCGGCGGCGGAAGTGGTGAAAGAGCAATCTAAGAATGGGGTAGCGGGAGGGATACAAGAACCGCCGCGGAGCGGCGGGCCACCCGTTGAGCAACCCGGCGGCGAGATTCCTAAGCCGGGGCGCGGCGAGCGAGCGGTGGTAGAGAGCATCGTCGCCATCGAGGGGATCGACCCCGAGAAGTTCGCAAACGCCAAGCCGTTTGAGGAACTCACGAGCATCGATCCGCAGCCGCGGCTGACGCTGGAGTATCCGGGATGCTCCGCGTCGTGCAGATTGATCGACCTGTTCTGCCCGATCGGGCGGGGCACGCGCGGCCTGATCGTCTCGCCGCCCAAGGCGGGCAAAACCACGCTGCTCAAAGACATCGCCACCGGCATTCTCAAGAACCACCCGGAGGTTGAGGTTTGCATCCTGCTGGTGGATGAACGCCCCGAGGAAGTCACGGACTTCCGGCGTACGTTCGCGGAGTGGATGCAGAGCGAGGGCGGTGCGCGGCCGCGTTGCCGCGTGGTGGGGTCATCCAACGATCACGACGCGGAAGTCCACATCAACGTGGCGATCAGCACCATCGACCGTTGCAAACGCATGGTCGAGGCGGGCAAGCACATCGTGATTTTGATGGACTCGCTCACGCGGCTGGGGCGTGCCTTCAACCGATCACGCAAGTACGCCAACAGCGGGCGCACGCTCTCGGGCGGCATCGACTCGCGAGCACTCGAAGTGCCCAAGCAGCTCTTCGGCGCGGCCCGCAACTCCGAAGAGGCGGGGTCGCTCACCATCATGGCCTCGTGCCTGGTGGACACCGGCTCGGCGATGGACCAGGTGATCTTCGAGGAGTTCAAGGGCACCGGCAACATGGAGCTGATCCTGGACCGCAAGATCAGCGATCGCCGACTCTTCCCCGCCATCAACCTCGCCGCCAGTGGCACCCGTAAGGAGCACCTGCTCCAGCCCGAAAACGAACTCAAAACCATCGGCGCGCTGCGCCGGCGGCTGATGAACATGCCGCCGCATGTGCAGATTGAGCAGTTGCTGGCCGCGCTGCAGCGGTTTCCGACCAATGCCGCGCTGGTTGGCAGCGCGGGATAAGGGCGACTATCCCGAGTCTCGGCCCGCGACGGTCAATCCATGAACACTTGTGGCCCCACCTTGAATCGCTGGGCGAGCCGCTTGAGGTGGTCCAAGGTGAGGGAACGATCCCCATTGAGAATCTTTGAGCCCATGCTGGCGTGAACTCCGAGCAGCCGCGCGAGATCGGAAGCGATCATTCCGTGCTCCTGCATGAGATGTCTGAGCAACTCCACGCCGCCCGGCGTACCGGCCAGCGTCATCCGCTCGTGCGATTCGTAGACCCCGACGAGTTGCACCAAGGTTTCAAGATACAGCCGCTGGTCGCGCGTGAGCTTGTCGGCGGCCATGAGCCGGTCGATCATTTCCACGGCCAAGTCGCGTCCGGAGTCACTGGCGATCGCCTGCGGCGGCATGAGACGCACCAGAGCGCCGTAGCCAGCGGGCAACGGCACACCTGCGGCAGAAGATCGCCGCGCACCCAAGCGTTTGGCACCGGATGCACCGGACCACTTGCCCGCGGCATTCGCGATGTGATCGCGCGTCCACTTGGGTGGGAGCTGTGTTGCCGGCCGCGATGCGTGCTTTCCTGCTGGCATGGTCAGCCCTTCCATTTCCCCTGGTCGTACTCGGTGTGCGTTAGCACATAATGGACGTTGATGAGTTGGTAGTCGTAGCAGATCCGCGCGATGAGGCGGTATTTGTTGCCGCCGATGTTGAAGACAGTGAGCGTGTTGTGCTTGCCAGCGTCGATCGCGTCGGCGTGCGGATACGTCTGCCGGACATCCCGCACGCTGGACCACTGCGCGCCCGAAGCGATCCGATACCACTGCCGCAGCGGCTTCTGGGCACCCGGGTGATGCTCCCAGAACTCCTTGAGCGGCTTGATGCTGATGACGCGCACATAGACATTTTGTCTCGTTTGCCCACCGAGTCAAGCGGAACATCGACAATTTGTCTCTTTTGTCCGTCCTCATAACGGGATCGCCGGATGCCGGTTTGGGGCATTCAGACGCCGAACGCACCAAGAAAAAACCGCCCGACAAGTGTCGGGCGGTTCGTAGTTGGAAATGGTTCTCCGCGTGCTTACGGCTGTCCCGCGTCCAGCCCATACCGCCCCTGATACGGCTCGCGTGGCGCATCCCCTGCACGGCCCGTGGCGGGGCCGGTCGCGGGAGTGGGCTGGCCGAAGAAGAAGCCACCGAAGCCGCCGCCACCGATGGCATTGGTGTTGTAGATGAAGGTCGCGTCCAGTGCCTTGTCAATACGCAGCGCGGTCTCGGCGAGGTGCGCGTAGGTGTACTCATCCGCGTTCTTGCGCCCGTTGCCCTTCACATCGATGACCTTGTCGATCTTGGCGCGGATGTCGCGGAGCGTGGAGGTGGCGAGGTTGGCCACCGGCTTGCCAGCCGCGCCGGGCATGGCGTCGGGCATGGCCAGATCAATGAGCCGGAAGAGGTGCTCGCGCTGCAGGTTGCGCCGCAGCGAAGAAATCATCGGGTCGCGCGGCGTGAACGCCTTGCTCTCGGGCTTGTCCAGTTCCGCCCAGATCTCATTGGTCACGCTGGACATCAGCTCCGGAAGCGTGAGCATGTCCTGATCCTTGGGCGTGCGCAGCTCGTTGTCGTAGACGCGCTTGAGCGTTGTCGGGTTGATGAGCAGCGTGATCGCGGTGGCCTGCAAGCCCATGATGCGATCGTGGATCGGGAACGCGGACTCCTCGAAGATGTCGCGCTGCCCGCCCTGATCCGACCACTTGTCCACGGTCATGAACTTCATCATCTCCGCCGTCAGCCCGAACGCGGCGTCCTTGAACGAATGATCCATCACATACCGCAGCGCGGCCCGCTGCTTTTCGACGGGAACGACCGTCACCGGCTGGCGCGCGTTCGGGTCGCCCTTGTGGTCGCGGGCAACGTGCGCGCCGCCGACCCACGGGGCCATGAACGTGAGGCATTGGAGCTGCTGGTTGAGCGTGATGCCGTAGCCACGGCGCGCCTTGGCCCAGCTCTCGCCGTCTTTCACGAACTTATCGATCAGGCGCGTGCGGTAGTACTCCAGCAATCGAGACTGGTTGTTCGCGTAGTCCAGCGGGTCCGCGGCGAAGTCATACGGACGAGCGAGCGGATCGGAGCCGCCGACATCCTCATCGGTGAGGAAGACCAGTTCCGGCTCGGCGCAGCGTTTGAGAACGTCCTTCACATCGCCGAAGGTGTAGCCGTACTCGATGGCCCAGAAGTCGTAGGGGCCGATGCCACGCATCGCGTAGTCGCCCTGCACGGGGCCAGACTCGCGGTTGATGTTCACGGGGATGTAGTCCATCACCGAACCGGCGAAGGGCTTCTCGCCCTTGATCTCATACGAGTTGATCTTGTTCTCGGAGTAGATCGACGACGCCTTGAAGTTGTGGCGCAGGCCCAGCGTGTGGCCGACCTCGTGCGAGACCAGGTCCGCCAGCATCGGGCCGACGAACCACTCGGGAATGCCGTCGAGCATGTCGCCCTTGGGCTCTTCCTTCTTGGCTTCCTTCTTGTCGTCCTTCTTCTTGTCCTTCTCGTCTTTCTTCTCGTCCTTCTTGTCCGCGTCGGCTTTGTCCTTGTCGGCATCCTCGGTTGGCGGGTCGCCGAGCAGGTCTTCGAGCTCCAGGTGCATGCCCATGAAGGCCATGTCCGCGGCCTTGCCCCTCGCGGCCATGCACAGCCCGTTGAACTGGCTGGTCTGGCCGATGATCCCGTCAAACGGGTTGTCGCCGTATCCCGAGGAGGGATCGACATTGCCCGCGGGGTGGCCGCCATATTTCAGGATGCCGCGCTGCGCCCGCTGCGCGAGGATATAGTCGCGCTGCGAGGGGTCGGCCAGCCGCACGCGCGGGTCCCACTGCGGGTTCTTGTCCAGCCACGCGAGCGTTTCGGCGGACATGCCTGTCATCGCGGTTTCCGGGAGCAGCTCGTTGGCCTGGAACCAGAAGTGGCGAATCCAGCCGTCGGTCAGCACAATGTCGGCATCAAGAATCTGACCGGTACGGGGGTCGGTGCGGCTGGGGCCGATGGCCGTGCCCTGATCGTTGGCGAGCCAGCGGATGAAGTTGTAACGCACATCTTCCGGATCCTTCTCCATGTTGGCGCTGGTCGCGCTGTCCTGGTAGTACACCTCGATGGCATCCGCGATGCCGACCTTCTCATACGCCTTGTTCCACGCCAGAATGCCGTCGCGCACATGGCGGCGATAGCGGACCGGCACCTTGTTGTCGATGTAGAACACGATCGGCGTCTTCGGCGGCGAGAGCTTCAGCGCGGGGTCACGCTTCTCCAGGTTCCAACGGTTGATGTACCGCACCCACTTCTTGTCATCACGAAACTTGCCCAGGTCGCGGAAACTGGTGGTGAAGTAGCCGATGCGTTCATCCGCCTCGCGCGGCTTGTAGCCAGTGCTGTCCGGCAGGCGGCTGATCGAATAGTGAAACGTCCTGAGCTGCCCACCCGCGGCGGGCATCTCGATGGAAATCTCGATATTCTCGGGAAACGCCTTGACGCTCTTGAACGTCGCCAGATTCGCGTTCACCCCGCCGCCCTGACCGCCGAAGAACCGCCCGGCCTGACCCGCGAGCAACAGCCGCAGGTCGATCACCGGCTGGCCGCTGGGCCCCATGCACTTGATCGGCACTTCAAGCAGCACGCGATCGGAGAACTGCTGGTTCACGCCCGCCTTGGACTCATCATCGCCGGTGGAGCGGGTCTCGAAGTTCGGCTGCACCAGCGCGAGCGTCTTGTCGTAGCGCCGCCAGTAGGCGACGACGGCGTTGCCCTGGAGCCCGGCCCAGGTGTCGCCGCTGGCGACGGTCATGGCCCAGTAGTGCTTCTGCGACTGAAAACCCTTGGGCAGTTCCGCCAGCAGCGACTGGTCCTTCTCCTTCTTGTACAGCGCGTAGAAGGGCTCCTTGCCCTGCTCGCTGAAGGACGAGACCTTCTCGTATCCCTTCGATGCCTCGGCAAAGGGCGGGAAGTCCGGCTTCTCTTCCGGCGCAGCCGGAGGAGCCGGAGGGGCCGGAGGGGCTTGGGCGAAAGATGGAACCGGAAGGCCCGCCAGCGGCGCGAGCAGTAGCGTGGCGGAGATCGCGGCAAGACGTGGGGACAATGGCCGTGTGGACGATGACATGGATGCACTCCGTTGCGGCCGCGGCGGGTATGGGATTGGATCGAATCCCTGCGGAAGGCGCGGCTGACCTCCCTCGATTGATGGCAAACAAGCGTATAGGATACACGATTCGCGCGGCCACGATTCCCGACGTGCGGCGGTTGAGAACCGCCGGGAGGGCGTACCAACGTCCGCCCGCGAGTGTTCGGTGGGGGCTGCGATTCGACGGAAAACCTGAAATGGAGGCGTATAGCGGGGCATGTCCGGCGTGGCTTCAGGGCTTCCACCCTGCCGTGCTGGGGTGGCCGTCCTGACACTGGGGGCATTTTCGCTGGAAAATGTCGCTGCCATTGGCGGCATACTCGGTGCCGCAGTGGCCACAGCGCATTCGGTACAGACCTTGCCCGTGATCGGTCCCCGGCAGGCCGAGCGGGCCTCGGTTTTCTTGCTCATTTCGATTGAGATATCCGATCCGGGTCGTCTGCCCGGGTTCGTCTATTCGCCTCGGCGGCTGGACATCGCTCGATGGGTATGTCCCCGCGTTCTGCTGGATGCGTTTGATCTCGCGCTCAAAGTCGCTCTCGAACTTGCGATCGTGGCTGGCACGAAACTCCTCGTACTGCTGCTCGGCGAGTTGCTTGGCGACTTCGTGCGAGACTTTTCCCGGGCCGGTCAGTACGTCGTACTCATTGAACTGCAGGAAAGCATCCAACCGCTGCACCCAGTCGGCCATCTTCATGACGATCTGCCGGGCCGCCTGATTTTCGGCGTAATCCAGATACATGCCGACGATCCGCTCGAGTTCCTTGATCTCGCGTTCGATCAGGTAGTTCTTCGCAACGGAAACATCTGACTTGACGATGCGACCCGTCGGTGCGCTCTTCCATGTCGTCAGTCCCATGTTGGGCTTGGCCGCGTCGGCCCGTCCGGCGATGATCTCCGCGGCGGTCCTGCCGCCGACAGCCCAGTGCAGTTTGTTCTGCACGGTCTTGAAAAACGTCTGCGTGGTCGGGGCATCCTTGTCATAGTCGATGCTGCACTCCTCGTAGATGTCGGTAATCTTCAGATAGAAGCGGCGCTCGCTCGCGCGGATGGAGCGGATGCGTTCGAGCAGTTCATCGAAATAGTCCTTGCCTAGCCGCTTGTTGAGTTTCAGCCGCTCATCGTCGAGTACGAATCCTTTGACGATGAACTCGCGGAGGGTTCGCGTGGCCCAGATGCGAAACTGCGTGGCCTGCACACTGTTCACGCGATAGCCCACCGAGATGATGGCATCAAGGTCGTAAAAGCCAACGAGGTAGGACTTGCCGTCCGGACCAGTATTCCGGAATTTCCGGAAGACTGCCTGCTCCGCCAGTTCCCCCTCATCAAAGATATTCCGGAGATGCTCGCTCACAGTGCGAATATTCACGCCAAACAACTCCGCTAGCCGCCTCTGGTCCAGCCAGACGTTTTCTCCCTGGAGAAGCACCTCAACCCGCTTGTGCCCTGTGGCGTCGCTGTACAAAATGATCTCGCCATCACGAGGCCCCTCGGAGGGGTCGGGAAGTCCCGAACTCGGTGGTCTGGGCGGTGCGGTCATCGTTTGTGCAGTTTAGCGAGCACGCACGCTGTGGTATCACCTGAACCAAATAGGCGGTGCGGGTGGAGTCCAAGATTATGGTGGCGGGGTACCCCGCATTTCCGAAGCGGCCGCGGGATGGGCGTTCACGGCGTTCAGCCCGCCCCGGAGGTGCGGGGTACTCAGAAGCAGTTCTCCGCCACCATAATCTTGGACTAGACCCCCAAATAGTTCTCAGCCCCTCGTCCGAAACCACCAGATCAACCCCAGCGTGATGCCCCCAAAGCACGCCACCGCCACCTGAAACGGCCGGTCCCGGGTCGCCATGTCCGTCGGGTCGTCATATTCCCCGACCTCCACCTTCACCATCGCACGCAGCAGGCAATATGTGGCCGGGAGCATCGTCAGCCAGAGCAGGTTGAAGCCCCGGGTGTAGACGTCGGACTGGGACTGGACGTATTGGGCGTACGTGATCAAAGTGGCGACGCCGGTGACGACCATCGCCATGCGGAGCAGGTCGTCGGTGTACTTGAGTTGCACGCCGCGGGTGGTCGAGGCGGCGGCCCCCATCGTTCGCCGCTCCCCCAGCCGCTTGCCGAAGGCCAGGAACATGGAGACAAAGAATGTGACGTTCAACAGCCAGGTGGAGGGCATGATGGCGACCGCCGCGCACCCGCCGAGGACGCGCAGCACAAAGCCGATGGAGAGCGAGATGACATCCGCCACCGCCTTGTGCTTGAGCCATGTGGAATACGCCAACACATTGGCGACATACAGAACCACGCACGCCCCGAGCAGCACGCGCGGCCCGAGAACATTCTCGCGGGTCGGCACCAACAGCAGCATCCCCGCCGCGAGCACGAACAGGGCGATGGCAAACATGTACGCGTGCGCCACGCCGATGCGCCCCGAGGCGATCGGCCGATGCCGCTTGCGCGGATGCGCACGATCGCGCTCCCGGTCCTGCACATCGTTGTGGACATAACACCCGCTGGAAGCAAACGCGAACGCCAGGAACGCGCCGAGCACCGCGAGCGCCGATGGCACATCCTTGATCGCCAGCCCGTACACCGGCCCGACCACCACGAACGCGCCCTTGGCCCACTGCATGGGGCGGGCCAGCCGAATGTAGTCCATTATTGTCGCCGTCGAGCGCGCACCAGCGGCCGGCAACCCCGCGTTGCCCACGGTTGCAGAGGATTCCTGAGCGGATCCGGGCATGGAAGCATGTTCTTTCATTGCGTGCAAAGTCTATCGGACGTTCGCGCTCACCTGTTGAAAGGGAGACGAACCGGGATACGGGGTTGTTCGGTACCCGCCCCAGACCTTGACCGGTCGATCAAATCGCAGTCCAACGGGGCACTCATAGACTGCTCGCACACGGCGGGCCGATACGACGTATCACCCTTCCGCACTCCCGCAGATATGACCCCCCCAAGCCGCTCCTCACAACCTCATCCTTGGCCCGATGCCCCGCGCTGGCGCGGATTGGCCGCGCTGCTGCTCGGGGCGTTCCTTCTCCCCGCCATGTGGCTCTGGGCGATCGGCTGGACGCGCGGCCGCGCGGCCTGCGACCAGTACGAATACCACCTCAAAGCCATTCTGAAGTTCGCCGCGGAACTTCCTCGCCCGGACCTGCACGACTATCTCTCGGCAACCACGCCCGGCTATCACCTGCTCGTGGCGGCGGCCGCGCGGCTGGTCTCGCCAAATCCGATCTTCCTGCAAGTTGCCGCTGCACTGTTCACAGTCGGCTTGCTGGCGCTACTCGCCCGCATGATCTGCCGCGCGGGGTACGATCGCGGCCGAACATGGCTCGAACTCGCGGCCCTCGCGCTGCCGGTGGTCGCATCGCCGTATGTGTTCACATCGGGCGTTTGGCTGCTGCCGGACAACGCGGGCTGGCTGCTGGCGCTGATCGTGGTGATGACCAGCGTGCGCTCTCGGCAAACCTCAAATACGCTGATATTCGGCGGACTTGCGCTTGCCGTGCTCGTTCTCATGCGTCAGAGCCACGCCTGGGCCGCCGCGCCCCTCCTCGCGGCGGGGTGGATGAGCCGCACGCAACCATCTGACGCGGGACTCGCCGGAGCTCTGCAACAGCCCGCACGGCGAATCCCCATGACGCTCGTAGGCGCGCTCGTCTGCGTCCCCGCGGCCCTGATTCTCGCGGCATTCGCCCGGCTCTGGCACGGTCTCACGCCGCCTTTCTTCCACGAACAACACCTCGTCAAGGGCCACTCCATCATCAACTGGACCACGGTGCCTTTCATTCTCTCGCTCATCGGCCTCTTCTCTCTGTTCTTCCTCGGATGGCTCTGGACAGGCGTGGCGCGAGCGTGGCGAGCATCTCGGCTCACACTCGTGCTGATCGCGCTGGGCGCAATCACCTGGGCCGCGATTCCCGAAACTACATTCATGCGCGAGCCGCGCTCCGGCGGGTTGTGGGGCGTTGTTGAGAAGATGGAGAGCGCGGGGCTGTCGATCGCGCATCACACCAGCCCATTGCTGTTCCTTCTCGCACCGCTCGGTGCCGTGATGCTGGCGGGCTGGATCATGCTCATCGACGACAAACGCCGCTGGATCGTCGGCGCGGCCGTCGCCGCCTTCATCGCCGCCCAATCCGCCAACGCCAACTGCTGGCAACGCTACCACGAACCGTTCCTGCTCATGCTCTTCGCACTGCTCGCGGCGCGATATGGGGCCAGTGCGATCAACTCGGGCACTTCCCGCCGCGGCTCATGGCTCGCCGCGTGGCGGCTCATCGGCCCCCTGCTGCTCACCCTGCTCCTCACCATCATCACCATCGGCGGCCTCATCATCGGGCGCGACCCACTCCACCCAGACCCCGAACAACCCGCGGTTTCTACGCCGCGCGATCCCATTCGCTGAATCCGGCGTACCAGCGTGCCCACGATCTGTGGATGCGCCGGGCACAAACGCCGATGCTCTAAAACTTCGCCGCGCGTGGCGGCAATCGCTCTCGAATCGCCCAGTATCGCGCATGATTTGCGCTTTCTATGCCCCCCACTCCCACTCCAACCCCGCCCAAGCGAGCTCTGATCACCGGCATCACCGGCCAGGATGGTTCATACCTCGCCGAGTTCCTGGTGGCCAAGGGGTATCAGGTCCACGGCATCATGCGCCGCGCCAGTTCGTTCAACACCTCGCGCATCGACCACATCTACCGCGACCCGCACGCCATCCACGGCGGCCCGGGCATGATCCTGCACCACGGCGACATCACCGACGCCAACATCCTCGAGCGGCTAGTGCGCTCCATCGGGCCGGATGAGATTTATAACCTCGCCGCACAGAGCCACGTCCGCGTCAGCTTCGAGATGCCCATCCACACCGCCGAGAGCACCGGCCTGGGCGCGCTCAAACTCCTCGAAGCCGTGCGCGACTATCAGCAGGTCAGCGGGCGCTCCGTTCGCTATTACCAGGCGAGTTCATCGGAGATGTTCGGGCAAGTCGCCGAGACCCCGCAGCGCGAGACCACCCCTCTCCGCCCGCGCTCGCCATACGCCGTGGCGAAGGTCATGGCGCACCACGCAACCGTGAACTATCGAGAGGCGTATGGCCTGCACGCCTCCTGCGGCATCCTTTTCAACCACGAATCCCCGCGCCGCGGCGAGACCTTCGTCACCCGCAAGATCACCCGCGCCGTCGGACGCATCAAGCTGGGCCTGCAATCCGCCGTCTATCTCGGCAACCTCGATGCACAGCGCGACTGGGGCTTCGCCGGTGATTACGTCGAGGCGATGTGGATGATGCTGCAACAACCCGCGGCCGACGACTACGTCATCGCCACCGGACACTCCATCAGCGTGAAAGCGTTCGCGCAGGCCGCGTTCGCGCACGTCGGGCTGGACGCCCAGGACTTCGTCAAGACCGATCCCCGCTACCTACGCCCCAGCGAGGTGGACACGCTCTGCGGCGACGCCAGCAAGGCGAAACAATCACTCGGCTGGTCGGCGCGCACCTCCATCGAGCAGCTCGTGAAGATGATGGTGGAGAGCGACCTGGAACTGGCGGCGCGAGAGAAGACGCTGCGCGACGCCGGGCACGAGGTGCATCCCGGTGCGGAGCGAGCGCGATGAACGCCGTCAACGCCGAAAGCCCTACGCCCGAAGATTCCGCACGGTCGTGCCCGCGATGCGGGTCCGCATTGGGCGGGCTGGAGGACATGCCCTGCCCCGAGTGCGCCGGAGGAACGCCGCAGATTCCCGCGCCGCCCGAAGCGCTCGGAGCCCGGGCCGCGGCGGGCTTCGCCATGATGTCGGGGCAGAGTCTGCTGACCCGCGTCATCACCTTCGTCGTGCAGATCGTGCTGGCCAAGCTCCTGATGCCCGCAGACTTCGGGCTCTTCGCTGTAGCAATGGGCGTGGTCGCGTTCGTGGCCATACTCCAGCAGATCGGCGTGCGCGAGATACTCGTCGCGCGGCACAAGAGCTTCGCTCGCTGGGCGAACGTCGGCATGTGGATCTCCTGGGTCGTCGCCGGGCTGAGCACACTGGCGATCGGCGCCAGCGCGCCGGCCGTGGCGTGGTACTACAACGACCCCCGGCTGCTGGGGCTGATGCTGGTGCTCGCGATCAGCCAGCCGCTGTACAGTCTCACGATCGTGCACGAGGCACGCCTGCAGATCGACATGAAGTTCAGGGAACTCGCCGGGGTGAACCTGGTGCAGGGCGTTCTGGTGCCGCTGCTCATGGTTCTCTGCGCCTGGCTGGGCGCGGGGCCGTTCAGCTTCGTCCTGCCGCGCCTGATCGCGGGCGTGGTGCGTGTCTTCATGCTGCGCGCCTGGGCCGATGTTCCGCCCATGCGCTCGCCCCAGACACGCTACTGGAAATACATCCTGCTCCCGGGAGTCATCTTGCTGCTGACGGCGATGGCCAACACCATCGGCTCGGCCGCACCCGCGCTGATCCTGGGCAAGATGCGCTCCCAAGACGAGGCAGGCTTCTTCGCGTTCGCGTTCAACATCACGCTGCAGGGCGTCATCCTCCTGGCGGGAGCACTCGACAACGTCATGTTCCCGACGCTCGGTCGGCTGCGGGGCGATCCGATCCGCCAGCGACAGGCATATCTGCGGGCCACCCGAGCACTCGCCGCCGCCACGGTCCCGCTGTGTGTCCTGCAGGCGCTGCTGTCGCGACCTCTGGTGAACGCGCTGTTCGGAGAGAAGTGGAACTCGTCAATCCTCACGATGCAGATTCTCTCGTTCGGGATGATCTACTTCGCTGTATTCATTCCCGCCGGGAGTCTGATGATGGCGCACTCCCGCTTCAAGGCGCGCCTCATCATCGGGGTGATCTGGGGGCTCGAGTTTCTCATCACCGCGGCACTGTGCGCGCACTTCTTCGGCACCGAGGGTGTTGCCGCGGCGCTCGCGCTGGCGTATTTGCTCTCCGGGCTGCACATGGCCGCCGCCGCCCTGAAACCCCTCGGCGGAGGGCTGGCAGACGCGATCGGGGTGCTCCTGCCCTCCCACCTGGTCGGCACGCTCGCCGCCGCCGCCGCGATCGGTGTTTCCATGGTGATGCCCATGGGAACGCTCACCGACAGTGTGCTGGAGATTCTCGCCGTCGGAACCACGTTCTCGCTCGTCTACGCCGCTCTGCTGCGAGTCCTAGCCAAGACCGTCTGGACGGATCTGATCGGAACCATCACGCCTATTTTCCGCAAGCTCGGCCTCCGCGGCGTCCCCGCGGCGTAGGGTTTTCGATCCACCGCTGACCGGACTGCGGCCATCGACCGATACGATACGAACAGGAGTACGCACCCGCTTGTCCGAATCACACTCTCCACCCCAGACTCCATCATCCGCTGGCGGGACTTGGTCGCGTCGGTGGCACGACTATTCGCGCTTCGGGGCCGCCAACTTCTTTGTCGCGGTCGCCAGCCGCGCGCTCATGCGCGACAAGTCCAAGCGGCTCTGGGGAAACGGACGCGTCATGGGAATGCGCGTCAAGGGACTTCGCAAGCCCGTCTACATCCGCCTCGGAACCAGCGATCTGCACGTCTTCCAAGAGATATTCCTGGACTCCGAGTACGAAGCTGTTCGCTGCCAGGCCGTCGGCGACGCCCGCACAATCGTCGATCTGGGGTCGAACATCGGCATCAGCATCCGCTACTGGCGCATGCTCTTTCCAGACGCAACCATCGTCGCCGTCGAGCCAGATAACGCCAACATGGCTGTCTGCCGCCGCAACGCGCTGGCGGCGGGTGGACCGGAGACCAAGCTGATCCAGGCCTGCGTCGCGGGCACCCGGCGCAAAGTCTCGCTGGATCGGAACAACGCGGCTTGGGCGTTCAAGATCCAGGACACTCCCGCCCCATCAGACACCCCCGGCACCGCCGATCAGATCGACGCGCTCACCATGGTCGAGGTGCTCGCCCAGGCCGGTGTCACCGGCCCCATCGACCTGCTCAAGTGCGACATCGAGGGGGCGGAGGCCGAAGTCTTCGCCGACTGCGCCGAGTGGATCAGGCGCGTCCGCACCCTCATCATCGAACTTCACGCCCCGTACACGAGAGACCGCCTGCTGTCGGACCTGCGCCGCGGCGGGTTCACTGGAAAGGTCTCTTCGCTCAAAGAGATCGACGATGTTCACGTCCTCATGATCGAACGGGAAGCGAAATGACCTGTACGGGCGTCTCCATCCTGATTCCCACCTACAACCGCGGCGCGATTCTCGATCGAACCCTGCGAAGTCTGTCGGAGATGGACCTGCCCGGCGACCTGCACGTTGAACTCGTCGTCGTCGCCAACGCCTGCACCGACGACACCGAACAACTCGTCCGCTCCTGGGTCGGGCGCATGGGCTTCCCGGTCCGGTGCGTGCCCGAGCCGAATCCTGGCCTGGGAAACGCCCGCAACCGCTGCGTCCATTCCTCCTCACACGAGATTTGCGCGCTCCTTGACGATGACGTCTGGGTCACCAAGGGATGGCTCTTCGCCCTGAGAGATGCCTATCAAACCACTCCGGCCGGTGTAATCGCCGGTCACATCGAGCTCTGGTGGGATTCTGTGCCGCGCCCGGATTGGCTCACCCCCGGCATGGAGACCACGCTCTCCTGCCTTGACCTCGGCCCCTCGATCGTCGAGATGTTCCGTCCCGACGCTATCGGCGCTAACTTCAGCTTTCGCCGCGAGGTCTTTGATCGCGTCGGTCCATTCCGCGCCGATCTGGATCGTATCGGCAAGCAACTCCTCGGCGGCGGCGAGACGTTCTTCGTTCAGCAAGCGCTCAAGCACGGCTTTCGCATCTTCTACGCGCCGGGCGTCTCCGTCAAGCACTGGGTCTCGCCGCACCGGGTGGAGGAGCCATATCTGACGGGCGTTGCCCTGGGCACGTCGTGCAGCATCGTGATGCTCAAGGAACGCTACGGCCCCATCGATGCGCTCCGAACAGTCGCCATCGGCTCGGTTCGCTACCTCGCCCACGCGCTCGCGGCGCCCGTTGCCGGCTTCCTGGGAGCCAAGGGCACACGCATGCGGTGGATGGTTCGAAAAGCCATTGGTCGGGGCCAGGTCAAGGGCGCTCTCGCCCGCTTGCGAATCGGCTCGCTGGCCTCGCAATCCACCCCGAAACAATCACCATGACCACGCTGCACGTCGCTATCCAGTCTCGCCAGGCCCTCGTCGGCGTCATCGGCCTCGGCTACGTCGGCCTCCCCCTCTGCCGCGCCTTCACCGACGCGGGCATCCGCGTCCTCGGCTTTGATGTGGACCCCGCCAAGATCGCCGCCCTCGCACGCGGCGAGTGCTACCTCAAACACCTCGGCCCCACCTTCGCCCGCGAGATGATCGACACCGGCAAGTTCCACGCCACCGCGGACTTCTCCCGCCTCCGCGAGCCCGACGCCATCCTCATCTGCGTTCCCACCCCGCTGGGCAAGGGCACCGATCCGGACCTTTCCTATGTCGAGCGCGCCGGCGCGGATATCGCGGCCGCGCTCCGCCCCGGCCAGCTCATCGTCCTCGAATCCTCCACGTATCCCGGCACAACCCGCGAGGTCTTACTCCCCACACTACTCGCCACCGGCCTCACCTGCGGCAGCGACACCGGCTTCTACCTGGCCTTCAGCCCCGAACGCGAAGACCCCGGCCGCAAGGACATGACCACCGCGCAGATTCCCAAACTCGTCGGCGGCATCGACGCCCCTAGTGGCGAGATCGCCGCCGCGCTCTATCGCGCCGCCTTCCACGCCATCGTCCCCGTCTCCTCCGCCGAGGTCGCCGAAGCCGCCAAGATTCTTGAGAACACCTATCGCGCCGTGAACATCGCACTGGTGAACGAACTCAAGGTGCTGCTGGATCGCATGGGCATCAACATCTGGGAAGTCATCGACGCCGCCAAAACCAAGCCCTTCGGCTTTCAACCCTTCTACCCCGGCCCCGGCCTCGGCGGCCACTGCATCCCCATCGACCCCTTCTATCTCTCCTACAAGGCCCGCCAGGTCGGCCTGCCCACCAGGTTCATCGAGCTCGCGGGCGAGATCAACCATCAGATGCCCGGCTACGTCATCTCGCGCTTGCGCGATGCCCTCACCAAGCGCGGCACCGACATCCGCGGCTCGCGCATCCTCATCCTTGGCCTCGCGTACAAGCCCGACATCGACGATGTACGCGAGAGCCCCAGCTTCGAGCTTATCGAAGACCTCCGCGATCTCGGCGCTGACGTGGACTACAACGATCCGCACGTCGCACGCACCCACCAGATGCGCCGCTACGACCTGCAAATGGCCTCCGTCGCGCTCACCCCCGAATCGCTGCGCGGCTACAACGCCGTGGTCATCTCCACCGCCCACTCCGCGTACGACTGGACGCTCATCGCGCAAAACGCGAAGCTGATCGTGGACACCCGCAACGCCCTGAAACACTATCGCGGCGACCGCTCGCACATCATCATGGCCTGACGCCGCACGCGCGCATCGACCATCCGCTCACCCGCCGGTCTTGATGCCTTCGGCCACAACTCCCACGCCATCTTCAATGCGGTCGCGCCGCTCGATCTTCTCAATGCCCGGAATGCGGCTCTCCCAACACGGCATGTTCCGCACCTCGGCAAAGCCCGCCGCGCGAACTCGCGCCGCGAGAGAGCCCGCGTCGTACATCCACTTGTGGCTGTGAAAATCCGTCAGCGCATCAAACACCCGCGTGGCAACACTTCCCTTCGGAGCGGTGTTGTCGCGCATCAGCAGCGACCGAACAAACCGATCGCCCTGCTCGGTATATGGCTCGTAGCCGACGAACCACTTGGGGAAGTTGCCCGTGCGATACCCCTCCACCAGCGAAGCAAGATCCGGCACCACCACCCGCACCACCCCGCCCGGCCGCAGCACCCGATAGCACTCCTTCAACAGCCGATCCGCCTCGTCCAGATGCAGATGCTCCAGCAGATGCGAGGCATACACCGCCGTGAACGAGTTGTCGTTCCACGGCAGCCGCTTCCGCACATCGTGCCCATAGATCGCGCCCGAGCCCTCGTACACCGACTTGCGACCCGTCAGCTTCAGCAGCGGCTTGTGAATGATCGGATACTTCGCCAGCCGCGCGTTCCACGACCCATCCACGTTCAGCCACCCCTCGGGTGTCACCAGCCCGCAGCCAATATTCAGTTTATCAATGGTGGGGATCATGCGGAGGTGTCGTTCGAGCAGGATGGGTTGGTGAAGCAGAATGGATCGGTTGAACGAGGGATATCGGTTTGGCCAATGCGCCCCGTGAGAGACGGGCAACAATACCCGCGCCCCACCTCCGCGATCGGACTCCAACTCCCGTCCGAGAATCTGCCACCAATCCCATGACCATCCACCGGCCAACTCCGTCCGCGCCACTGCACTGGCCCAGTCAGCGCATCATCGTCACCGGCGGCACGGGCTTTCTCGGCTCCGCCATCGTCCGCAACCTTCTCGCACGCGCCGTCCCCCAGTCCCACATCATCTCCCCGCGCAGCACCTCCTGCGATCTCACCGACCGCGCCGCCGCACGCGACCTGCTCCGCACCTCCTTCGCCAACTCCGGCCCCACCCTCATCATCCACTGCGCCGGCGCGATCGGCGGCATCCAAGCCAACAAGGACCAGCCCGGCCGCTTCTTCTTCCAGAACACCGCCATGGCCATGAACCTCATCGAAGAGTTCCGCCACTCCGGACTCATCGAACGAAACGCGGGCTTCGTCCAGGTCGGCTCCATGACCAGCTACCCCGCAAACGCCCCAATCCCGTTTCGTGAGCAAGACCTCTGGACCGGCTACCCCGACGCCGCCAGCGCGCCCTACGCCATCGCCAAACTCGCCGCGTGGCAGATGCTCGACGCGTACCACAAGCAATACGGCCTGCGCGCCGGCTTCGTCATCCCCGTCAACCTCTACGGCCCCGGCGACAACATCGCCGACATCCGCAACGCCCACGTCGCCGGCTCCCTCATCAAGCGTTTCGTGGATGCCGCCCGCGACAACGCGCCCGAGGTCGTCAACTGGGGCACCGGCTCCCCCACCCGTGAGTTCCTGTATATCGACGACGCCGCCGAGGGAACCATCCGCGCCGCCGAGCGTGCCCTCACCATCGACGGCTCCCCAACTCCCATCAACCTCGGCTCCGGCCAGGAGATTTCCATCAAGGCGCTCGCCCAGCTCATCAGCACCCACGCCAACTACCGCGGCCACATCCTCTGGGATTCCTCCAAACCCGACGGCCAGCCGCGCCGTGCGCTAGACACTTCCCGCGCCCGCGCCCTCCTCAACTGGCACGCCGTCATGCCGCTGGATGAGGGCCTCCGCCGCACCGTCGCGTGGTATCGCTCAACGCTGGCCTGAACCCTCTACTCCACGGGAGGAGGCATCCTTCCCGCCCGCCCCCCCAACTTCCTCGTGCGAAACGATTCGCACGATCCCGCGCTCATCCACCTCGAAGGCCACAACATCCGCCCATGGCACGACGGCGCGGCGATCATCCACGCGCCCCCACGCATCGCACACGCCGCGCACCGCGCGAACGCCCGACTCCTCCGCGACAATCGGCGCCCGCCGATCCGGCCTCGCGTGCGTTGCGCTGATATCCGACCGCCCATACGCCCGCTGCACAAACGCCCAGCTTGACCACGGCTGCGTCAACGCACCGGGCACGCGCCCAAATGGATACGTTCGCGCCCGTTCCATCCAGCCGCCGTCAATCCGAATCGGCACGAACACCGCCCCGCGCGGCGGACTCGGCAGGAGCACAAGCAACTGCCGCGCGACTTCCCGATCCCGCTCGTACTGATCCCGATACGCCCGTTGCCAGTCCACCATGGCGCCCGCTCCGAAGAGCGACGCGACCACAGTAATGGCTCCGAAGACCCACGCGAACGCCCACCGCATTCGGATGCTCTTTCGCCCCACCCCATCGAGCACGCCATCCGCCACGCTCGCAAGCGCAAACGCCATGCACGCCGCGACCGGATAGAAGTACCGCGCATATACCGGATTGCTCCGCGTTATCGCGATCGGAACAAAGCATGCGATTGCGCCAACCACCCCGAACACGATCAGCCATCGTCTTCGCACCACGCCGCCCTGTGCATCGCCCATCACCGGCAACACTATTCGTTCGCTCCAACACATCAATATCCAACCGAAAACCGCGATGACGATCCCCGCCACTCCCCACCAGCCAGGTCCCGTCTCTCCCATCCACGACCACCCCTTCAATCCCGGCCCGATCGCCGCATCCACAAAGTTCGACCCCAAAATCCACTCGCGAACCTGCGAAAGAACACTCTCCACACGAGCATCGGTCCCCGCGACCTGCACCATGTTCCCCATCGAGCCGCGCCGCCCCGAGGGCGCGGTGCCCGCGAGCAACCCTACATACACAGCACACCCAACTCCACCCGCCAGCATCACCAGCGCCGCCCGCCGCGCACGCACGCGCCACGACTGCTCCACCGGCGACCGCGCCCAGCTCACCGCAAACGCCGCCGCCGCGCACGCCGCCGCCTGCTCGTGCCAGCACGCGATCACGAACGTCAGCGCCGCCATCCCGGCCACACTCTTCCACGGTCGGCCATCCGCGGGTCTTGAAGCAAACTCTCCCCACCACGGCACCAGCAACAGAAGCAACGCTGTGCTCACCACGCTCCCCAGAGCGGCGGGCCACAGCACCGCCTCATGATGCAGCGGAAACGTCATGAACAGCGAGACAACCCCGATCGCAACGCCCCGACTCGAACGAAATCGCCGCAGCGCCCAATACAGCAACACCCCGACACCCAGGTGCGCCAGCGCGCTGATCGCATGGTTCACCAAATCGTGATGCCAGAACACCGTCGCCAGCCCATACACCGCCACCAGATGTAGCGGCCGCCAGAAATAGCCCCACCGCAGAAACGGGCTCGCGGGCCACGCATACGCATCCGTCTCCGGCGTCCGCAGCGAGATCGCCCAGTCATCCGAGTATTTCCCCAGATCAAACCCATACCACCCCGTCGCCACCAGCCAGAGCGTCAGCGGAAACGCCCACAGCGCCGCCAGTCGCAGATATTTTCGGGTCCGCTCGCTCACATCCAAAGCATAACCGCCCGCCCACTCGCGCTATCCTGCCCCGATGTCCACACCGGCCGCCGCACACGCCGCCAACCTCACGCGCCCCACCGGCGCCATGCCCCGCGCCGAGCGCTTCGGCTCACTCAAAACCTCCGGAGCCACGATCTGGTTCACCGGCCTCTCCGCCAGCGGCAAGTCCACCATCGGCTCCGCCCTCGAGCGGGCCCTCGTCGCCCGCGCTCGCTTCTGCACCTGGCTCGACGGCGACAACATCCGGCTGGGACTCTGCTCCGATCTCACCTTCTCCGGCGAGCATCGCCACGAGAACATCCGGCGCATCGGAGAGGTTGCCAAGCTTTTCGCGGATTCCGGCGTTATCGCCATCACCAGTTTCATCAGCCCCTACCGCGCCGACCGCGATCGCTGCCGCGCCATGCACCAAGCCGCCCCCGGTGGCCCGCTCCCCTTCTTCGAGGTCTACATCGACACCCCCATCGCCATCTGCGAGCAGCGCGACCCAAAGGGGCTCTACAAAAAAGCCCGCGCCGGACTGCTCCCCCACTTCACCGGCATCGACGACCCCTACGAGCCGCCGCTGAGCCCCGACCTCATCCTCAAACCCGCAACCATGTCCGTGGATGAGTGCGTGTACGCCGCGCTCACCCTCCTCCGCGACCGGGGCATCATCCCCAATGGATGACCTCCTCACCCACGCCCTCTCCGCCGTTGAAGATGCCTCCTTCGTCTGCCGCCACATCCAGCGCAAGCTCGATGCCCTGCGCGCCATGACCAAAGACGACGCCAGCCCCGTCACCATCGCGGACTTCGCCTCCCAGGCCATCGTCGCCCGCGCCCTCTCCCGCGCCGGCATTCTGCTCGGCGGCCTGATCGCCGAGGAATCCGCCGACTTTCTCAAACAGCCCGCGCACGCCACGCATCTTGATGCGTGCGTCTCCGCGCTCCGCGAGTCCGGCGTCTGGCCCACCGCCACCGCCGATGAAGTCATCGCCATGGTCGATCTCGGCGCGGCCGACCCCGCCGCGCTCTCCTCCCCCACCGGCGGCTGGACCCTCGATCCCGTCGATGGCACCAAGGGCTTCCTCCGCGCCGAGCAATACTGCGTCTCCCTCGCCATGCTCCGCGGCGGCCAGGTCATCCACGGCCTCCTCGGTTGCCCCAATCTCCCGCACGCGCCGGTTGCTCAGGCACACGCCGACTCTCCGCGCGGCTGCATCTTCCTCGCCACCTGCGGCCAAGGCACCTCCATGATGCTCCTCGGCGATGAGTCCCACGCTACCGGCCAGATCGCCCGCCACGACCTCGCCCCCACCGACGCCGCACGCCTCTCCGAAAGCGTCGAAACCTCGCACACCCGCCAGGATGCCGCCGCGCAGATCATGCAACTCGCCGGCCCCGTCGGCCCGCCCGTGCAGATGGACAGCCAGTGCAAGTACGCCCTCCTCGCCCGCGGCGACGCCGACGTCTACTTACGGCTGCCCAGCAAACGCAACTACATCGAACGCATCTGGGACCACGCCGCTGGCAAGCTCATCGCCGAAGAGGCCGGCTGCATCGTGACAGACATCCGCGGCAAGCCGCTGGACTTCTCGCGCGGCCGCGGGCTGGAGGGGAACGAGGGCATCCTCGGCGCGCCGCCCTCGCTCCACGTGCGCCTGCTCAAAGCCATCACACATGTTCTTCCCAACTGACCAAATCGGTCACTCGGCCAATCAGAATTGGCCAATCCGGGCCGGTTTCACCCGCACCGGACTTCTCCACACATTGCCCACAATCGCCCAACCCAAACATCTTCAAGACTCTTTATCTCTTCCCCATCACGGATTCAGACACCCCGCACCTTCGCCGATGATCGTGCGTACAACCCGCCCCTTCCATGCGCCGCTTCGTCGGTCGGTGCATGGGGTTCCGCCGTGGAACCACTTCCGTACCACCGACGGGTCATGGAGACCCTTCATGCCGTTCCCGCTTTCCCCCTCCCCCCGTCGCGATTCCGCCGCTGCGGCCTCCCGAAATCCCGACCGCCCCGCCGTTTCCGGACCCTCTTCCCTACACTCGCCCGAGCCCCTCCCGCTCCACGATTCGCCCCGTCAATCCCGCGAAAACACTCCCGCCCCCGCGCCCAGCAGCAGCACCGCCTGTGGCAGCCGCTCCACCCGTCCCACCGGCATCCGCTGAATCGTTCCTCCCGCACCCCCGGCGCATGTGCGCCTTCTGATCCTCACCACACCCACCACCTTCTGTCTCCGGAGCTCACGCCACCCATGTCCTCACGCATTGATCGCAATCAGCCCATCATCGTCTGCGGCGGCGGCGGCTTCATCGGCGGCCATCTCGTCGCCGACATGCTCAAGCAGGGCCACAAAAACGTCGTCTGTGTTGACAAAAAACCCCTCGACGGCTGGTACCAGGTCCACCGCGGCGTCACCAACATCGGCGGCGCTAAGGTGGGGGGGGGCGACCTGATGAGCATGGAGAACTGCCGGCGCGTCATGAAGGGACGCGGGGGCGCGAAGGTCTATCAGCTCGCCGCCGACATGGGCGGCATGGGCTTCATCGAGACCCACAAGGCCGAGTGCATGCTCAGCGTGATGATCAACACGCAGATGCTCGTGGCCGCCAAGGAAGTCGGCGTGGACCGCTTCTTCTACGCCTCCTCCGCCTGCGTCTACAACGCCGACAAGCAGCGCGACGCCAACGTGACCGCGCTCAAGGAGGCCGACGCCTACCCCGCCATGCCCGAGGACGGCTACGGCTGGGAGAAGCTCTTCTCCGAGCGCATGGGCCGCCACTTCCGCGAGGACTTCGGCCTTCCCTATCGCATGGCCCGATTCCACAATGTCTACGGCCCCCTGGGCACCTGGGAGGGCGGGCGCGAGAAGGCCCCAGCCGCCATCTGCCGCAAGGTGATGAACGCCAAGCACACCGGCAAGCTCGAGATCGAGATCTGGGGCGACGGCTCGCAGACCCGCTCGTTCATGTACATCACCGATTGCGTCAAGGGCATCCAGATGATCACCGACTCGACAACTTTCTTCGAGCCGATCAACCTGGGCTCCAGCGAGCTCGTCAGCATCAACCAGCTCGTCTCCATCGCGGAGACCATTGCCGGCGTCAAGCTCGAGCGTAAGTACAAGCTCGACGCCCCCAAGGGCGTCGCGGGGCGCAACTCCGACAACACCATGATCCACGATGTCTTCGGCTGGGAGCCCGACACCAAGCTCCGCGACGGCATGGCCAAAACCTACGACTGGATCGAGGGCGAGTACCTCGCAAAGTACGGCTCGGGCAAGAAGACCTTCGTAGAGTTCAACTACCACGACAACAAGGGGCACGACAACAAGGGGCACGACGCCAAGGGCCACGGCTCCAACGGCACCGCCAAAAAGCCCGGCAAGGCCAAGGGCGGTGGGGGGGCGCCCAAGAAGGCCAGCGGCAAGAAGAAGGCCAAGACCAAGGCGCGCCGATAATCCGGCGCACCCGCACGCAGAGGTTCACAAGGGTATCGCAGAGGTACGTGGACCAAGACCGACCCAGGAGCAGCCCTCCGCCACTCTTCTTCTCTTCTTCCTCCGCGAGCCCCCGCGTGACCCCGGCGAACCTCTGCGTGCTCTTCCACTCTGAACCTTCCAATGCCCAACCCCCTCGACCAGCACCCTAGTGAGATCAAGCAGGCGCTCACGATCCGTCTCGTCGAGCAGCGCCTGCTCAAACTCTTCTCCGAGGGCAAGCTCTTCGGCACCGTACACACCTGCATCGGCCAGGAGTTCGTCGGTGTCTCCGTAGCACGCAACCTGAACGACGCCGACACCCTCTTCTCCAACCACCGCGGCCACGGCCACTACCTCTCCTACCGGCGCAACATTCTCGGCCTCATCGGCGAGATCATGGGCAAGTCCGTCGGCATCTGCGCCGGACGCGGCGGCTCCCAGCACGTCCAGCAAGATGGCTTCTACTCCAACGGCATCCAGGGCGGCATCGCCCCCGTCACCGTCGGCATGGGCCTCGCCGCCAAGTTCAAGAAAACCGGCGGCATCAGCGTCGTCTATATCGGCGACGGCACGCTCGGCCAGGGCGCGCTCTACGAATCCCTCAACATCGCTAGCAAGTGGGACATCCCCGTTCTCTTCGTCAACGAGAACAACCTCTTCGCCCAGTCCACCAGCCAGACGCAGACCCTCGCTGGCGATATCAACGCCCGCGCCGAAGCGTTCGGCATCAAGACGTATCACTCCAACACCTGGGACTGGCCGCAACTCTTCGAGAACATGCGATGCTGCATCGAAGAAATCCGCCGCACCGGCCGCCCCGCATGGCATCGCGTGGACACCTTCCGGCTCATGGCCCACAGCAAGGGCGATGACAACCGCGCCGAGGAATACGTCGCCCCCTTCCGCGACAAGGACCCCATCAACGTCCTCCTCAAGCAGCACGAGAACGACCCGCGCTGGCAGTCGCTCATCAAAGAGGTCGAGCAAGAGATCGAGCAGGCGGTGCTAACCGCCGACGCAGCGCCGTGGGGCAACGTCGATGATTGCTCCGCCCGCAACATCCATCGCGCCCGCGACTACCGCTGGACCCGCCGCACCTTCGAGCGCGAGAAGTGCGTCGCCGCCGTCCGCAAAGGTTTAGAACAAGGCCTCACCGACCACGACAACCTCATCATCATCGGCGAGGACATCGAGTCCCCCTATGGCGGCGCATTCAAGGCCACCCAGGGCCTCTCCGCCAAGTGGCCCGAGCGCGTCCGCAACACCCCCATCTCCGAGCACGCCATCTCCGGCATGGGCAACGGCCTCGCCATGCGCGGCATGATTCCCGTCGTCGAGATCATGTTCGGCGACTTCATGACCCTCTGCATGGATCAGTGGATCAACCACGCCGCCAAGTTCCGCTTCATGTTCAACGACAAGGTCCGCGTCCCCGTCATCCTGCGCACGCCCATGGGCGGCAAACGCGGCTACGCGGCCACCCACTCCCAGAGCATCGAGAAGCACTTCGTCGGCCTCCCCGACACCCAGGTGCTTTGTCTCAACCACCGCTACTCCCCCGCGCTGCTCTACAAAGACCTTTTCCGCACAGTAGATATGCCCACACTCGTCATCGAGAACAAACTTCTCTACGGCCAGACCATCTCCCCCGAGCCGCCACCCGGCTACGACCTGCTTTTCACCGATGAGATTTTCCCCACTGCGCGCCTGAAGCCGGACCTTGGCGGCGTCGGCCAAGCCGACGTCACCATCGTCGCCCTCGGCGGCATGTCTCTGGATGTTGAAGAGGCCGCGATCAAACTCTTCCAAGAGGAAGACATCGTCGCCGATCTCTTCTTCCCGACGCGCCTGTATCCCTTCGACATCGGGGTTCTGGAGCAATCGCTCACCGAAACCCGCAAGCTCCTCATCGTCGAGGAGGGCCAGGGCTTCGCGGGCATCGGCGCTGAAATCATCGCGCAGGCCGCCGAGCGCTTCGGCCATCTCGGGCTGGCGTGCCGCCGACTGAGCGCAACGCCCAATCCCATCCCCGCCGCCCGCCCGCTGGAGCAGCACTGCCTGCCCAGCGTCAACCACATCGTGGCCCGAACTCTGGAGGTGATCCGTGAGTTCGTCCACTAGTTCTTCGTGGCATGGGCTTTCCAGCCCATGTTCCTCGTGGCCCGCCGCGGCGGGTTCGGGGCGCTTCGCCCCGAATGCCTTGCTCCCGTGCCACGGGCATCTTGCCCGTGTTCTCCTCGGAGCCACCCCATGAGCACTCCCACCACCGCAACAGTCCTCGCCGAAATCCGCGTCCCCCGCGAAACCGTCAACGACGACACCGTTACCGTCCAATCTTGGCACGCCGCACACGGCGCACGCGTCACCGCCAAGCAGCTCGTCGCCGGCATCGAAACCTCCAAAGCCGTGCTCGATGTCGAAGCCGACGCCGAGGGCTATCTCGAAATCATCCACCCCGCCGGCGCGGAAGTCCCCATCGGCGAACTCATCGGCCGCGTCCTCGCCGAGCCCCCCGCCATGCAGTACCCCCGCGGTAACGCGGGGGCCACCGAGGCCGCACGCCCACCAGCCACTCCCGCGCCCACCAACGGCCACGCCGCGCCCGCTCGCTCTTCCAACCGTCTCCGTGATCGCACGTCGCAACACGAGCCCTCCAAGCAAGCGGAGGCATCTTCCTCCTCTCCCCCCAACCCACCCCCCTCCGCTCGCGCGGCGGACTCATACTCCGGCTCCACAACCCACTCCCTCCCCGCCTCCGCCCCCACCGCCCAGACCATCTCCAAAAAAGCCCAGCGTCTCATCGACGAGCACGCCGTCAACGCCGCGCAGGTCTTTGCCGGTCTCGGCCTCGTGCGCGAAGTCGATGTCATCCGCCATCTCGAATCCGCCGCCGCCGCCCGCCTTGAAGCGTCCCCCATGCCGCCGAGCCCCGCAACGCTCGCGCAGCAAACCCCCACCCCGCGCGTCGCCGCCGCCAACGTCAACAGCGCGTACACGCCCGTCAAGAGCAAGGGCCTCTTCGGCGATGCCGCCTCCAGCGCGAAAGACCGTGGCAACCGCTCCGTCCTCTGGCTCGCGTGGAACTATCTCTGGCGCAACTGGTTCCTCGGCCACGCCGTCCGCGTCGCGCCGCGCGGCGTCATCCTCACCCTCCATCGCTGGCGCGGCGTCAAAATGGGCCAGGATGTCTTCATCGACCCGACCTCCATCATCGAAACCGCCTTCCCCGAGAACATCACCATCGGCAACGATGTCCGCATCACCGCTGGCTGCGTCATCATGTCGCACATCAAGGCCCCGCACTACCTCCGCGAAACCGGCCTCGTCCCCGTCGTCCTCAAACCTGTCGTCCTCGAAGACCACTGCTTCATCGGCGTCAACTCCGTCATCATGCCCGGCGTCACCGTCGGCAAAGCCAGCGTCGTTACTTCCGGCTCCGTCGTCGTCAACAACGTCCCCCCATACACCATGGTCCAAGGCAACCCCGCCAAGGTCATCAAACAGTTCCCCAAGCCGGAATAGGAGGAACTCAGAGAGAGCAGAGCACTCAGAGAACAGCAGAGCATTTTCTGAATGTTCCCGTAATCTCTCTCTGATGCTCTCTGCTTCCTCCGCTTCCTCAGAGTTCCTTCTTCGTCTTCGATGTCAAACACCGCCAACCAACTCAACGCCTTCTGCGTCGACCTAGAAGAGTGGTGGCACATCTGCGCCGCCGACACGCCGTACACCGATCCCGCCACCTGGGACGCCGCGCCGCCGTTTGTCGTGAAGGACACCGAAGTTCTCATGCGCCTCCTCGACGAGACCGGCGCCCGCGCCACCTTCCTCACCGTCGGCTGGGTTGCCGAAAAATATCCCTCGCTCATCAAGCGCCTCGCCGACGCCGGCCACGAGATCGGCTGCCACACCTACTACCACCGCGTCGTCTACGAGCAGACCGCCGAAGAGTTCGACGCCGACATCGGCCAGTGCCTCAAAGTCCTCCGCGAGATCAGCGGCCAGCCCGTCAACACCTTCCGCGCCCCCGGCTTCAGCATGAAGCGCGAGGCCTTTGGCTACGCCTACCCCATCCTCCGCAAGCACGGCATCGACATCGATGTCAGCATCGTCCCCGCCGCGCGTGACCACGGCGGCGTCGCGGGCTTCACGCGCGATCCCTTCCTGCTCAACATCCCGCAAACCAAATGGGGCGCACCCAATCAGATGAAGTGCTGGCCCGTCAGCGTCATGGACATCCTCGGCCGCACCACCCCCTTCTCCGGCGGCGGCTATCTCCGCCTCTTCCCCATGTCCATCGTCAAGCATGGCTACCGCCAGAACCACGCCGCGGGCCGCCCCGGCATGTCCTATATCCACCCGCGCGAGATCGACAACACCCAGCCCCGCCTCAAACTCCCCTGGAAGAAGTACTTCAAGTACTACGTCGGCATCAAGGGCTGCGAAGAAAAACTCCGCCAGACGCTCAACTCCTTCACCTTCACCACTATCTCCGAAACCCTCCGCCACGTCCGCAACTGGCCGGAGTATCAGCTCACCATCCGCGCCGAGCGCGATGGCGATATTGTTCAATCCACCGTGTCACCTGCGGCACAGAAGGCGGCATGAGTATTTCAACTCCACCATCTCGCCCACATGCCAAATCCGCGTTCACACGGATGTCCTCCGCCACTGTGTGGGCCATGGGTGGATCGATCGTGCTGGTCTTGCTCGCGGGTGGCGCAATGTGCAGCCCGCACTGGTACCTCAAAGTCACTGGCGGCTTGCTGGCCGTTGCCTTTGGCCTGGCCGTGCGATTTGCCGTCAAGAACTCCCAGGTTGACCGCGACAAAATGTAACTTCCGCCAACTGGCACTCCATGTCCCCAACCCTCCTCATCCTCTCCCAAGCCCACGTCCCGGACATTGCCCCCGTATGGAAACGAATCGGCTTCGCGCCAGCGCATCGTCCGGCTTGATCCATATACTTTGTTGGAGGTCCCAATGCCACAGGCCAGGAACGAAAACGAACTCCTCAAACGGATCACATCGAATCCAAATCAGTGCTCGGGTGTTCCCTGCGTGCGCGGCATGCGCATCCGGGTTTCCGACGTGCTTTCATACCTCGCGGGCGGCGACAACGAAACCGCGATCGCCGATCATCTCGCCATCGAGGTCGATGACGTGCGGGCCTGTATTGTGTACGCGTCCAGGTACCTCAACCATCCTCGGCTGGTCGCTTGAGTTCCCCTCCTGAACAACCCGAGCTTTGGCTCGACGCTTCTCTCTCCCAATATCTACCGGCGTGGGTGGAGGAAACCTTCGGCATCAAATGCCGACATCTGCTGGGAATCGGCCTTCGGGCCGCCGAAGACCCTGACATCTTTGCCGCCGCACGAACTGCCGACTGTATCTTTCTCACGAAGGACCTGGACTTTGCCGACCTTGTCAGAAGGCGCGGTGCGCCGCCGCGGATTATCCTGCTTACCTGCGGCAACCAGTCGAACGATGCGCTCAAAGCCATTCTGCGACGCGGCCTGCCACCGGCTCTCAAGCGCTCGTTTGATGGCGAGCCGCTGATCGAAATCTCCGTTTCGGACTAAACCTTCATGTCGTCGGACCAATCCACCCTCCTCATCCTCTCCCAGGTCTACGTCCCGGACCCCGCCTCCGTTGGCCAGCACATGGCCGACGCCGCCGCCGAAATGGCCCGCCGCGGCTGGCGCGTGAAGGTGCTCACCTCCGCCAACGGCTACAACGACCCCAAAATCAAGTATCCGCCGCGCGAGACCATCGACGGCGTCGAGGTCGTCCGGCTCCCGCTCTCCTCATTCGGCAAGAAGTCCCTCCCGATCCGCGCCCTCGCCGCGATCCTCTTCATGCTCCAGACCATCTGGCACGGCATCTTCACGCGCGGCCTCTCCGGCCCCGCAGGACACTCCGGCGCGATCCTCGTCTCCACATCCCCGCCCATGTGCATCGTCGCCGCGCTCATCATCCGTCTCGCTCGCTTGGGCCGCGTCCCCATCAAGTTCTGGGTGATGGACATCAACCCGGATCAACTCATCTCGCTCGGCAAAATCGGCGCCAACTCCTTCCCCGCCAAGCTGATGAACTTCTTCAACCGGCGCATCCTCGCCGCGTCCAGCGATGTTGTCGTCCTCGACAAGTTCATGGCCAAGACCATGAACGCCAAACTCGAATGCTCCGAAAAGATGGCCATCCTCCCCCCGTGGCCACACGAGGATTCCATCCAGCCCATCGCCCACAAAGACAATCCCTTTAGAGAGAAGCATGGCCTCAACGGCGCGCCCTCTTCTCCCACATCCGACATCCCACATCCCACATCCCACATTCCAAAACGCGTTCTGATGTACAGCGGCAACCACGGCATCGCCCTCCCCCTGGAAACCTTCCTCAAAGCCGCCATCCGGTTCAAGGACGATCCGCGCGTGTGCTTCCTCTTCATCGGCGATGGTGTCCGCAAAAAGGAAGTCGAGCAGACCATCCGCGAGCACTCACTCACCAACATGCTCTCGCTTCCCTACCAGCCGATGAGCCAGCTCCGCTTCTCGCTCTCCGCGGCCGACGCCCACCTCGTCTCCGTCGGCAACGAGTCTGTCGGCACCATCCACCCCTGCAAGATCTACGGCGCGATGGCCGTCGCCCGCCCCATCATCCTGCTCGCCCCGGACCCCTGCCACGTCTCTGATCTCGTCTCCGGCCAGCGAGCCGGGGCGTCCCGCCCCGACGATTCCTCCCCATCAACCACGCTCCCCCAACCCATCGGCTGGCACATCCCCCACGGCGACATCGACCGCGCCGAACAAGTCATCCGCGAGATCATCGAAGCCCCCGCCGAAAAACTCGCCACCATGGGCAACCGCGCCCGCCATGTCGTCGAAACCCAACTCTCCAAGCCCACCCTCTGCGGCGCATTCTGCGATGTCCTCGAACGCGGCTTGGTTCCCGCAAAATCCGGTTCCGCACAATCATTGCTCGACTCCAAAGCCACCGCCTGACCCTTCTTCATTTGCCATTTGCGATTTGCGATTTTTTCCCCTTGCACCCAGCCACTCCCCAGCAATCCTCCCCCCACTCCCTCGCCAACCGCATGGCGCGAGTCCTCTGGTCCCTCGTCTACACCGTCTTCATCCGCTTCTCGCCCCGCTTCCTGCACCGCTGGCGCAACTGGGTGTATCGCGCCATGGGCGCGAACATCCATCCCACCGCACGCATCTATCCGACCGCCCGCGTCTGGGCACCGTGGAACATCACCATGGGCGAGCACGCCTGCATCGGCGATCTCACCGACATCTACTCCGTCGCCCCCATCACCATCGGCCCGCGCTCCACCGTCAGCCACTACTCCTTCCTCTGCGCCGCCAGCCACGACTTCGAAGATCCCACCCAGCCCCTGACCACCGCGCCCATCACTCTCGGCGCCAATGTCTGGCTCGCCGCCGATTGCTTCATCGCCCCCGGTGTCACCATCCCCGACGGCGTCGTCCTCGGCGCGTGCTCCAAGGTCTTCACCTCCGACCTCCCCGCCTGGCACCTCTGCGCCGGCCACCCCGCCAAACCCATCCGGCCACGCACGTTCGCCGCCGCATAGTCCCCGTATTGCTCTCAGAGCATCTGTCGCCCGCACGCCGCCGCCGCGCTCGCCATCCCACACATATCTTGATTCCCCTCTTTTGGGCGTTGCTTCGCGACTGGCAACGTCACGGCGAATATCCCTCAATTTTTTCTTGATCTTGTCGGCGGTTCCTGAGAAATTCCGTCTTGAGTATCGGACGCGCGTCGTTTCGACACATGAACTCATGCAGCACGGTCCCTCGCACCCATTTCTCACAAGGAGCCCACCATGAAACTCGCCCTGCGTCGCTTCCTCACTTCCGCGTCCTGCCTCGCCGCCATGGCGGGCACATGTATCGCCGATGATCTCACCATCATCGACGCGGCCACCCAGCAGACCGCCCGTGGCGACACCTTCACTGTCACCAAGGGAATCCGCGATGGCATGGAGTTCACCTCCTACTCCCGCGACGGAAAAACCTACACGCCCGAGGAGTTCCGCGCCTTCGAGCTTGAGCATCCCCAGCCCGTCATCGACGATGCCCTGCTCGCCGCTGCCGCCAAGGCCGCGCCCGACACCCTGATCCCCGTCACCATCTGGCTCAGCGACAACCCCGGCACGAACATCGTGCGCGCCGCCCGCGCCGAGATCCAGCCCATGCTCGACGCCCTCTCGCAGCGGGCCTGCGACATCGCCCGCGCCGCCCGCCCCGCCGAACCGATGGACGCCACCCAGGAACGCAACTGGCTGCTCTTCCACCGCGCCCCCGTCAACGCGCTCAGCCCGGAAATCCTCGAACATCGCGCGATCACGCGCGACTACGAGGCCCTGAAGGCCGTCGCCCGTGCCAAGTGCCGCCCGCTGGTTGAGGCCGCCATCGCCAAATCCCAGAGCGAGCTGGCCGCCCGTGTCGCCCAGCTCGGCGGCACCATGCTCTCTCGCATCACGGTGATCAACGGCGCGGTCGTCGCCGTCCCCGCGGCGCAGCTCCAGGCCCTCGCGACAACTCCCGGCATCGGTCGCATCTTCGACGTCCCCGACGCCACGCTCGAGCTTGACGTGCAGAAGGTTTACCTCGGCCACCAGTCCTTCTGGACCGCCGGCTTCGAGGGCGGCGTCTGGGACCCCGGCATTCTCGACACCGGCATCCAGCAGAACCACCCCACCTTTGCCGGCATCGTCTTCGATGAGGCCCCCGGCGTCGGAATCACCGACACCGATGGTCACGGCACCGCCGTCACCAGCATCACCTGCGGCCGCGACGCCACCTTCACCGGCATGGCCCGCACCGCCGCACGCGTCCTCGTCGGCCGCTTCGCCAGCGGCAATGTGCAGGGCGACGCCAGCTGGATGGTGGACACCGCCACCGACGACCCCGAGTGCATCAACCTCAGCGCGGGCTACGGCACCGCCAACGACGTGGACTACTCCAACTTCGACCAGTTCTTCGACGCCCTCATCGACAACCACTTCGTCGGCCTCGCCAAGTCCACCGGAAACAACGGCGATGGCACCACCACCATCACCCACCCCGCCTCCGCTTACAACACCCTCTCGGTCGCCAACATGGAGGACATGAACACCTCGTCGCAAACCGACGATCGCATCCGCTCCACCTCCAGCCGCGGCCCAACCCTCAACGGCCGCAACAAGCCCGACATTTCCGCCCCCGGGCACAACACCACCGCCGCCAACAACGACTGGGCGGGTGCCGGCGCCGACTGGATCCAGTTCACCGGCACCTCCTCCGCCGCGCCCCACGTCACCGGCGGCATGATCCTCCTCACCGACCAGCGCTCCAGCGACGACTCCAAATCCAACAAGGCCATCCTCCTCAACACCGCAGACACCTGGTCCGATGCCGGAACCTCCGGCGACACCAGCGATGACGGCCAGATCACCGGCTCACAGTGGAACAAAACCTACGGCTGGGGATACCTCGACCTCGCCGAAGCCACCTTCAACGCCCCAGACCTGTTCACAAGCACCGTGGACAACGACGCCACCGGCGGCACCCCGCTCTTCCGGCTCTACAAGGGCCACATGTTCGGCGGCGAAAAGGCCACCCTCGTCTGGAACCGCCACGTCGGCTGGAACGGCGCGGTCCTCCCCACCGTCGTGCAGAGCTTCACCGACGTGGACCTCTTCTGCTACCGCCAAACCACCGGCGCAACCATCGACTCCAGCACGTCGGTGAGCCAGAACGTCGAGCAGGTCGCCGTCACCGCCACCGAGGATGTCGTCCTCCGCGTCTACTGCTTCGGCACCGTCGATGTCGATGTCGGCACCGAGTCTTTCGCACTTTCCACCGAGGAAAACTTCACCGTGGCCACCGGGCCGGTGCTTACCTCCTCCACCATCTCTCCCTTCGACATCTCCCCAGGCCAAACCCGCCTCTGGCAGGTGCAGGTGAGCAACACCGGCGACCTCCCGGCCCACAACGTCACCGTTGACCTGCCCACCATTCCCGCCGGTTGGACCGTCACCGCCGGAGCCGTCCCTCAGAACATCGGCTCCATTCCCGTCGGCGGAAACGCCGTCGCCACCTGGACCATCCGCGCCCCATGCTCCACCATCACCGGTCAGTTCTCGCGCGCCATCACCAGCACCTCCTACGGCGTCGCCTTCGCTGCCCCCGATATCAACACGGTCTTCACCCCCTCCCTGACCCCTCTCGCACTGGACACGCCGCTGGCCGCAACCAGTATCCCCCGCACCTACTCCTTTGCTCTCAGCTCCATCGACTGGTCCTGCGTCTCCATCGGCATGCAGCTCCCCTCCAGCGGCGGAGCCAACCACGACATCTCCGCCGACAGCGACCAGTGCATGACCTCCCCCTATCAAACCTCCACTGAAATCAACACCGTCACCGACTTCGTTGTCGCCAACGGTCGCACGTACGGCAACGTGACCCACTACGCCCGCGCCCAGTTCGGCACCGACGGTGCCTACACCGTTGAGCACGACCAGGCCTTTGACCTGGGCGTCAACAGCACCTCAACCGATTCGTTCACCGCCAACGAACCGGCCGAACTCTACGAACTCGCCCTCGTCGCCGGCCGCACCTATCGCGCCACCTTCACGCAGTCCGTCGGTGCCATGGACCCCGCCCTCTTCGTCTTCCGTCCCGACCGCGACAATGGTGACCGCGCCAATGCCAACTGGCGTCGCGACTCCACAGGTGCTGGCGGCAGCGAGTTCCTCGTCTTCCAGGCACCAGTCACCGGCACCTACGCCTTCGTCATTGCCAACGACAACCACAACGCCTGCAACTTCACCTTCCGCGTCACCTGCGCCGCAGACTTCAACCAGGACGGCGTGCTCTCCGTTCAGGACATCTTCGACTTCCTCACCGCCTGGTTCGCCCAGACCCCCGCCGCCGACTTCCTCCAGAACGGCACCCTCAACGTGCAGGACATCTTCGACTTCCTCACCGTGTGGTTCAGCGGCTGCTGATCCCCGCGTCACCCGCTTTCCCCCACACCACCCCGAGCACGCGCTCGGGGTTTTTCATTCCCACGCACCCCGTCTATCGTCCGGCCTTCCATGATCCTCGCGCATCCCACGCACCACGCCCACTCCGCCCTCCGGCGAACCGTCGCCCGTTCCGAGTCTTTTTCGGGCATCACGCTTTTTACCGGCCTTCAGACCTCCATCACCATCCACCCGGCTTACTCAGGCGGCATCATCTTCCGCCGCGTCGATCTCCCCGGCGAGCCCAGCATCCCCGCCACCATCGCGCACATCATCCCCCAATCCCGCCACACCGTCCTCTCCGCCAATCCCGCTGACAACGCCGCGCCCACTGTCCAAACCACCGAGCACCTCATGTCCGCGCTCGCCGGTCTGGGCATCACTGACGCGATCATTGATCTTTCCGGCCCCGAGATTCCCATCGGCGATGGTTCCTCGCGCCCCTTCGTTGATCTCCTCCTCGCCGCCGGCCACATCTCCCTGGGCACAAACTCCACACCCATCGCCACCATCACGATTCCGATCATCCTCGACGACGGCAAGTCCCGTCTCGAAGCCCGTCCACGCCCCATCACCGCCCGCCCCGGCCTCGACCTCACCTACATCCTCGAATACCCCGCTGGCGCGCCCATCCCCGCCCAGAGCGCCTCCATCTTCATCCCCTTCGATGCCCCCGCGCAGGGCTACGCCGCGGATGTCGCCCCCGCCCGCACCTTCTCACTCCTCCAGGATGCCCAGGCCATGCAAAAGATGGGCCTCTTCACCCACCTCACCCCCCGCGAGATGCTCGTCATCGGCCCCACAGGCCCCATCGACAACACCTACCGCTTCGACAACGAGCCCGCCCGCCACAAACTCCTGGACCTCCTCGGCGACCTCGCCCTCGCCGCCCGCCCCATCAACGCCACCATCACCGCCACCAAAACCGGCCACGCCCACAACCACGCCCTCGCCCGCGCCCTCGCCGCCCTCAAGTGAGCCGGGGCGTGTCCGCCCCGCTCCTCCGCGTGGCATGGGCGTCCCGCCCATGTCCCTTCATCTTTTGACTCCCGCGGCGGGCCACCCCCGAACATGGGCCAGAACGCCATGCCACACAATTCCCCTTTTCTTCTTGCCCATCCCCCCATCAAGCCCGATCCTGTATGGGTCCACCCCCCGCCGCGCGATTCCCCCTCCACACCCATGCCCTCACTCCTCCCCCATCTCCGCCCCCACCTGAAGCATGGCTTCACCCTCGTCGAGCTCCTGCTCGTCATCGCCATCATCGCCATCCTCGTCTCCATCACCATCCCCGCCCTCGGCTCCTCCCGCGAAACTGCGCGCCGCGTGAAGTGCCTGGCCAACCTCAAGGGCATCGGCGGCGGAATCGCTGGCTACATGAACGACTCTAAAGACCTCTTGCCGCGCGTTCGCCCCCTCCATGCCAGCGGCGGAAACACCAACGACCCCTCCCTCCTGGATGTCATGGTCGTCTATCTCTCCGTCAACGCCCCCGAACGCGAGGACGAGACAAATCCCAACTCGTATTTCGCGCATGTTTCCGATGTGTTCATCTGCCCCTCCGATCGCACCGGCAAAGACCCCGCCACCAACTTCGAGCCCCTCTGGCGCACCAGTGGCACCTCCTACGAATATCTCGCAGGCGAGATGATGGTCTTCTCCGAACAAGTCACCGTCGCCGACCCGCAAGGTGCCACCACCGAAGTCTTCAAGGACCCCAAGTGGCGCGATCTCCCCGTCGTTCTCGATAACGACGACTGGCACACTCTTCGCCGCGGCCAGGTCCCGCGCAACGGCCTCTTCTTCGGCGACTGGCACGCCGACTGGGCCGGCAACGTCGTCCGCTTCGATTCTCAGGACCCACGCCTCCTCCGTCTCGTCTGCGATCTCATCGTCACCTATGGCCGCGGCAACTTCCCCGGCTGCAACTAACCTCCCACTCCCATGTCCACCACCACTCAATCCCACATCTCCGGCTCCCTCCTCGACGGCCTCGAAGCCCCCGCAGTTCCCGCCGCGCCCGCCATCAAGCGACCGCGCCGCAATCCCCTGCGCCCACTCCTCCCCCTCTGGTCCGAGCCCCGGCTCCGCTACTCCTTGCTCTTCTCCCTCGCGCTCATCCTCGGCGTCGGCGCGTTCTTCCACTTCCGCAAAGTCCCGCAGCCCGACTACGCCACCGCGCCGATGGATGACGTGCTCAGCTACACCCTTCTCAGCGACGAGTTCAACAACCTCCCCGTGGACAAGCGGCTCGAGCTCCTCAAAGACCTCATCGACCGCCTCAAAACCATGTCCGCCGATGACTCCTCCATGATGGCCGCGTTCGCCGCCAGCATCGACACCGACAAACTCCGCAAGCAGCTCGAAGAGAACGCCTCCCACCTCGCGCTGGACGTCTGGGACAAGTTCGCGCTCGACTACCAGACCGTCCCCGCCGATAACCGCGACGGCTACCTCGACAAAACCCTCATCGAGATGACCAACCTCATGGAGACCGTCGGCGGCGTCACCGACAAGCGCACCGACGAAGAAAAAATCGCCGAGGCCCGCAAACAGGCCAAGCGCGACCAGCAGATGCTCGCCAGGGGTGAAGGTCCCACCGCCGGCCAGCTCGCCCGCATGGCCGATCTCATGCGCAACCGCGTCGGCCAGCATTCCTCCCCCCAGCAGCAGCAACGCGGCATGCAGCTCATGCGCGACATGACCCGCCACCTCCGCGACCAAGACCCCATCACCGGCAAGCCCGCGCAAAAGTAATAGTGAGACGGGGCGTATTCGCCCCGCTTCTCCGTGGCATGGGCTTACCAGCCCATGTTTCGGGCGCTTCGCCCGAAATGCCTTGATATTGCGTATCAACTCCCCCCCACTTCCTGCAATCCCCCACCCCCCAGTTCGTTCTCCCTCTGTCCCCAATCCCGCCACCCGCGCCGGACCGATATCCCACGCACACGCTTCAGCCCGCGCCTCTCGAAAGGGAACCCCCCATGCCCACACGAACGCTCCTCGCCCTTCTCCTCTCCGCCAGCACCACTCTCGCCCAGCCCGCGCACGATCCCAAATCCCCCGACCCTCTCCGCGGCCCATCCGTCACCGATCGAAACGTTCCCGGCGTCAACGGCTCCTTCGGCGAGCCGGGCGGCTCCGCCAAGAAGTTCGTCGGCGAGAACCGTCTCCCCCCGCGCATCTTCCGCAACGCCCTCGACACCATCATGTCCCCCGACGCGCCCGAAAATCTGCGCGTCACCGATGAGCAACGCACCCGCTACCAGAGCTGGATGGACGACTTCCAGAAATCCGTCGGCGGATACATGAAGGAGCACCGCGACGAACTCAACGAACTCCGCCGCAAAGGCGGCGAGTCCCGTCGTCCCGGGCAGAACGGTGCCCGCCCGCCCGATGGTCAGAACAAGCCCGGAAATCCCGATGAAATGATGAAGCCCGACGGCACATCCGCCGACCCCAAAGAAACCGGCGCGCCCCGCGAGCGCTTCCAAGCCCTCATGGCCGGTGCCCCCAAAATCGAAGAGCTCTATACCAAAATCTGGACCGAGCTCAAACCCGAGCAGCAGAAAGCCGTTGACGCCAAGCTCGACGAGTTCCGCGCCCAGCAAGCCAAAGACCGCGAAGAAAACTACGTCCGCCAGAAAACCAAAAAGAAAAACCCCGAGGGCTCCAAGCCCGATGCCGCCAGCAGCGAGCAACCCAAGCCCGGTCAACCCCAAGGCGAACAGCGCCGCCGCCCCTTCGCGCCAGACAACGCCGCCGCGCCGCAAGGCCAACCCAGCGATCGCGCCTTCAACATCGACCCACAGCGCCGCGATCGGCTCATGCGCCTCTTCTCCCAGCTCTCCCCAGAGCAGCAGGAGCAGATGCTCGCACGCCTCGAAAAATCCCGTGAACAGAATGGCGGTGAACTCCCCAATCCCAAGCAGCTCCGCCGCGGCAAGGGCGGCCCGCAGGGCACTGGCGAGCCCAGGCCCGCGCCGCAACCCGATGATTCCATGATGCCCCCTCCGCCGCCGCTATCACCAAGCGACTCGCCCCGTCACCCCTGACCGCACCACCCACTACCTGTAGTGCATGGGCCGCTCCTCCGCGCGGCCCATTGTTGTTCATGTCCGTTTCACCCCCACAAAACAATACAACGACCGATAACACATGCCGCACACACGGAACAACTCGTCACTCTAAAGCGTACAAACCTCTGTCAATTGCCCGCCCCCGTGGTAGAATCCATTGAACCTCTGTGCTTGTTCGTTGCGATTGCAGGAGTTATGACGTTTTCGTACCACCATCAGCTTGCTGTCTGCGCCTGAGTCAGTGATGACTCGCCCTCGCGCAGGCCGATAGCGGCGGTACTTCCCCCTGATCTCTCTCTCCTCCAGCGGGGCGCTGTCTTACGATGGCGCCCTGCTTGTTTTTTTGTCGCCGCCACACCCCGCATGACCACCACCACTTCCACGCCACCCTCACTCCCCGGCTCCACCATCCTCCTCACCGGCGCGGCCGGCTTCATCGGCTCCCACCTCGCCGATGCCCTCCTCGCCCGCAACCAGCGCGTCATCGCCCTCGATAACTTCGATCCCTTCTACGACCCCGCCATCAAACGCGCCAACATCGCCCAGGTCCGCGCCACCGCCAAACATCCCGACCAGTTCGAGCTGATCGAGGGCGACATCTGCGACGCCCCGCTCGTCCGTGATTTGCTCGCGCGCACCAAGCCCCGCGGCATCATCCATCTCGCCGCTAAGGCGGGCGTCCGCCCCAGCATCGCCGACCCCGCCGGATACGCCCGCACCAACGTCATGGGCACCAGCATCCTTCTCGATGAAGCCCGCCGCGCCGGTGTCGCGCGCTTCGTCATGGCCTCCTCCTCCAGCGTCTACGGCAACGCCGCCCGCGTTCCCTTCTCCGAGACCGACGATGTCTCCGAGCCCATCTCCCCGTATGCCGCCACCAAGCGCGCCTGCGAACTCCTCGCGCACACCCACTGGCACCTCACGAAGATGCCCACCGCGTGCCTCCGCTTCTTCACCGTCTTTGGCCCCCGCCAGCGCCCCGACCTGGCCATCTCACTCTTCCTCAAACGCATCTCCCGCGGCGAGCCCATCGACGTTTTCGGCGACGGCGCCACCAGCCGCGACTACACCTTCGTCGCCGACATCGTGCGCGGCGTGCTCGCCGCCCACGATCAGATTGATCGCTTCGGCTACCGCGTCTGGAACCTGGGCAACAGCGAGCCCGTCACCCTCAGCGACATGATCGCCACCATCGCCCGCACCGTCGATCGCACGCCGCACATCACCCGCAAACCCGCCCAGCCCGGCGATGTCGAACGCACCTACGCCGACATCTCCCGCGCCAGGGCCGATCTCGGCTACGACCCACGCACCTCCTTCTCCGAGGGCGTTGCCAAGCATTGGGCCTGGATGACTCAGCGGCCGAACCTGTAACACACGCCCCGCTTCTCCCACCACAACGCGACCCATGCCCAAGCCCCCCGTCTCCATCTTCCGCAAGTTCCTGCGCCTCATCGCGTTCATCATCGCGTGGTCCCTCACCATCCCCGCGCTCCTGCTCTCCTCGCTCTGGATGTTCTCCGCGCACTCCTTTCGCGTGGACCTCATCGCCAATCTGGGCGCGCAGATTCTCATTCTCTGCATCGCCATCGCCATCATCACCGCCATCCTCCGCCGCCCCCGCGCCCTGGTCTTCGCGCTGCTCGCCTGCGCCATCCAGCTCACGCCCCTGGTCCGCAACCGCGCCGCCTTCCTCCCCAGCTCGCCACCCACCACGCCCGCCCTCCGCACCGTCCGCTTCTTCCACTACAACGACAGCTCCCTGAGCGCCAAGGAAGACGTCTACGCGCTCATGGAGCGTTCCCACGCCGACATCCTCTCCATCCTCTCCCCGCCCGTGAAGATGCAGTTCGACGTCATCTACGGCCCAGGCCTTGAGGACGCTTACCCCGGCAAACTCATCCGCCCCTGGAAGCCCGCGCCCGACTCCACCAGCACCGAGATCAGCCCCGGCTTTGTCGTCTCCCGCTGGAAGCTCACCCCAATCGACTGTTCCTTCGTCGGCAAGATGTCCGACCGCTTCATGGCCGCCATCGTCCAGCGTCCCGAAGGCAAGTTCGCCATCGTCGCCGTCCACCCCCGCTCCCCGCGCTCCGAACTCCGCTGGAACGAGGGCAACCAGACCGTCCGCGCCCTCATCACCCTCTCCCGCAAACTCCAGAGCGACGGCCTCCCCGTCGTCATCCTCACCGACCTGAACTCTTCCCCCACCGGCTGGCGCAGCCGCGCCGCCTGCGAACGCGGCCTGCTCCGCCGCGCCAAGCCCCTGCTCTACCCCGACGGTACCTACCCGGATGTGGTGCCCCTGAACATCCGCACCGGCCAAACCTCGAATATGGGTGCCATCTGGCCACTCAGCATCGCCATTGACGACGCCCTCATCAGCCCCAACATCACCGTCGCCGCGTGGGGTGCCCAGGATCGCCTCCGATCCGAACATCGCCCAGTCATTATCGACCTCATGATTCCGCCCACTCCCGCTTCGGCCCCGAACCCCATCGACCGATAAACGTATCGCCCGGTGGCGTCGCCGCGCCCACCTCCTTATTTCTCTGCGCTCGCGCCCCGCACCACACCCACCATGCACCTCTTCACCTTCGCTCAACAACACGTCTATGGCTTCGAGGGCCGCACTGCGGAGATGATCTTCATCGCCGGTTTCGCCGCGCTCGTGCTCGTCGCGCTGCTGGTCATGAAGATGAGTCTGCGCAACTGGCTCCTGGTTGCCACCATGTTCGTCACCTGCCTCTCCCCGGCCGTGGACAACATTCTCAACCAGTACAACCCCACTTGGATGCTCCCGATTCAGAAATACCACGCCGAGCTGCACCTGGCCCTGGGCGTGATGCTCTCCATCCTCGTCCTGGCCACCGGCGGCCTGGCCGTCCGCACCATGTCTCCCCAGTCTGTCATCATGTTCCTCATGGCGCTCTACGCCGGAACCCTCCAGTTCATCCATGAGGACGCCAAAGAGGCCCTCCAGGCCATCGGCTTCGCGCTCGCCACCATCCCCTGCTTCGCATTCGCCACCGCCATGTCCTCGCGCACCTACGAGGGATGCGTCAACCTCCTCCGCATGATGATGTGGGTCGTCATCGTCTGGACCTTCTGCTGCTCCGTCCAGTTCGTCGTCAACCCCAAGTTCCTCGTCAGCTACCACGGCCGCTTCCTGGGAATGCTCGGTAACGCCCAGCACGCCGCCGCCCTCAACGCCCCCATGGCCATCATCGCTATCTGGCTGCTCATGCACGACACCATGCGCCGCACCAAAATGCTCTGGGTCGCCCTCGTCGCCATCAATCTCCTCTTCCTCGCCTGGTCCGGCTCGCGCACCGGCGGCCTGATGTTCATGGTCGGCCTCATCGCCGTCCTCTACTCGCGCGCCGGAAAGGCCATCCTCCTCCTCCCCGTCGCCGCCGGACTTGTCTGGATCCTCGCCCTCCTAGCCGACGCTCTCCAGATTGGTGCCAATCTCGAGCGCTTCGTCAGCACCGAGAACACCCGCGACTGGGTCTGGTCCGGCATGCTCGCCGCCGCCTTCGAGAGCCCCCTCATCGGCGTCGGCTGGCGCGGCGGCGAGGTTGGCACCGAGAACAGCTACCTCGGCTCCCTCTCCGCCTACGGCATCCTCTACTTCTTCCTCGTCATCACCCTGCTCGTCTTCAGCATCTGGCAGTGCTTCCAGCTCAACGCCCGCAAACGCTGGCTCCCAGCCGAGCACCGACCGCTCGTGGACATCTTCATCGCCTTCAACGCCATGTTCTTCGCCGGTGCTTTCTTCGAGGGCTATCTCCTCGCCCGAAGCTTCATCCCCCAGCTCATGCTCCTGGTCTTCGCCGCCATCGGCGTCTGGATCCGCCACGAGATCACCTACAACCAGGAACACGCGTACGACTACATGCACCCCGACGAGCACGCCGAGTACGGCGAACTCGACGGCGCCTCACTCGCCCACGAGTAAGCCGCCGCCGCTGGCTTCACATCCCCATCACATCCACAAACGCCGCCCTCCATCGCACCGCCCACGCCTGCGCCGAATACGCTCGCGCCAGCTCCCGCCCGCGCCGCCCCATCTCCGGCAACTCCGTATGATGCTCGTGCATCCATCGCATCGTGCTCGCCTGTGATTCCGCGTCCCCTGTCGCCGTCTGCAACCCGCTGTAATACACCCGCACCAGCTCCACCCCGGAGCCGCACGCGTTCGTACACACCACCGGCAATCCCGCCGCACACGCCTCCACCACCACCAGCGGCCACGGATCAAACCGGCTCGCCATCACGAACACCCCCTGCTCCGCCAGCAGCGCGGGCTGATCTGCCGGTTGCACAAACCCTCGATCCGCAATCCCCTCCACGCCACGCAGCAACTCCCCCAGCGGCCCCTTCCCGCAGCACACCAGCGGCCACGGATCGCTCACCGCGCTCCGATACCGCTTGTACCCCTCCACCAATACATCCAGCCCCTTCACCGGGTCGTAACGCCCCATATACAAGAACGACCGCGGCCATCCCCCGCCGCGGGCCAGACGCTTCTCAAGCGAACCGGCGAGCGACTCCACATCCACCCCGTACGTCCCGCGCCGAATCCGCGATTCCGCGACCCCCAGAAACCGCGCAAACTGATAGCACCGCTCACCGGTCACAAACAACAAATCACACCGCCGCACCAGCGACCCATGCCGCAGCTTGTTCGCCGTGTCCTTCAGCCACCCCTCCCGCGGCCTATCAATCGCCATGATGGTCCGCGCATTTGCCAGCCGCGGCGATGTCGCCAGCGCGACAAATGCCGGCACAAACCACCCGTTCAGCACAATCACATCGGGGGTGTGCGCCGCCACAATGTCCAGCACGCCCGCCGGATCATTCAGTTTCGCCGGATCGACCATCTCAATATGCACGCCCCGCACCAGCGCCGGATCAAACGGCGTCGCTCCCTTCGGGTCCGGCCGCTGCGTCACCACCAACAGATCATCCCCCATCGTCGCCGCCAACGCGCGCCAGCACGCGGCCATATATCCCGACACAGAATGCCACACAATCGCCACGCGCATCCGTGCTCCGCTCCTAACGCTTCGCCCCCGCTATTGCCTTCTCGTACATCTCCACAAAGCCCGCGATGATACGTACCGGGTCCAGCTCCCTCATGCACCACGCCCGCCCGCGCTCCGCCATGGCCCGCGACCCTGCCGGATCATCCAGCACCCCCACAATCGCCGCGCACAGCGGCTCAACGATCGGCTCCACCAGCACCGCCGCACGCTCCCTTTCAAGCTCTGGCCAGAGCGCCACCCCGCGCGTCGTGATCACGGGTATCCGCGCCGCCATCGCCTCCACCACCACATACCCGAAGTTCTCCTGGCTCGACGGCAGCACAAACGCATCTGCCGCTTGATACAGCGAGACCTTCTCCTTCCCGCGCACAAACCCCGCAAACAACACGCGATCCCCGAGTTTCAACTCTTCCACTATCCCCCGCAGCTCGCGCTCGTACGCCGCGTCTCCGCCCCCCGCGATCACCAGCCGCACCGACCGCCCGCGCTCCCGCAGTGCGTGGACCGCTCGCACCAGCGTTCCCACCCCCTTCTTCGTGTGCAATCGACTGAGAAACAACAGCGTCGGCTCGTCCGCCCGCAGCCCGAACTTCGCCCGCGCCAGCTCCGGCCCCGGCAACTCCCGATAGTCCGTCAGATCAAACGGCAGCGGCACCACCGCGCCCACCCCGCCGCGAAACCACTTTCGCGCCTGCGTCAGCTCCGCCTCCGCCGTGCAATGCACCGCCGCCGCACGTTCCAGCGTCCGCTTCTCCATCAGCGCGTGATAGATCCGCTTCTTCAGTCCCTTCTGCGCCATGCACCAATCGTCCAGCATCCCGTGTGGACTGATGATGTACGGCTTCCCCATACCGCGGCAATCACTGGCGATCTGATCGTTGGACGGAATCCACATCGCGTGCAGATGCACCACATCCGCGCCCGCGATCACCGTCTTCGCCGCCACCCGCGCCGCTCCGCCCAGCAGCCCCCCCGGCAGCGTCGGTCGAGGCAGCAGCACGCTCGCTGGCCCACCCGTCTCCCACCGCCGCGCACTCTTCCACTCCCTCGGCACATCCGCGTCATTGCATGTCAGCAGCGTCACGCTGTGCCCCGCCGCCACCAGCGCGGGACACAGATCCAGCACAGCGCGCACCACCCCGCCATCCTTCAGGTCCATCGAGCTCAGGTAGTGAACGATGCGCAGTGATGTCACCGGGCAAGCTCCGGCACCGGCATCGATTCTTCATTCGCCGCGAACACCCGCGGCCTCACCGCCCGCGCCGGCGACCCCACCGCCACCACGTTCGCCGGCAAATCCGTAAACACATTCGACCGCGCTCCCACCAGCGTCCCCGCCCCAATCGTCACACCCGGCCCTACGAACACATCTGCCGCGTTGCACGTCAGCAGCGTCACGCTGTGCCCCGCCACCACCAGCGCCGGACACAGATCCAGCACGACGCGCACCACGCCGCCATCCTTGAGGTCCATCGAGCTGTGATAATGGATGATGCGCACAAGCCCCGCTTCTAGTGAGTGCCCGCCCCGGAACCCGGCTTCTTCCACACCGCAATGAGCCGGTCACACACCAGTTCCTCATCAGAATACTCCGCCAGCTCCCCCGCGCTCCGTAGCGCAATCAGTTCCTTCCGCAGCGCACTCTCATCCGGTCGCGTTGTCAGCTCGATGTGCGATCCCGGATGCGCCGCCAGAATAATCTCCCGCCATTCCGCCACCCGGATCGCGTTCAGATACGCGCTCGCGCTCACGCCCCCCGCGTGCGCCGCGCGAAGATGCGCCCAGTGCGGAATCCCCTCCCGGTCCCCACCGATGATCCGCAGATCGTGGAACCCATCCTCCGTCGTGATCGGGTGCAGCGACGTGTAGCACACGCCCCCCGGCCGAAGCACCCGCGCCGCCTCGCGCAGCGCCGGCCCCGGCTCCGGAAAATGCTCGAACACATCGAACGAATACACAAAGTCAAAGCTGTTGTCCGCGTATCCCAGCTTCGTAGCGTCCATCTGCTCCACGCGCAGCGGTGCAATCGTCGCCACCTTGAGCTGCCGCGCCAGCTCGCCCATGAACGCCCGATCAAACCCCATCGCCTTCCGCGCCAGCGTCTTCGCCACCCGCTTCGCCCCATTCGTCCTCAGCATCGCCGCGTACCCCGCCGGATCAAACCCCCGAGGTATCACGTCCAGATCGATCCCCACCACCTCGTTGTCCACCGCGAACACGCCCATCTGCCGCGGCAGTTGCCCCACCCCGATCTCCAGCATCTTCAGCCCCCGCAGCTCCACGCCCGCCGCTGCGCGCACCTGCGCGGCCGCCGCCCGCACCGCCCCCACCACCCGCGCCACATGCGCCGGCATCTCCCGCCGATTCCGCGCCGTCCCGCGATACAGGCGCACAAAGTCTATGAACCACGCGGCACGTTCGTTGACGGATGTGTACGAGCGGATCGATGTCATCATACGTCTCAATCAGTCACAAGTGCGGGAGGTTATGCGCCGTCCCCGCCCTACACGCCCAGGCCACGCCCCGGGGCCGCTTCGGATCGGTTCGGCATAGGGCGCGGCTTCACCATCCGCGCCGGATTCCCCCCCACAATCACCCCCGCCTCCACATCCCCCACCACCACCGCACGAGCCGCCACCACGCTGTTGTCTCCCACCCGCACCCCCGGCCCGATAAACGCGTCCGCGCACACCCACACCCCCGACCCGATCACGATCGCCGAACGCACCAGCGGCATCGACGGCTGCTTGTAATCGTGCGTCCCCGCGCACAGATGCACCCCCTGCGAGATGCTCGTGTGCTCCCCCACCACCACCGGCCCGAGGTTGTACACCTGTACCCCATCCCCCAAACTCGAGTATCGCCCTACCCGCAGCAGCCACGGATGATGCACCCGCACCGTGCCCCGGAAATGCGCCGTCGCATCGATCTCCGCGCCAAACAGGTTCAGCAGTTTCGCCCGCCACCGCGGCCGCGCCACCCGGAAGAGCGTCCCCTGCACGACGCGCCACAAAGCCTTCTTCACATACTCCCCGCCCGAGTACGGCGCACCCCTGCTCAGATCCAGCCGAAAGAACACCCGCGCAGGCGCGCCCTCGCGCGGCGGCAGCGTCGTTCGGGCTGGAGGGGTCGAAGCGTTCACGTACGGATACTCTTTCGGCTCTTGGACGGGTGTTTCTTCATTCGCAATCGCCTACCACTCAACGATTCTGATCCCGTCCGAGTTCCAGGAAGAACATCGCCAATCCCGCCGATTGTGTCCTACGAACCTCCACCTACCGTACACACGAGACCCGCGAGCATGACCGCAGCGACCGAGCACGCCACGAACGCTTCCACAAACCAGGCCGTTGTCGGCACCGCGCCCACAACCGGCCAGCGCGACGTCCTTTCCCCCAACGGCTCTCCCCCCGGCACCATCCCCGTCTCCGTCGTCATCCTCACCTACAACGAAGAACTGAACATCCGCGACTGCATCGCCAGTTGCGCCTGGTGCGACGACATCCACGTCCTGGACTCCGGCTCCAATGACCGCACCTGCCAGATCGCCCACTCCATGGGCGCCACCGTCCACGTCAACAAGTTCAAGTCCTTCGGCGACCAGCGCAACTGGGCCATCGATCACATCCCCTGCAAGCACCCCTGGCACTTCCACCTCGACGCCGACGAGCGCATCACTCCCGAACTCCTCACCGAGATGCTCGACCTCCTCGGTCCCGACGGCAACAAGTCCGCTGTCACCTGCTACCAGTGCCCCAGTAAGATGATCCTCATGGGCAAGTGGCTCAAGTGGTCTGGCGGCTATCCCTCCTACCAGGTCCGCCTCTTCAAGTACGGCCAGTGCCGCTTCATGGACTTCGGCCACGGCCAGCGCGAGGACACCACCGGCGCCATCGGCGTCCTCCTCGCACCCTACATGCACTACAACTTCTCCAAGGGCCTTCTCGAGTGGTTCTACAAACACAACGACTACTCCAGCCGCGAGGGCGACGAGGCCATCCTCATCCGCTCCCACGGCCGCCCGCCACTCTCCCACCTCTGGTCCGGCGACCACGTCTCCAAACGCCGCGCCTGGAAGAACATGTCCTACTTCCTGCATGGCCGCGCCCTCTGGCGTTTCCTGTATAACTATTTCCTCCGGCTGGGCCTCCTCGACGGCGTCGCCGGCTTCCGCTACTGCGCCATGATCTCCTCTTACGAATACTGGACCGAGCTCAAAATCAAGGAACGCGCCCACTCCTGGGCGCCCGCCACCAACGCCCTCGTCGAGAAGATGCTCCGCGAAGGAGGTGCCCGATGAGCATCACGCCATCCACCTCCTCACCCCCCTTCTCCCTCGGCCCCCGCGGCCCGCACAACCCCGCCGGAATCGTCAACGCCTCCGGTGGCCGCGTCGAGATTCTCATCCCCACCCTCAATGAGTCCGCCGTCATCCGCGACACCGTCCAGAACGCCCTCGCCCTCGGTCCCGTCTTCGTGCTCGACTCCTTCTCCACCGACGGCACCCAGCAGATCGCCCGCGACGCCGGTGCCACCGTCGTTGAACAAAAATTCCTCGGCTACGCCGGTCAGAAAAACTGGGGACTCGAGAAACTTCCCTTCAAGGGCGACTGGGTCTTCATCCTCGACGCCGACGAGCGCATCACCCCGCTGCTCCGCAAGGAGGTCCTCGCCACCATCGACGATCCCAGCCACGCCGACGGCTACTTCGTCAACCGCGTCGTCCTCTTCATGGGCCGCGCCATCCGCCACGGCGGCCTCTATCCCTCCTGGAATCTCCGCTTCTTCCGCCGCGGCACCTGCCGCTACGAGGACCGCTCCGTCCACGAGCACATGGTCTGCGACGGCCCCACCGACTACCTCCGCCACGAGATGCTGCACATCCGCGGCGAGTCCGTCCACGAATGGATCCGCAAGCACATCCGCTACGCCGATCTCGAATCCGACGAGTGGGTCAAGCTCAACCAGGGCCTCGAAGCCGGTGCCAGCGCGCAACAACTCTTCCGCCACACCCTCCGCTACCGCCAATACCTCCGCCGCGAGGTCTGGCCGCGCACGCCCCTCAAGCCCGTGCTCCGCTTCTTCTACATGTACTTCCTCCGGCTGGGCATCCTCGACGGCTTCGCCGGTCTGCACATGGCCAACATGATGTCCATCTACGAATACATAATCGAGCTGCTCTACCGCGACAAACTCTCCCGCATCGCCTCCGGTGCCATCCCCCCGCCGCAGTCCGTCAAGCCAACCCCAGCCCCAGCCCCGACGCCCGTATCCAAAACTCAGCACGCCTGATTGCAAGACGCGGCCACTTGGGACACAGCCCTTTTCGGCACGCACCCAATCGCGACACATGCACGATTGTCGCAAACGTCCAGTTGCCGCACGCGCTCTTAGTTGAACCCGCGTGAGCCCTGATCGCCGCTCTCTAAGCCGCGCTTCCTCAGCTCCCGCAGCACCTCCGGCAGGTGCTTGACTGCGGACCAGGTCCGCATCTGTTTGCGGTGCGGCGCGGCTGGCAATCCCGTCCACGCCTCCCCCGCCGGCACATCGCACATCACCCCGCTCTTGGCCCCGATCTTCGCGCCCGCGCCGATGTTCACGCTGTCCGTCACACCCACCGCGCCGCCAATCTGCGCGCCATCTCCCACCGTCACGCTCCCCGCAAGTCCCGACAAGCCGCAGATGATCGCGCACCGCCCCACCCGCGCGTTGTGCGCGATCTGTACCAGATTGTCGAGCTTCGCCCCATCCCCGATCACCGTCGCGCCGAACTTGCCCCGGTCCACGCACGACCCCGCGCCAATCTCCACGCCGTTGCCGATCCGCACCGTCCCCACATGCGGCACCTTGATAAGCCCGCGCCCCTCCGGGTCCGGTCGATACCCGAATCCGTCCGCGCCGATCGTCGTGTTCGCGTGCAGGATCGTCTGCGCCCCGATCGTGCAGCGGTCGTAGATCACCACGCCCGGATACAGCGTCGATCCCGGCCCGATCGCCACCTCCGCGCCGATTGTCACCCGCGCCATGAGCGTCACATGATCCGCGATCACCGACCGCGCCCCGATGATGCAATACGCCCCCACCCGCGCCGTCGCCGCGATCGTGGCCGTCGGATCAACAATCGCCGTCGCGTGTACCCCCGCCGCTGGCCCCTCCTGCTTGCGCTCGAACATCGCCAGCACCCGCACCATCGCCAGGTCCGCGTCCGTCACATAGATCAGCGCACGCGCGTGCTCATCATGCCCCTTCACCTCGACCCGCTCTGACACCAGCGCGGTCCCCGCTTTCGCCGCCCCCCACTTGCTCGCAAACCCCGCGTCTCGAATAAACGTCAGCGACCCCGGCCCCGCCTGATCCATCGAAGCCAAATCCGCGATCGCCAGATCGCCGCGCCCCACCAGCCGCCCGCCCACCGCCTGCGCAATCGAACCGGATGTGTGTGTCGTGCTCATTGTTTGATTGTAGAGACCGCGCCATACCCCCGACTCCGTGCCACCGACTTTCGCCGCTTCGGCGAACGTCGGTGCGTCCGCACCTGCGCACGACCTACCAATCGCGCCCCCGCACCCCATACGGCGTGTAGATCAATCGAACGCCGGACGCTCTCGATTCTCGCTCCACCCCTTGCACGCTCGAATCGAACACGACTCCGGGCACAAACACGCTGCTCTGTTTCGCCCCCGCAGACCCGTCCGCCGCCGCGACCACCGTGAGATACGACCGATTCAGAAACGTGACCCCGGTATCCTGGTCGTACTCGAAGTCGTGAACAGGTCGCACCTCGACGATCGCCGCCTTGCGCGACGTGAACTGCACGCTCGCCATCGTCTGCCCAACATGATACTTCGCGTTGATCGAAGGGTGGTTCGGCTCCAGGGCCTCCGGCGAGAGGATCATCGCCATCGACATGAAATACGTCAGCGGCATGCGCACCGAAGTCTCATCGCCACCAAACGACGCGATCGCCCGGTGTGCATCCGCTCTGGTCTTCCGATCCGAAGGACAAATAAGCGATTCGTGAAATCCGCGCCCGCCGTACGCCTCCAGCACCGGATACTGCCAGAGTGAAGCACCAGACTCATACACCGTAGTAGATCGCAGAGCCGTGCCGTCAACCAGCGCACGCGGCTCGCAACGATCCTTGTCAAACGGAAACGGCCACGCATCCGAGTGGTCCGCTGCATACGCGGCAAGCACTGTCATGTGCGACGCAACTCGCCGCTCACACACGGAGCGACGTGCCACCTCCCGCCCATCTCTCAACACCGGAACCACCAGCCCAACCAGAATCGCCACTATCGCAATCACCACCAAAACCTCAACCAGCGTCACGGCGCGTTTGGTGGTGGGTGTGCTCATGCAAATAGGGTAGCCGCTTTGTAAGAAATTTGTGGAACTCATTTGACATTTCACCCCCCCAGACAATATTTTGTGCCAGTGTCCATATCGGCCTCCCCCACGAACGTCCGCCTGAAAGGACGATCCATGAAAGCTCAGCAACGGATTCTCCAGGTGCTCTTCACTCTGCACTCCTCAGTTGGGCCGCACCCGGCGCTATGGCTTGCTGGCTCTTTCTTTCGGGGCTTGAGGGAACAACGAAAAAACCCCCACCGGCTGCACCGGGAGCTGCAACGCCTATTACGTCTGTCCCAACAGCGATTCATGTACCAACTTGTGGTACGACGGATACTATAACTGCCCATGCTGGACTGTCACTTCAGCGTGCACAGAGTACTCCGGCGGAACAACCGCCGGTGGCGCCTGCTGCACCAATGGCACGCCTGTAGCGCGTCAGACCATGGCCTTCATGAGCGTGACCCGAACTTCGTGTACCCCGGCACTGAGCTGCTACTTCTGGTAACCAACATCGCCAGTCCGACTAGGGGAACTCGTTTGACAACTGCCCGCGAAGCTCTGCTTGTGATGGTCATGTGGCTATTGCATTCGCCCGTCGCCTTCGCGCAGAACGCGACCACATGTCCGCAACCAGATTCCTGGAACTTTCCGCCCGCGGTCTTCTTGACCGCCGATGTGTGGGGATTGAACGCTGCGAGCGAGCGATTCGAATCGAATCCGGACCAACGCGCCGAAATGTCTTGCTATCCAATCGGCGCAGAGTCACGTCTGTTCACCGGGCCGCAAGCGATCGGCTGGAGCTTGGTGCAATACCGCTGGATGGGTCCGGAATATTGCCTTTTATACGAGCCCTCCTTCAAGAAGGCATCGCTCGCTCGGGGCTTCGTGCTGCGGGGGTACGACGCCACGGAGCCGCATGTCACACCGCTCTGCTGGTTCCGATCTCTCCGCCGCGGCTTGATCGAACCCGGAGGACTTCACTCCGAAGCCGCAGACGACCTGATCGTGTACTCCTTCAACTCCGCTCACGAAAAGTCCACGATCAGCGTCTCCTTTCGACCATCCGACCTGACCATCGTCTCCGCTCGCTCCGAGCGAACCGATCATTCCGGCTACTCCCAATGGAAGTACCTGGATTACAAACCCCTCGCCTCCGGACGCCACCATCCCGCGCTGATTCAGTTCGAGGCCGGAGTCAAATCAGGCACGATCAGGAGTGAGATACGCCTCACCCACATCGAGGAGTTGACCAGTGCGGAGCTCAAACCCGCCGAGTCACTGCCGCAGGATGTGTTGATCTTTGACGCGGATCGCAACCTTACACTCAACAACGTCATGGAAGTGATGCCGGACAACTCACTGGCAACGCCCGCTCGCATTTCACCCAGCACGCTCCCCTCGCGCGGCCCGTGGAAAACAATTGTCCTCTGCGGCATAGGACTTCTCCTGACGTGTTCGCTCTGGGTATTGGCAAAGAGATGGAGTGGCAAGTCGGCGCAAACGGGCTGATCACGCACCACTCCCCCTCCTCCGCTCCCGAAAGAACGCCCGAAGCAGCTCCGCGCTCTCCCCCGCCAGCACACCCCCGATCGGCTCCACGCGGTGGTTCAATCTCGGGTCCGCCGTCAGTCGCATCAGCGTGTCGCACGCGCCGGCCTTCGGGTCGGTGCATCCATACACCACCCGCCCCAGCCGCGCGTTGACGATCAGCCCGGCGCACATCGGGCAGGGTTCGAGCGTCACCACCAGCGTGCAGTGGTCCAGCCGCCAGTCTCCCGCGCTCTTGGCCGCGGCTCGGATCGCAATCAGTTCCGCGTGCGCGCTCGGATCGCGCTGTGTGTGCCGCAGGTTGTACCCCTCGCCGATGATCGTCCCCGTCGCCGTCTCATACACCACCGCGCCGACAGGTATCTCCTCGACGCTCGCCGCCAGCCGCGCCAGCTCCAGCGCGCGCTCCATCATCTTCACATCCACCGCCGTGTGCTGTTCCACGCGCACCACCTTCCTGTCCCCATTCCCCTCCGCGCTCTCCGCGCCCCTCCGCGGCCATCCGCAGCGAGTTCTTCTTCTACTGATGATCCGGTCGCGCCGTCGGGTCGTCCCCGCCCGGGCTCGCCCCATCCCGCGTCTCCGTGCCGCGCGACAGAATCGTTCCCGCCGCCACCTTCCGCGCCGGCATCAGCCGCAGCAGCAGGATGCCCAGCTCGAAGAGCATGTACATTGGGACCAACATGCAGATCATGCTGAAGATGTCCGGCGGCGTGACGATCGCCGAGATGCCCGCGCACGCTAAGAGAGCCCACTTGCGATACTTGCCCACCGTCTTCGGATCGATGACCCCGATCCACCCCAGCAGCAGCACCACCACCGGGGTCTGAAACGTCAGCGCGAACGCGAACGCCAATGTCAGCACCAGATTCACATACTCGCCTATCTTGTACTGCTGCACCACAAACGAGTCCCCTTGCAGCGGCAGGTTCATCACCCGCGGCGGCATGGTCCGAACCTCCTCCTCGTTCTTCGCCGCTGCATTCGGCACCGCCACACGCACCGCGTAGCGCTGCGTGTTCAGCCACATCTCCCCCGGGCGCGGCGCGGCCGGATCGCCCTTGAACTGCGGCAGCAGCGGCACGATCATCCCCGGCGCCCGCTGCACCACCGACGCGGGCGGGCGCGCAATCAGCGTGTCGTTGAAGTGAACAAAGAAGAACAGCACGAACGGGAGCATGACGTAGTACATGAACGTCACGCCCGCCGCCGTCAGCACGATGCTCATCGGCGAGAGGATGTAGAAGAACCGCTTCTCCTTGGCATACAGCCCCGGCGCGATGAACTTCCACAACTGAAACACGATCCACGGCCCGCCCACCACCGCCGCCAACACGCCCGCGATCTTCAGATAGTTCAGAAACCCTTCGAGCAGCGTCGTGGTCTGCATCCCACCGGCGACGCCCTTCTCGATCAGCGCGTGCTCCAGCGGCCAGACGATGATGTTCAGTATGTCCCCGCCGAAGTACAGCCCGACGCAGAAGATCGGCAGCACGCCGACCATCGACAGAAAGACCCGCTTGCGCAGCTCCTCCAGATGCTCGCCGATGGCCATTGGCTTGTCGTTGCTGTTCTTCGCCATGCTTCACTCTTGGGTGGGTCCGGCTCTCCGAGCCGGACGCCTGATTCTCCCGCTATCTCGGCTGCCCGCCTCGCCAAGCGTTGAGCGTACGCCCGTTCGTGTGCTGGAAGGGTGATTCCGCGGCATGGGCGTCCCGCCCATGTGCTTTGTTTCGTCCAAGTACGGTCCGCATCGCTTACAACGAACCCGGAGACACTCGGTCCGATATGCATGAATACAGAACATGGGTCGGAGGCCCATGCCACGGAAGCACAAGGCCCGAACATGGGCGGGACGCCCATGCCACGGAAGTGTGACGGAATCCGTCTCCTTGCACGTCTTGGTGTTTGTCAAAGAGGTGCCATGTGGGTGATCCCGCAAGCCCGTTCCCGGCTTCTACCGCCGGTGATTCGGGCGAAGACCTATCGCTGGTGCGCGACGCGATCCGCGGCGACGATGCCGCATTGCGCGAACTCTGGAACCGCCACCGGCGCTGGGTCGCGGCGGTGCTCATCGCGCACATGCCGCGGGATGCGGAAGTGGACGACTTATTGCAGGAGGTTGCCGTGGCCGTGGTGGCGAAGATCTCGGGATTGCGTGATGAAGCGGCCTTTAAGCCGTGGCTCCGCGCTGTCGCCATGAGCATCGCCAAGACCACGGCGCGCCGTAGGCAAGTCCGCAAGTCCGGATGGCTCAAGCTCGTCGGCCTGTCCGGACAGCGCGAGCATGAACGCTCACACGACAACGCATCGCCCGCGATGCAAGAGGGGCGCGGCCTGATGGCCCTCGCCGCCGACCTTCCCGATGGATACCGCGAACCGCTCCTGCTCAAGTGTGTGCAGGACATGTCGTATAAGCAGATCGGCGATGTGATGGGCCTGCCCGACACGACGATCGAGACCCGCATCGCGCGGGCACGCAAGATGCTCCGCGAGCGCGCCGTGCAGGCGGGGCTGGGGCCGAAGCCCGCTGATGAAAACGCAGAAGAACCGGCTCGAACTGACCCGGCTCGCGCCCAATCGACACGGGCTGGAGGAAACCGATCATGAGTATCAACACCAACACCACCAACCTTTCCACTCCCTCGCCCGATGAGCAGATCGACTTGCTCATCAGCCGCATCGCCGATGGCGAGGCGACGCAATCGGACTGGAACGCGTTCGGCGCGCTCGCCGAGCGGTCGCCCGGCGCGTGGAAGCACCTGGCGCAGGCGCAGCGCGATCATCAGTCGCTCGCGTTGGCCGTCGGCGTCGCGCTGCACGCGGCGGACCGCGTCGATCTCCCCTCGCGCGACGCGGCCGACGCCTTCCTGCATCGCACGCAGCCGAGCTCGCCCGCATATCGCATCCGTCAGTACGGCGGCTGGGCCGCGGCGGCCGCGATCGCGCTCGCGTGGCTGGGTATGAACGGCGGCCAGTACACCCTCGGCGCCGGCAAGAGCACCGGCGGCGCGAGCGTCGCGGGCATCCCCGCCGGCTACTTCAAGGTCGATTCCTCCGATGATGCACTCCAGCTCTATCGCGACCAGGGCAAGCGCGATGGTCGCTTTATCGCGGAAGTGCCTGTTCTGCTGGAATCTTCGCCCGCGACGACGGGTCAGGGCTACGAGGTCGTCTATGTGAGGCAGTTCGTCGAGCGTGCCCGCGTGGACAATCTTCTGCGCTTCGCGCAGGACGAAACGGGCAAGTTGATCCCGGTGAAGGTGAACATCTCCGGGCGTGCCGGGCGGACGGAGTAGCGCACGCCGGTGCTGCGTTTCGCGTGTTGGTTCCATGTGTTTTTCCAATGTGGTGTCCGACCACCGCGGCCCCAGACGGCCGCACAGTTCAAGGGAGTTTGAGTCATGATGCACATCTCTCGTATTGCACACACCTGTTGGTCCGCGTCCGCCGCGCTGGCGCTGGCGGGAACGGCGATCGCGCAGAGCGCGCCGGTTGATCCGGTCGCGCCCGCCGCGCCGCCCGCACCGCCGACGCCGATCCAATCGTTCACATCGGTCTCGTCGTCGTGGTCGATGACGCAGTCGGTGGATGGGCGCACCATCTCGGTGAGTAGCAAGGACGGCAAGATCGCCGCGGATGTGGATGGCACGCCCGTACCGGAGGATCGCATCATCCAGAAGAACGGATCGGTGCGCATCAAGGATGACAAGGGGGAGACGCTCTTTGAGACGACGGTGCCGGGCGCGGATCCGATCGTCCGCGCGGGCACGACCGCGTTTCCCCGCTCGTTTGGTTCGCTGAACGGCCTCACCACGCGCGGCGGGCGCATCTCCATCGCCGGCCCGAGCGATCGCACCGTACACATGAGCATGGATGCGCCGAAGGTGATGGTCGGCGTGCAACTGGTTGAACCCGACTCCTCGCTGCGCGGCCATCTGGGGCTCAAGGAAGACGAGACCACGCTCATCAGTGCTGTGTATGAAGGCCTTCCCGCGGCGCAGGCCGGGTTGGAGCCGTACGACATCGTGGTGGCGATCAACGGCAAGCTGCCAGCTTCGCCGGAGCTGGTGCGCAAGTCGCTGCGTGAGACGGAGCCGGGCAAGAGCATCGCGCTGGACGTCATCCATCGCGGCGTGAAGAAGACCGTGACCATCACAGTTGAGAAGTACGACGAGCAGAAGCTCGAGAGCGCGAAGGTCAACTCGATCGCGGCGTCGGCGAGTTCGCCGTCGGCGGTGGCGATCGCGGGCGATCCGAATGATCCGGGCGCGGCGACGAACTGGCGCTGGAGCACGGGTGGCGGAAACCCGTTTGTCGCGACGGTGCCCGGTGCGCCGGGGCAACCCAGCAAGTCCATCACGCTTTGGGGGCGCAGCGGCGCGGACCAGGAGGGCATGGCCAAGCGACTGGAAGAACTCGCGGAACGCTACAAGGAGCAGGCGCAGCGGTCTGATGAGCAGGTGAAGCGGCTGCACGAGCAGATGATGGGCGACGCGGCGGGCGGGCGCAACATGATCGATCTCAACCGCGTCATGGAAGATCGCATGAAGAAGATGGAAGAGATGATGCAGCGGATGATGGAGCAGCGGAACGCACCCCCGACACCCGCGACGACACCGAAGAAGGAAGAACCGAAGTCCTGATCCGGCGCGGCGGCCGACACGAACTACAACCTCTTTACGCGATCGCCCGGGAGCAGGACACCTTCCCGGGCGATCGTGTTTTTTTGCCTTGGTGGCATGGGCTTTCCAGCCCATGCTGCTTCCGATATCCATGCGATGCGAGCCACTTGCAGCCGCGGCACGCAGGCCCGGTAGAGTTCTGACCGATCGTCTACCATCGACACGCGCCATCTTTGAGGAGTTCCCATGCCCGATCCGCTTGCACATTCTCCCGCTCCGACCGCCGCAACTGATCCGCAGCAGGCGGTGGCACAGGTGCGCGCGGCGTATGACCGGGTGCGGGAGCAGATACACAAGGTGATTGTGGGGCAGGACGCGGTGGTGGACCAACTGCTGATGGCGATGTTCTGCCGCGGACACGCGCTGGTGGAGGGCGTGCCGGGGCTGGCGAAGACACTGTTGATCTCGACGATCTCGAAGACGCTCTCGCTGGGGTTCTCTCGCGTCCAGTTCACGCCGGACCTGATGCCATCGGACATCACGGGCACGGAGGTGATCGAGGAGGACAAGGCGACGGGGGTGCGCGAGTTGCGGTTCGTGAAGGGGCCGATCTTCGCGAACGTGATTCTGGCGGACGAGATCAACCGGACGCCGCCGAAGACGCAGGCGGCACTTTTGGAGGCGATGCAGGAGCACCAGGTGACGGTGGGCGGGATGCAGCACAAGCTGCCGCAGCCATTTTTCGTGCTGGCGACGCAGAACCCGATCGAGCAGGAGGGCACGTATCCGTTGCCCGAGGCGCAGCTGGACCGGTTCATGTTCAATGTGCGCATCTCCTATCCGAGCGCGGATGATGAAATGGAAATCGTGCGGCGCACGACATCTGGAAAACGCGGGACGCCGGAGCCGGTGTTGACGGCGCAGGAGATTCTCGCGGTGCAGGACCTGGTGCGGACGTGCCCGGTGGCGGATCATGTGATTCGATACGCGATTCGGCTGGTGCGCGCGACGCGGATCGGGGAGCCGATGGAGGGCGGGATTGAGCGGCCGAAGCTGGTGAAGAGTTATGTTGGGTGGGGCGCGGGGCCGCGGGCGAGCGAGTATTTGATTCTGGCGGCGAAGGCGCGGGCGATTCTGACGGGCTCGTTCCATGTCACGCCGGAGCACATCCGCGAGATCGCCAAGCCGGTGCTGCGGCACCGGATTCTGACGAACTTCAATGCGGAGGCGGATCAGGTGACGACGGACGCGATCATCGACAACATGATCAAGGAGATTCCGGTGGAGGGGGCGTCGGCGGCGGAGAAGAAGCAGATGGATACGGTGATGCGGTAGTCGTGCGCGAGAGGTGGGTGAGGGCTTCGGTCAGGATGGAGTCGGGGGATTGGGGCTCGCGATTGGTTCGCGGCAGAGTGTCGCCCTTCCAGGGCTCGGAAGGATGATCGCGAAGAGATTCCGGGTTCATCTGTTCCGTGGGCTGACGCCCACGGCAAGGGACTTGCGGCCCTCCGGGCCTGAAGGGCGCGGTGTTGTTGTCTGAGTTGTGTTTTTCAGTTGGGCGAAGTTCGGGGGCGCGATGAGTCTGGGCGAGCTGAGATTCGGGGGTTTGGTCGGCGCGACTGGTTGACGGCACCGACGTTTGCCCAGGGCGGCAAAAGTCGGTGGCACGGTGGGTGTCACGGTTTGGTGCGCGCATGGGTGGGGTGTGTTCGCGTTTGAGTTTGAGGAGGATTTTGCAGGCGTCGAGGGCGATTTCGCGGGCGCGGCAGGCGAGGGAGAACGCTTTGGGGTCGGAGGTGCGGCGGGGGAAATCGGATTCGTTGTGGTGATACTCGGTAATGATGCGCGCGGTGGCATCAATGATGGCGGGGGTACAGCTAGCGATGTTGAGACGGACGTGGCGGGCGTAGGCCGACTCGATGGCATCCAGCCGCGCGGAGATGTCTGGGCGGGACATCCAGAGCGTGAGGGCCTCAATGGTCGTGCTGGCTCGCTCGGCGATGTCCATCATGGATGCTTCGGGACGCGCGAGGTCGTGGATGATTTTGGCGGTGATCTCTTCGGGTGGATCGAAGGTGAGCGCGCCGATGGTGGGCGGGGCTTTGGTGATGCCGGGCGGGAGGAGGCCGGGCTCGGTGACGGGGTTGTAGATGTATGTGGGGGCGGGGGCGGCCGCGGCGCCCGAGGAGAGTTTGAGGTCAGGGCCAGCGGCGGCGGCGCGGGCGGCGTAGGACGTGTTGTCGTTGTGCCTGAGTGCGAATGCGGACATGTGAACCCCCTTAGCGCGTCGTGCGCCGATACCCCGGAACGGTGCGGCGGCAGCCGCGACCCAGGGACAATATACGGTCTTTGTGCGGATATGCAAGAGGGGTTTGGTGGATTTTTGGATATTAGTGGTAAGTGCTTGGGGCGATTGGGGTTGTAAATGGATAAATTGTGGTATTGTGGATAGTGGGCTACGGGCCGCGACACCAACTGTGCCGGGATCACGCGCCGTGCGTGGAAAGTTGAACGAGAATCAGGGGTCTTCCAGCGATGCGCCGCCGCAGATGTTTTGCCAGGACCACCTGAACAACCCTTGGTTTTCATGCCACTCGTGATACAGTGACACATGTCCGGTTCGGCTCCTCCTCTCTCGGAGCACCCACGAATGCACGCATACCTCACACACCCGGTCTCCGTGGCCGAAGCTTCCCGCGCGCAGCACCAGCATTTACCGAAGCGGCGAAAGCCGGTGGCACGAGTGTGGTTGACTGAGCAGAAAGACCGGGACACCCGTCGCCCGCTTGTGGGCGAATCGACAGCACGCCCGCGAGCAACATCCGGAAGATCTGCCGTGCGATCTGCCCCGGGGAGATCCGATGGCTTGAGTACGCTGGGCGGGGATTATGTGAGATCGCCGCTCCGCACGCGGCCCTTGGTCACCAGCACCACCTTCGGGCGCCGCGCCCGAAGGTGGTGGCACGTCGCGGTGCGCCGTGGTGAGGCCACCCGCCCCGAGTTCAACAAACCCGGGGCCACGCCGCCCGCCTTGAACTTCAACGACTTGATACGTTCCACCGTGGTCGACCAGGTACGCGCGCTGAACGCACGGGTAGCGGCATCTTCGCAGCGACGCGGAAGCGTGTCCCGCACCGGACACACGTCGTTTCCTTATCTTGGAGTCAACCGGCCATGAAACTGCGTGTGCTATTCTATATTGGTTTTATTGCTGTCATGCCGGGTGTGGTTCTGGGCGGCGTGGTTACGCCTTTGAGCTCAAATCGTACCGTTACGGCGCTCAATCGAGAGACGATTCCACAGACACAGGTTTCGTTCACCGGGCCGGCCGTGGGCCTTTGGCAGGCAACCGCTCAAGTCTCAAACCTGAATTTCAGTGATCCAAACTTCAACCCCAACGGAGCGTTGGTCGTGGTAACGTCTTCTCAGCAGTCCATGTTCTCGAGCGCAGGCATTAGTTTTTCTGGATTTGTAATTATCGATTACAGCTTCGCCGCTCTCCCCCAACTCGGCACCTCCGTTTCCAACCGCTGCGACACGGTGTTCCATGTGGAAGGGAACTCCGATTATCAGTTCCAGGCGGCGTATTCCGGCCAGGATTTCTTCAACGAAACTGTTAGCACAGTCTTCCTCCGCAACAACTCCACTTCGCAGACACTCTTCTCGATAACCGCGTCAGACATGCGTTCAGGCACGTTACCAACCGGCGACTACACGCTCAGCATCCTCATCTCCGGCGGCACCAGCGGCTCGCAGATCGCCGACGCCCGCAGGCAGATCGACGCCACCTTCACCATCCCCGCCCCTGCGGCCGGGTTTGGCCTTCTCGCGCCGCTCGTTCTCGCCACGCGCCGGCGCAGATCATTGGCGGCCCACTCGTGAACGCGCTCGCTCAACTACTCGTTCTCGCGGCATGTACGACCGCGGTTCCACACGTCGCTCGCGGCGATGTGGTTACGCCTTTGAGCTCAAATCGTACCGTTACGGCGCTCAATCGAGAGACGATTCCACAGACACAGATGTCGTTTACAGGCCCAACAATCGGACCTTGGCAGGCACAAGTCCAGGTGGCCAATGCGTCCGGCCAGCCCAATTTTAATCCGAATGGATCAATCGTTTCGGTGACGTCGTTCCAACAGTCTGATTTCTCAAGCAACGGAGTTTCATATTCCGGATATGCGTTCATTGACTATAACGGATCCTCACTTCCCCAACTCGGCACATCCGTCTCCAACCGCTGCGACACAGTCTTCCACGTAGAGGGGAACGCTGACTACCAGTTCCAGGCGACGCTTGTCGCGAACAGCGTGGCACAGTTCAACAACTCAATCTTTCTGCGCAACAACGCGAGCGGAGCGAATCTCTTTTCCTTCTCTGCGTCGGGGGCCACTTCCGGGACCCTGCCTACCGGCGATTACACGCTCAGCATTCTGATAACAGGAAGCAGCAGCGGTACTCAGGTCTTCGATGTGCGATCCCAGATCGACGCCACCTTCACCATCCCCGCCCCTGCGGGCGCTTCGCTGCTCGGAGTATCCGGTCTGCTTGGCACGCGGCGTCGGCGCAGTCGTTTCAGCTGATCGAAGCGAGAGTGGTCAGGTCTTGGCGGTGGCCATGCCGCCGGCGCGGCCGCGGGCTTTGCCCATGGGGACCTTGAAGGTCGGGGAGCAGAGACCCGCCTGGATGGCCATTTGCGCCAGCGCGACGCGGTCCTTGGTGTGCAGCTTGCGGGCGATGGCGCTGCGGTGCCACTCGATAGTCTTGATGGTGCGGCAGAGTTTCTTGGCGATCTGGGCGCTGGTCATGCCCTGGCCGATGAGGGCGAGGATTTCCTTCTCCCGCTCGCTGAGCACCGAGAGCGCTCCGGCGTCCACGTGCTTGACCTGCGCGGAGTCAACGTCGGTGGGCTCGGCGTCGCTGGCCCAGTTGGGGATATCGGCGGGGCGGAAGATGGCGAGGGCGAAGCCGGGCTGGCCGGGAAAGGGGCGGGCGGTGACGACGAGGGCGCGGCCGCGGCGGAGGTCCTTGAACATCTGCGGGCGGCCGGTACGAAGGACATCGCGGAGGATGAGGAGGCGTTCCTCGGCCATGTCGTGCTGGAGGCGGTCCTCGATGGAGAGGCGTTTGAGCTCGTCGAAGGTTTTGATGCCACCCATGCGCAGGAAGACAGGGTTGGCGTATTGGATCCAGCCGTCGGAATCAAAGACGGCGACGGCCGCACCGCTGTCGTGGATGAGGGCGTTCCAGTAGGCGTCGGCCGCGGGGGGCGGAGTCCAAGTGTGGGAGTGCGAGGTGGCGGGAGGCATGGCGGGAGTTGGCCCTCACAGGAGTGTGGAGAAGTGTATGGTGGCGGGGGGGGAAGCACAAGTGGGGAGAAGGGAGGGGGGGTGGGGGGCAATTGTGGGAGAGATCAGCACGCAGGGGTTCGCGGGAGGTGGCGCGGGGGAGCGCGGAGGAGTGGGAAGAGGGAGAACGAAAACGGCCCCGGGGGGTGGTCCGGGGCCGAGGGGGATTGGGGGAAAATCCACGGGATTCGCTCGGCCACACAAGCGTTGAATATCTTGGGCGGGCGTTGCTTTTTGTGGGGGATTCGGGCGGCTGAACATAGGCAGGAAGCCCATGCTATGGGGAGGGGAACATGGGCTGGAAGCCCATGCCACGGAGGAGGGTGGGTTACTTCTTCTTGGGGGTGATGGGGGCGGAGCCGCTGGTGGCGTAGGCGTTGTTGAGTTCGTTGACGATGTCGCTGGTGATGTCCATCGCGGGATCGACGTAGAGGATGCGTTTGAAGGCGATGGCGCGCTTGATGCTGTCGGGGTCGCCGGCGTTGACCTGGGCGTTCTCGTCGCTGGTCATGACGAGTTGGTATGCGCTGCGCTTGGCGATGGCGCGGGCGGTGTCGTTGATCTTGGTGAAGAGGTCCTTGAGCATCTCGCCCTGCATCTCGCCGAGGACCTTGGTGGCGTACTGGCCCTCGAACTCGGCGCGGAAGATCTTCTCGCGCAGGGCCTTGGCCATGGCGATCTGGTTGGGGCCGGGGTTCTCGGCGTCGAGCTTGGACTTGTCGCTGGTGGCCTCATCCTGGAGCTGCTTGAGCTTGTTCTTGTATTCCTCGGTGCGGGCCTTGAGCGCGGCTTCTTTGTCCTCGCGCTCCTTCATCAACTGGATGACCTTCTCCAGGTCCACCATCGCGATGACCGGCGCGGCCGGGGGCGTGGCGCGGAAGGCGGCGTTCGCGGTGGCGCGGCTGACGTACGCGCCGACGGCGAGACAGGCGATGAGGGCGAGGCCGGTGAACCACTGACGATTGACCCGTTGACGACTGGATGGATTGCTCATGATTTGACTCCGTTCTAGTGCTGATTGATCTGAGTTAGTCTTTACAAACCTGGGGGATGGTAGCAGTGCTTCTCGCTGCTGTGAGGGCGAATATCCGCGGGAGGGGGCGAACGCAAAGTCCTTGAAACCAGCACGCAGGGGTTCGCGGGGGTTCCGAGGAGGTTCGCAGAAAGAGGGGAGATTCGAGAGCGAAATCCACAACTTCTCCTGCGCGCTCCCCTGCGCGACCTCTGTGTACCTCTGCGTGCTGAGTCGATCGTGCGATTGCCCCGATCCACGGGATTCGCTTCCAGAGCGTCGCTCATCCCGGGCGTGTGTGGGCGTTAGTTGAAGGGGACGTCGAGGGTGAAGCTGAAGAGCCGCTTCTGGTCGCCGGGTTGCTTGAGCAGGGGGATGCCGAAGTCAAAGGCGAGGGGGACGGGACCGAGCTGCGGGACGGAGATTCGGAAGCCCGCGCCGACGCCGACGCGATACTCCGCGAAGCCGGGGCGATTGGTGACGGTGCCGGAGTCGATGAAGACGACGCCGGAGATGACATCTTTATACAGCGGCTGCTGGAGCTCGACGCCGGTGAAGAAGAGCCAGGTGCCGCCGACGCCGTCGTTGCCGAGCTGGCCGGTGTCGTGGCGGTAGCCCTTGGGGCTGACGGTGCGGAACTTGAAGCCGCGGAGGGAGCGCCCGCCGAGGTAGAGACGCTCGAAGATGGGCACCTCGCCCTTGCCGTCGGGGATGTACGAGGCGGAGGTCTTCCAGCTCAGCACGGTGCGATAGCCGAGGAAGGATTCGTAGACGGGGATGAAGACCTGGTGCTCGAGAGTCAGCCGCGTGAAGTTGTAGTCGCCGCCCAGAGCGCCGACGTGCTCGACCTCGGCGGTGATGCGCGAGCCCTTGGTGGGGCGGAGGCGGGAATCAACGGTGGTGCGCTGGAGCTTGGCGCTGATGCCGGAGACGACGCTGGAGCCCTCGACATCGAAGAGCTCGTTGGGGGCGTCGGGGGCGATGCGGGAGATGTTGACGTTGTCAAAGCGGAGATTCAGGTTGCCGACCCAGCGCTCACCGAAGCGGCGGCCCAGGGAGAGCCGGGCACCGAGGCGGCCCTCGTCGTATTGGTCGTATTTACGCTTGAAGAAGAAGCCGCTGACGCCGCCGGAATAGTCGGTGTCGAAGAGATAGGGATCGCTGAGGGAGATGGAGTAGTTCTGGACATCGGTGCCGGGGGCGAGGGTGATGTCGAACTCCTGGCCTGCGCCGCGGAAGGCCTTGCCGGAGAATATCTCGTCGAAGGATTCCGGGGTGTCGGAGATGTCGAAGTTGCGCTGCTTCAAGCTGAGCAGGCCGATCAGCCCCGAGTCCGAGCCGGCGCCGACGCCGAAGCTGAGCGAGCCGGTATTGGTCTCGAGCACTTCCAGCAGGACATCGCGATGGCCCGGGTTCGATGGGTCTTCGGGTTGCAGCGTGAGCTTGGTGGAGCCGGGCTGGGGATCAAAGAGGTTGGTCTCGGCGATGCGGCGCTCGAAGTCGGTGACCTCGCGGCCGCCGACTTTCTCGCGGGACATGTTGAGCGGGCGATCCGGGAGAATGTCGGTGTCCTCGCGGATCACGACGCGCTTCTCGGTGATCGTGTCTCCCTTGATCTGAACGATACCGGTCATGAACCGCTCTCCCTCGCGGAGGAGCACGAGCAGGTCCACCACGGGAGAGCTCGGATCGCGCAGCTCGAAGGGGCGGACGAGCGCATCGACAAAGCCCATGCCCGCGTAGGCGTTCTTGATGGCGTCGATGGACTTCTTGATTTTGTCCACGCTGTACACATCACCGGCCTTGATCTCCATCAATCCGGCGATCTGCGGCTCGCCGAAGACAACGGGCGACTTGCCGCTGCGGAGTTCGCCGGCATCACCGAACAGCTCGGCCTTGATGCTGCGGAGGGTGTAGAGCGGGCCTTCGTCGAGAATGAACTTGACGATGGCTTCCTTGCCGTTGGGTGCGAAGACGACTTGCTTGTCGGCGCGGACATCCAAGTAGCCGCGGTCGTGGTAGAACTCTACAAGTGAGGCGACGTCTTTATCGAGTTGCTCGGGATCAACCGGGCCGGTCTCGAAGATACCGGCGGTGGTGGTCTTGATACGCGGCGAGAGCTGGCGGTCCTTGAAGGCGTTGTTGCCCTCGAAGCGGATGTCCGTCACGCGGACGCGCTCGCCCTCGGCGACCTTGAAGAGGACGGTGCCCTGCTCGTCGAGTTCTTTCTGGTCGATGGTGACGGTGGCCTGGAAGTAGCCCTTGTCGCGGTAGAGGCGCTCGATGGCGGCGCGGGCCGCGCCGAGCTGGAACTCGTCCACCGGGGTGTCCTTGAGCAGGTTCACCAGGGGGGAGATTTCCGCGTTGGAGAGCTGGCGGTTGCCGACGATATCGACGGCGCGAATGACGGGGGTTTCGGCGAAGTCGAAGCTGATCTCGACGCTGCCATCATCAAACTGCACGGCCCGGGCGTTGATCTCCTTGAAGCGGCCGAGGCGGTTCAGCCGTTGCACATCCTCGCGGACGGTTTCGGGGCTGAGGGGCTGGCCGGCGCGGGTGCGGATCTGGTTATTCACCAGCTGCGTGTCGGTCTTGGTCAGGCCGGTGAGCTTGACATTGCGGACGGGGCGATCGGCAAGGTTGTCCATGGCCGCCATGGTGCCGGGCGCGGCCTTCAGTGGCGGCGATTTTGGTTCCTTGGGCTCATCACCAGCGGGTTGGGCAAGGGCGGTGCTGATGCTGAGCGCGCTGCCGACGAGCGCGGCGATGGCCGCGGCGGTGAGGCGAAGAGCGGGACGGGCGGCATGTCGAGCGCGGTGTTTCGTCAAACCGATCCTCACAGGACCGGGACAATACCGCCCAATCACCGATCGCACAACATCCCACAACGATCCGGCGGGGATTTCCGGGCGCGCTCCCCCGGCTTCGGGCGGCGTGGGTAAGGATGTGGGAGCACTGGAAGGGGACATGCGGGAGAGTGACATCGACCGAATAACCTGTTTGGGGCGAAGGATTGCGGTGGAAGATGGTGGAGGGCCGATCTACGGTCCCCTTGCCCGACGCGATCTCACGCTCCGTGACGAGCCATGCGGTTGGGAATGACTCAGGGTGACTCAAGTTGTGCTCAGGATTTGTTTCTACGAACCGCCCGCACGGAGGCATGGCGCGCATGGCATTCAGTTTGGGACTTCTGCGGCCAATGGCCGCGGGCACGATTGCGGTTGGCTCGATTCTGGCGGGGCTGTCGCTGGCGTTTGGGCTGGTGACGCCGACGCAGGCGGCGCAGCTACCGACGCTGGAACTGCTGGGATTACTGGGATTGCTTGCGCTACCGCCGCTGACGCTGTGGGCGATGTGGGCGGATCGGAACGCCGCGCAGGCGATGCGGGGGATGGAGCCGGTGCGGGCGCATGCGATGATTGAGCCCAAGCCCCTGAAGGTGGAGGCGGCGGGGGATGATGAGGGTGGGGCGGAGATTGAGATCGAGGTGGAGACGGTGGAGATTCACGCGCCGGGGCGGCGGGCGGTGCGACATCGGCGGATTGAGGGGGGACGGGTGGGGGTGTGAGGGCACCTGGACTATCGGCGGCGGCGGCGACGCGTCGCAAGAATGCCGATCGGGCAGAGGGCGAGCAGGGTGCCGGGAGCGGGGACCGGCCGGTGGCCTCACCTTCGCGGCCCGGAACCGATGAGGACGTGCCACCACCTTCGGCGCGGCGCCGAAGGTGGTGCGGTCAACCCCGAGCGTGTGTAGCGCGGTGCGTGTTCTGCGCGTCTTGCACCACCATCCCAAAGCGGATGGTGGTGGCAAGGGATGCGGGCGAGGCGTTCATTTCGCCTCCGTAGATGCTCCTTCTGGTCGCGTTGAAGGAACATCAGGTCGCGTTGATGCTCTTTCTGGTCGCGTGGAAAGGGCATCGGGTCGCGTGGATGCTCTTTCAGG
>JAYVRG010000104.1:0-3590 GCA_043776515.1 Phycisphaerales bacterium
CGCGAACCCGCCGATGGATTCGCCGATCACCTCACGCATCGACTTTGGTCCGGGATACTCGAGAATCTCGTACTCCCCCTCGGTCATCTTCAGTTCCGCGGCCAGGTCGGTCAGGCAATCATCCAGCCCCCCAATCTTGTCCGCCATGCGATTCTTCACGGCTTGCTCGCCGGTGAACAGTCGCCCCTCGGCGGTCTTTGACAGATCAATCTCGCGCCGCCCATCCGAGACGCGCTTGGCGAACAGGTCATAGGTTTCCTGCATTTTGGCGCGTACAAGCTGTTGCTCCTGCTCCGTCCACGGTGTGGAGGCCGCGAGCATCCGCCCCATCGGCCCGCGCTCGCGTCCGTGTACATGAATCTTCAGTTTGTCGTACAGCCCCGTCATCGAGACCTTCCCGCCCACCACGCCGATCGAGCCCACGATGCTCGACGGATTCACATACACCTTCTGTCCGCCCACGAGGCAGTAATACCCGCCGCTGGCGGCCATCGAACCCACGCTCACCCACACCGGCTTCTTGGCCTGCAGGCGATTCAGCCCCTGCCAGATCACCTCGCTCGCGGTGGCCGATCCGCCCGGTGAATCAATCCGCACGATCACGCCCTTGATGAGCGGCTCATCCTCGATCTCCGCGATCGCCCGCCGCACCGTGTCGCTGCCGATCGACGCCTCGCCCAGAAGACCGCCCGATGAACTCTCACCATCCACGATCGGCCCGTTGATGTGCAGGATCGCTAAGGACTCGCGTGTCGGCGCGGTCTCCGGCTCACGCATCATCTTGCTGAACATGGTGAGCGGATTAGAAACGTCGATCCCCACGCCCCCCCCCTCATCGGTGCCATACGGCGGCCAGGTGATGCTGCCCTCCGGCACGCTGAGATACTTCTCCAGATGGCTGGTCAGGTCCGGCAGATCAACCACCGCGTCGATCAGGCCCACCTTCTTCGCGGTGTCGCCCAGAGCCATCCACGACTGCCGCATTGCTTCATCGAGCTTTGCATCATCCATCTTGCGGCCGGTCTTGATGTGCTTGCGCACGCCGCCGTACAGCCCGTCCAGCAGCCCGGAAATGTTCTGCTCCCACGCCGGACTCGGCGCGGCGTGCATGTACTGTTCGTTCGCGCCCTTGTAGTCGCCGATCTGCACCATCTGCGGCGTCAGACCCGCCCACGCCATGGTGTCCGCGAGATACATCTCTTCCATATACATGCCGGGCACGGAGACGCCGCCGCCCGCCTGAATGATCGCCTCATCGCAGTACGACGCCAGCACCGCCTCCGGCGTTTCGTACTCGCCGCAGAACAGGATGACCTTCTTGTTCGCGGCGCGAACATGTGCGATCGCCGCGCCGAGTTCTTCCACCTGCGTCAGGTGGACCTTCGCATCGCGCAATCGCACCACCACCGCGGCCACCTCCTGATCGTCCGCCGCGTCGCGGATGAGATCGACGACGTTGCGCAGCGTCGGATGGTCGCCGGAGCCGAGCAGCCACGCCAGCGGATGCGGCTGCTCGGAGAGATCGCCGTGAATCTCGATGAGCGCAACGCCGGTCGTCGGCCCGGCGGGCGCAGGGGGGGCGGGGGTCGCCTTCTTGACAGCATCCTTGTGCGAGGTCGTCTTCTTCGGCGGCTCACCCGCGCTGTGCCGAGCCGCGGCGGAACTGGATTGCACGCAGACCAGCGGGCAGCAAAGCCCGGCGGCGAGAAGAACGGCGAGAACAGCGGCGGAAAGCATCGGTCGCATGATGAGAAACTCCTGGCTATGCGGAATGGCTGAGCGTAGGGGCGATTGCGTCGCGCGTGGGTTTGCGTTGCTCGGCGTGCTGGCGGGTCGCTGCGAAGGGCATCAAGATGAACGCGGAGGGAACGGAGTAAGCTGGGGGTTCGGAGACAGGGACTTGAATGAAAGAATGACTTTGATCGCATTCTCCGCTTTGCTCTTCTCTGCTCTCTCCGAGCACTCCGAGTTCGTTCTGATTTTCTCGCGTCCGGATCAGGCCCGGTTCGTGGGGGGCGCGGCGTGGTGCGGTAAATCGGCCTGAATGGAGCCACGTCCGAGAAAATCGGGCGATCCTGCCTGCAAAGCGAGCTCGGGTGCTTTGAGAGTTGTTACGCTGGTCTTGAACTCGCACGCGCTTGCAATGAACTCGCGCGCGCATGCTCTGGGAACGCGATCGGATGGAATCAAGGTGCGGTCGGATGCAACGAACTCGCGCTCCAATGCAACGAACGTGCGCGCGGATGCAGCGAACTCGCGATCAGATACGACCAGCGCGCGCGAGTCCCCGACCAGCGCGGGCAGCTCCAAGGCACGCTAGACCGAGTCCAGAACCAGAGTGGCCGCTTGGCCCCCGATCTCGGGCGGTCTGCACGCGTGTCGCGGGTTGTTCGTTCTGCGCGGGCGCATCGCCGATTCCGGTGGTTCGCTTCTTCGCGCCCGCGCCGCCGCGCTGCTACGCATATCCCAGTTCATCCAGATCATGCTCATCCAGCCCGAAGTGGTGCCCCACCTCGTGCAGAATGGTGATGAGGATTTCCTCGTAGATGTCCTCCTCCGCGTGCTCGGCGGCCCAGCCGACATCCTCGGTCGCGAAGTTGATAATGCCCGCGCGAAAGATATGAATCTGCTCCTGCCCGAACGTCTCCTGCCCCGCGCTTCCCCAGCCGCCCGGATCGTCGATGCAGCGATCGGTGATGGCAACGCCGCTGTGCAGGCCGCAGAGTTCATCCGCGGCGGTCGCTTCGTCCTCGGGCAAAATCGTTCCCTCACGAATCAAGTCCGCGATCATCTTCGGTGATGGCGAGTCCAGCACCACGATCGGCACCTCGTCGATGAGCGCTCGCACCTTCGCGGGCAGCGCGGCGATCGCATCCTCCATCAACGCATCAAATCGCTCGCGCTCCGCATCGGTCATGGGCGGGTCTCGGCGGCGGGGGGAATGGATGGTGATGAAGGTGGCGGAGAGTTTGACGGCCGCAACCCGCCCCCGCCAGCAGGTGGGGGGGGGGGGGTGGGGTCGATCATGGCCATGAACCGGCTCCGCGACTGCGGCCGCCCCTCGCGGATCACCTGCCGCACGCTCATCTTGGGAATCAGAATCGCGCCCGCGATCCGCGCGCAGTCCAGCAGCGAGCCCAGCGCGCCGATCGTGAGCATCACCCCGCCGAACGCGATGACCACCACGCCCACGGCCCGCGCGACATCCCGCAGCGTCGATGCGCTCGCGCTCACATCCACCCGCCCCAGCAGCGCACCCACGGACATCAACCCCGCCGCGATCGCCATCGCAAACAGCGTCTGTCGATCCACTCGGCCCGTGCGCATCACCATGCTGCGTGCCACCAGCAGCCGCGCGTTCGGCCTTTGCAGCAGGATGATCCCGGCGACGATCGCGCACGCCCCTGCAAGCATCACCGACATCTCCGTCGTCGGCGACCACCCGCGCAGATATCGCTGCCCGCCGTACGCATCCACCAGCGCGTGGTAGTTCCACAGCAACCACCCCAGCGGCACATACGCGAGCGTCGCCAGCAGCGCCATCAGCGTGTGTACCCGCTCGATCCCCGAGTGCGGCCGGATCAGCGCGA
>JAYVRG010000105.1:0-42993 GCA_043776515.1 Phycisphaerales bacterium
CTAAGTCGAATGGCTCGTTGGACTGGCTCAGCGTGGAACTCCATGGCGGTCGGGCTTGGCGGTGCCTCGTCTGACGTTCTCTCGATCACCCAGATTCCAAGTCTCGAAGTTGTTGCGGGCGGCACCTTCACAATCGCAGGTGCTACAACAGCACAAAATCTCGGACGATGGTCTGACACGGGCAAGCCGTGGATTGCCGTGCAGCCGTTGAAGGGGATAGCGGTCACGATCAGCGGTTCGGCTTCACTCTCGGTTTCGGCAGCTCCCGGCTACGATTTTGCCGGGGCACTCACGTATCAATGGAAGCATTCGACAGCCGTGGTCAACAATGGCGCGGGTGGCGCGTCGAGCGGTGGAGGCACTGTGAGTGGCGCAACCACGAATACCTTCGGCATCGCTGGTATCACTTCCTCGGACTTGGGAACATACACCGTCAAGGTCTCGAACTCTTGCGGTTACGCGACGAGTTCGGCCTCTTCGTTCGGCACGGTATGCCCAGCAGACCACAACAACAGCGGCACACTTGAGGTTCAGGACATCTTCGATTTCTTGACCGACTGGTTTGCTCTCTGCACATCCTCGGTTTCACCGTGCAAGGGCAGTGCCGACTACAACGGAGTTGACGGTGTCACTGTGCAGGACATCTTCGACTACCTTAGTGCTTGGTTCGCTGGCTGTTCGTAAGTTGTCGATTATGCAGGTGGCTCGTCAAGGACAGATTTTTTCATCACACCAAGCCCGCACCTCTAGTGCGGGCTTTTTTTTCCAGCGACTTATTTGGACTATAACAAAATGCGAATAAAAACTCTGCTGAATGCCTCCATCGCTGAGTCTCGATAAAACCGGGTCGTTTCGATCGCCGGAAACACGCCGCGGGGCTGGCACGTACTCCCCAATAGCCCACACTCTCGGGCGACCGTTTGACTGTTCTCTCGGCATGTCTTAGGTTCAGCGGCCTTGCGTGGCTTTGCACGCACCGTTGTTCGGACGCACGCACGCGCATGTAGAGGATCGATGAGCCAGGAACCCCGCAAACCCGATCTCAGTGAGACCTCGCCGATGGATTCCAACGCGCGGGCGGATGCCGAGCGTGATGCACGGCCGGACATCGGGCTGGAGGGAGAACAGAAGCACCCCACCACAGGAAGCAACGGCGCGGGCGGTCGGAGCGGTGGCGGCAAGAAAGTCGCGGGCGGCCTGGACGACGAAGGCGGCTTGGATGGCGGGCCGCCGAAGGGAAAGACCAAGGGCGGCACCAACATCGACACGATCATCGGCAAGATCGTGGTTGACCAGGGCTTGGCCACGCCCGAAGAAGTGCAGGCGTGTCTGGAGCAGGCGCGGACGACCTCGCTGGATGGCAACAGCAAGTCGCTGCCGCTGCTGCTGGTGGAGAACGACTTCATCACACGCCGGCAGCTGGAGCGCATCAAGGCGCAGGCGGAGGCGGAGCGAAGCGGGCAGCAGATTCCCGGGTACAAGGTGCTGGGCAACCTCGGCAAGGGCGCGATGGCGACGGTCTTCAAGGCCAAGCAGCTTTCGCTTGATCGCGAGGTCGCGATCAAGGTGCTGCCGCGGAAGTTCACGAATAACCCGCAGTTTATTGAGCGTTTCTACGCCGAGGGGCGCGCGGCCGCCGCGCTGAACCACCCGAACATCGTGCAGGCCTTCGATGTCGGTCAGGCCGGCGACTACCACTACTTCGTGATGGAGTATGTGGAAGGGCGGACGGTGTACGACGACATCGTCAAGAACAAGCGGTACAACGAGATCGACGCGATCGACATCATCATTCAGGTGGCCGAGGCGCTGCAACACGCGCACTCCAAGGGGCTGATCCACCGCGATGTCAAGCCCAAGAACATCATGCTCTCCAAAGAGGGCATCGCCAAACTCGCGGATATGGGTCTGGCCCGCGCGATGTCCGACAAGGAAGCCGCGGAGGCGGAGCAGGGCAAGGCCTTCGGCACGCCGTACTACATCTCTCCCGAGCAGATCCGCGGCGAGAAGGAGATCGGCCCGCCCAGCGATATCTACTCACTCGGCGCGACGCTCTATCACATGGTGACGGGCGCGGTGCCGTTTGACGGCAAGAATCCATCCGCGGTGATGCACAAGCATCTCAAGGCGGAACTGGTCCCGCCGGACCACGCGAATCCGAAACTCAGCGCGGGCGTTTCCGAGGTCATCGAGATGATGATGGCCAAGGTGCCCTCGGCCCGGTATCAATCATGCTCTGACTTGCTGGTTGATCTGCGCGCCGTGCGCAATAAGCAGAATCCGCCGATCGCGCACAAGGACATCGGCGGGCTGGACCTGCAATCCCTCGCCAGTGCGGAAGCCGCGGCACCGTCGGCCCCGATCAGCCATTCCGCCACCGAGCCCCGGGTCTCGGTGCGCCCGTGGCTGTTCAAGGCCCTGCTGATCACGCTGGGGCTGAGTTTGCTGGGAAATCTGCTGCTGGCGGTGCTGCGGTAATGCCCGCAACTGGGCGGTATTTGATGATGGACGGGTTGAGAACGTGCGAATTCCGTGGGTTGGGCTTGCCGGGGGGCGAAAAATGCGTTAGTCTTCGGGATCGGTTTGGGAGTTGTTCCCAGCCGCGGCAGTAACGCTGATCGTTTCTTTGGAGCCGTGAGCCGGTGACTGTGCATCAACAGCATGTCGATCTCGGTGCGGCCGGCAAGTCCGGCGTGCGCCCATGATCGCCGGTTCTCAGGCCCATCCCCGCACACACATTCAACACCACGCCGATGCGTGGGGCTTTGCGGCATGTGTCCGCGCGGCCAGGATTCGTTGAACGATTGATCGTTTCCCTTTTTCAGGAGCATCGCCCATCCCCCCTCCCCGTCCCTTTCAGCGCGACAACACCGTCAAGCGCACGCGCTTGAACCACATGATCCGAATCACGCCGGTCCGCCTCATCGGAGCCGACGATGAAATGCTTGGCGTCGTGGAGACGCCCGACGCCCTGCGCATGGCCGACACCGCGGGGCTGGACCTGGTTGAGATCTCGCCGGACGCGCGCCCGCCCGTCTGCAAGATCATGGACTACGGCAAGTTCAAGTACGAGGAATCCAAGAAGGCGCAGAAGAGTCGCGCCGCGAGCAAGGTCACCGAAATGAAAGAGGTCCGGCTGGGGCGCTCGGTGAAGATTGATCCGCACGATGTGCAGATCCGCATCGACCAGTCGCGCCGCTTCCTGATGGGCGGCCACAAGGTGCTGGTGACGCAGAAGTTTCGCGGGCGCGAGATCGCGCACCGAGATATCGGGCTGGAGAACTTGGCGAAGGTGCGCGACCAGCTCGCGGATATCTCCAAGGTGGAGCAGACGCCGCGCTGGATGGGCAAGCAGGCCAGCATCATCATCGCGCCCGACAAGGTGAAGGTCGAGGCCGTGAAGCGCAAGCTCGCCAAAGAGAAGGCCGCGAAGGAAGGCATCACCGAAGAGGCCGCGCTCAAGGCGCACGAGGAAGAATCCAAGAAGCAGCTCGCGGCAGCCGAAGCCGCGGCGGCGGCGGCCGAGGGCGACGATGACGATGACGACGAGGAATAGCCCTCGCGGCATGGGCGTATCGCCCATGTGCCTTTTCGTGGCATGGGCTTTCGAGCCCATGAGTCTCTCGTGGCATGGGCTTACCAGCCCATGTCTCGGGCGCCCCACCCGAGCGTCTAGTTTCTGAATCCCCGAGTTCCAACAAGCACGGGCCGCATGGCCCGTGTTTTTTATTGGTGGAATAGTTCTCGTGGCATGGGCTTTCCAGCCCATTGCGGCTCGTGGCATGGGCGTCCCGCCCGAGTTGCTCGCCACATCTTTGCTCGCGGTTTGCGATAGCCGATGTATGCTGAACTTGTCCCCTTGTCCCCTTGTCCCCTTGTTCCCTTGTTCCCTTGTCTCGTGGTTCTTCCTGATCTGAAATTTCAAATTTGAAATTTCAGATTGCGGTTTCGGTTCCCCTCATGGTCATGCGCTGGCTCATCCAAGAGTGGATCGCCCAATGGCTGGGCCTGCGTGATCGCCTGCGCGCCGAGCCGCACCAGCACGACGCGTGGTGGCTCTCGATCCGCGAACGCATCCTGCGATTCATGGTGAGTCGGTATCTGGATGAGCCGGTGAATCCGACCGACCCTGAGGCGCACGCCCGCGCGATGAGCGGCGAGATCACCCCGCCGCCGATCGCCGAGGAACATCGGCGCGATTTCTGCCGCGCGGTGGCGTCGAATGCGTACGGCCCGCGGAAGTGCGCGGAGATGGAAGGGAAGTTGCGGAGTGTGCGGCGGGTGAATGAGGGGAAGCGGGGACGGTGGCAGTGGTTGTGAGAACGGTGCCGATAACTTCGGAAGATGACATTCCGAAATCGGGGCGAATCACTTGTCCTTCTTATTCTTCAACGCCTGTTCGACGCGGGTGCGAAGCGACGCGGTGTTAGCGTCATCCGGGTCGGCTTTGGCGAGCCAGTCAATCTGCGACTGACGCGGCTGTTCGGCCTTGAGTGCCCATGTCACGATCGCCGTGGTGATGCCCTGCTTGGGGTAGAGCTCCATTGCCTTTGCGCCGTATTCGGCGGCCTCTTTGTCGCGACCCGCTGCCAGAAGGCCCGCGTAAACACGGCCGATCTTGTCGCTTGACTCCTTACGCTGCATGTCGTCGAGGTGCTTGCGTGTCGTCTTGTCGATCTGGTCTCCCAGGTCGTGCTTAGCCATCATCTGCTCCATGTCGAGGTCGTCCTGTAATTGGCGAAGGGGATTGGCGTAGAGGTTGCCAAGGTCAGCCCAGCGATTCTCGCTCATAAAAAGCTCGGAAAGCTCGCGTGAGACCCGAGTGATGAGCGGCTTGGCGCGCGGTTGAGTCTTCACCTTGTCGTACCACGCGAGCGTCGCCTGATTGTCACGCACGACGCGATTGAGCGCGACCCAATCGACGACGGTTTCAATGTCCACCTTCTCTTTATCCAGTGCGGTGCCGGTCTTGTCGCGCACCTCTTGAAACTTCCTCTTCGCGGCCGCACTGTTGGAAGCCAACCGCTCCATGTCTCCCACCATGAACGACAGTCGCACGCCGTAGTACGCCCGCTCGTGTTCGAGCGCGTGCTGCCAGAGCCAGAGGTATTCGTCGGCCGCCTCCTCGTACTTACCCGATTGCGCGAGCGTACGGGCAAGGTCCATTCGCGCTCGAATGTCCACTTTTTCGCCTGCCGCACCCTTCGTGCCCGCTCGCTTCTTGACCAGTTCGATCAACTTCTCGCCCTTCTGGATTCCTTCGAGCCAAACGATGAAGTCTTCGGGGGATTTGTACCCGACGACACGATCAAACTCCTTGCCGTCCTTGAACGCAACCATTGTCGGCATCGCCTCGATTGAGAGCGATTCGGCGATCTTTTTCTCTTTGTCAACGTCCACGGCAACGACGATGGCATTGGCCTCGAGCCACTTGACAATCTTCTCGTCGCGCCATGTCGTTGCGTCCATTCGCTTGCAGGGAGCGCACCAGACGGCCGTTGCCTTGACGATGAACCACTTTTTTCCATCCTCGGCCGCTTTCTTCGCGTCGGCGTATGGGCGCGTGTCGAATACGGGAGGCAGATCACCGCCTGATGGTGCGGCACCGCAGGTCATGGTGGGAAAAGCCCAGAGGCACATCAGCATCGCCATCAGAATGCAGGTTCGCGGCATCGGAAAGTCTCCTGAAATGTGAGCCATCAGTGTACCGATGTGCGACACCACCGTGGCATGAATTTGGGCGTGTTCCCATTCGATACCCCACGACCAAGCGGGAGGTCAGTCGTGCCGCAGTGCCACGATCGGATCCTTCTTTGCCGCCTGGAACGCCGGATACAGCCCGAAGATCAGGCCCGTTGCGGCGGCGACGCTGAAGGCGAGGAAGATGGAGAACGAGGTGATGCGGGTGGCGAGGTTGAAGTCGCTCTTGAAGGACTGCGCGATGTACGGAGCGATCCAGCCCAAGAGGAGCGAGACGCCCACGCCGGTGCCGACGCCGACGAGGCCGCCGAGCAAGCTCAGCACGCCGGTTTCGACGAGGAACTGGAAGATGATGTGCTTCCTGGTCGCCCCCAAGGCGCGGCGGATGCCGATCTCGCGGGTGCGCTCGGTGACGCTGGCGAGCATGATGTTCATGATGCCGATGCCGCCGACCAGCAGCGAGATGCCCGCGATGAAGCTGAGCACGACTTGCCAGGTGAGCGCGTTGCGCCGGGCTTCTTCGAGCAGTTGCGCGGGGACCTGCATGCCGACATCCGGTTTGCCGGGGCGGCGGACTTCGAGGATGCGATCGGCAAGCGCGGCATAGCCCATGACCTCATCGCGCGTCGGGGCTGTGAGATAGACCTCGGAGACCTGAACCTCCGACGCGGAGAAGTTGCCGCTGCTCCGCCGGAAGACGCGATCACCGAAAACCAGCGAGGCGGTGGTGATGGGGATGTGGACATCCAGGTTGAGATCGCGCCCGACCAGGGCCGCGCCCGCGCCGCCAGCAAGGCCGATGGGAGCGAGAACCCCGATGACGCGCACGGCTTTGTTGTCGATGCGGAGCGTGGTGTCCAACGGGTCCTCGAAGGGGAACATGGTGCGGGCCACATCCGAGCCGATGACGCAGACCATTGATCGCTCGTCCATGTCGCCCTGCGTGAGGTAACGCCCGCGGGCGACGCGGAGATTCGCAACCTGCGCGAGATCGGGCGTGACGCCGTAGGTCTGGCTGGTCTGGCGACGGTTCTCCTTGAGAATCTGCGAGCCGACTTCCTTGAGCGCCACGCAGGCCTCGGCGTTGGGGAAGTTGGCCTTGATGACGCGGAAGTCGTCCCAGGTGAGCCCGTAGCGGCTGGAGCGGCCGCGCTGGCTGCCGCCCATCTGCTGGCTCTCGGGTGGTTTCTGGGAACGCAGGATGATGTTCTTGGCCCCGAGCCGCTCGATGCGATCCAGCGCCTGCTGCTTGGAGCCCTCGCCGATGGAGACCATGATGATGACGGCGGCGACGCCGAGGATGATGCCGAGCGCCGTGAGCGAGGAGCGCAACCTGTGCAGCCACAGGTTCGTCAGGCCGAGTTTGATCATGGCGAAGAGGAAAGACATCAGGAGAGCATATGGATGGCGGCGCGCCGGGTTGCCGGTTCGCGTGCCGCGGCGCGACAACGCGGCAGAAAAAGCAAGGAACTTGACAGCGTTCGATGATTTTTTATTTGAGATTTCTTGTGCTCGCAGCGCGATTCTGCGCGGGATTCTCTGTTCCAATCTCCGGGCGCGGCCGATACAATCAGCATCATGCCACCCGGCAATCGTTCCAACACCGGCCACTCGCACGTCGCGGCTCTCACGGAGCGCGAGTCGGCGCGCGGCTGGACGTTTGACGTGGTGATCGGCGAGGGGGACGCGGAGCGGCACGCGGATGTGGCGCTGGCGTGGGTGGACTACGAGTACTGGTCGCACGGGACCATCAGCCCATCGACGATCGCGGAGTATGTCGTTCGCGCGGTGCTGGAGGGCGACCCGAAGCGCGAGCTGCCGGAGCGGTTTGACTGCTCGACGGCGCGGCGGTGGGTGCGGGATCTTGATCGGCGCGTGCGAGAGATGATGTGAGTGTGTGGCATCGGCTTACCAGCCGATGTCGCGGCGGCTTTGGGCCGCGGAGCTGTTGTGAAATATCAGAATGAGGCAAGCGTCCGGCTTTCCGGCGGTGCTGCTGCTCAAGTTGCGTCGGGTTGAGGTACGGTGATTCGGGGCGAGGCGCCCCGAACATCGGCTGGTAAGCCGATGCCACTTTTCGAGAGCGATCATGCTCGCTCTCGTACGCGCTCCGCCTCCAAGTGCAACTTCAGGAACATACCCGTGTAGCTGCCGGGAGTCTCCATGACCTGCTCGGGTGTGCCGGCGGCGATGATGCGGCCGCCCTTGTCGCCGCCTTCGGGGCCGAGGTCGATGAGCCAGTCGGCGCACTTGATGACGTCGAGGTTGTGCTCGATGACGACCAGGGAGTGGCCGCTGTCGGCGAGGCGGTGGAGGACCTGGATGAGCCGGTTCACGTCGTCGAAGTGCAGGCCGGTGGTGGGCTCGTCGAGGATGTAGAGGGTGCGGGTGGTGGGGCCGTTGAAGCGGGCGGCTTTGGCGGCGGCCTCGTCGATCTCCTCGGCGACTTCCTCGATGGTGTCCTCGTCTTCGTCACCATCGCTCTTGCGCTTCTTGCCGGGGAGCGGGCCGCCGATCTTGCCGAGCTCGGTGGCGAGCTTGACGCGCTGGGCCTCGCCGCCGGAGAGCTGGGTGCTGGGCTGGCCGAGCTGGATGTAGCCGAGGCCGACATCGCGCAGGCAGGTGACGTAGCGACCGATGCGCGGGTGGTTCTCGAAGAACTCGCAGGCCTGCTCGACGGTCATCGCGAGGACATCAGCGATGGACTTGCCGCGGTAGTGGACCTCGAGGGTCTCGCGGTTGTAACGCTTTCCGGAACAGACCTCACAGGAGACGTACACATCCGGGAGGAAGTGCATCTCGATCTTCTTGAGCCCTTGGCCCTCGCAGACCTCGCAACGCCCGCCGCCGTTTTTGCTGGAGACGTTGAAGCTGAAACGCCCGACCTTGTAGCCGCGAATCTTGGCTTCTTTGGTGGTGGAGAAGATGCGCCGAATCTCGTCGAAGATGCCGGTGTAGGTGGCGGCGTTGCTGCGCGGGGTGCGGCCGATCGGGCTCTGGTCCACTTCGATGACGCGATCGATCTTGTTCAGGCCGGTGATCTTGGCGTGGGCGCCGGGCTTTTCGCGCGAGGAGTGCAGGTCTTTCTTTGCGGCTCGCAGAAGAATGTCGTTGACGAGGGTGCTCTTGCCGGAGCCGGAGACGCCGGTGATGACGACGAAGGCACCGCCGGGTTTTGAGGTTGGGGAAGAGCCGCCGCGGAGCGGCGGGCCACCCAAAGAACCACCCAAGGGGAACGCGACATCGATGTTACGCAGGTTGTTCTCGGTGGCTCCTTTGACCATGATGGAGAACTTGGGGTCAAGCGGCCGGCGCTGCTTGGGCGTCTCGATGCGCTTCATGCCGCTGAGATACTGGCCGGTGAGCGAGCTCGGCTCGGCGATGATCTCGGGGATAGTTCCCTGCGCGACGATGCGCCCGCCGTGGACGCCGGGGCCGGGGCCGACATCGAGCACATGATCGGCGGAGCGGACCATGTCCTCATCGTGCTCGACGACGATCACGGTGTTGCCGATATCGGCGAGATGGCGGAGCGTGCCGATCAAGCGGGCGTTGTCGCGCTGGTGGAGCCCGATGGTCGGTTCATCCAGCACGTAGCACGCGCCGACGAGTTTGCTGCCGACCTGGGTGGCGAGACGGATGCGCTGGGCTTCGCCGCCGGAGAGAGAGCCGGTCTTGCGGTCCAGCGAGAGATATTCGAGGCCCACGCTGGTGAGGAAGCCCATGCGCGAGAGAAGTTCCTTGAGGATCGCCTCGGCGATGGTCTTCTGCTCGCTCGTGAGAATCATGGCGCGGATGAACTCGGCGGCGTCGTCGATGGTGAGTCGGCTGAGCTCGGCGATGTTCAGCGTGTGGCCGTCGTTCTTGGCGCGCCCGAGGACGGTCGCACTTCTCGCTTTGTTCATGTCCGCGGCGTGTTCGCTGGACATTTGGACGTGCAGGGCGTCGATGCGAAGGCGGTCGCCGCGGCAGACGGGACAGTCCGTCTCGTGCATGTATTGCCCGAGCCACTCGCGGATGAAGCTGGACTCGGTCTTCTCGTACCAGTTCTGAAGAATCTTGCCAACGCCGTCAAAGGCGTGCTTGTACTTCTTCGCGTCTTCCTCGGTGGTGCCCTTGAGGAGAATGTTTTTGATCGCGGGCGAAAGTGCGGAGACGGACTGGTTCGGGCTGACGCTGAAGTGTTCGCAGAACTGGCGAAGACGCTTGCGGAAGAAGCGCCCCATTGGTGGGGGAACGCGGAAGGGCTTAATCGCGCCATCGCCGATCGACTTGCTCGGATCGGGGATGACGAGCAGCTCGTCATACTCCATGATCTTGCCGAGGCCGTGGCACTGGGCGCACGCGCCGTGCGGCGAGTTGAACGAGAAGAGCCGGGGCGAGAGTTCCTCCAGCGCGCACTCGGGATGCTGGGCGCAGGCGAACTTCTCGCTGAAAATGCGATCGGTCCATTTGGATTGGGTGGCCCGGCTCTCCGAGCCGGACGAGTTGCTTTGCTCCTCGACAGAAACGATCACAGTTCCTTTCGCTAGTTTCAGCGCGCTCTCGACGGCTTCTGCGATGCGTTGCCGCACATCCGGGCGGAGGCCGATGCGGTCGATCACCACGTCGATGGAATGCTTCTCGTAGCGCCCGAGGCCGAGGGGATTCTCGCCGCCCTTCTTGAGGGCATCGCGAATCTCCATGACCTCCGGGTTTTTTCCGCCGGGTGCGACGCGGATGCGGCCCCAACCCTGGGCCTGCATGTCCTCGAGCACTTCCTTGTGGAAGCCCTTCTTGGCACGGAGGACGGGGGCGAGGATTATGAGGCGCGGTTCTTGGCTTTGGGTGGCACGCCGCTCCGCGGCGGCTTCCTTTTCTTTGTCTGAGACCATGGCCGGACCGCCGCGGAGCGGCGGGCCACCCAAAGCACCCAGGTCCATGATGGCATCGACGATCTGGGTTGCGCCCATGGCGCTGATTGGCTTGCCGCAGCGTTCGAGGACGGTGCCGTCCTTTTTGAGAACAGTCGGGTGCCAGCAGGTGGGCTTGCCGCAGCGGGCGTAGAGGAGGCGGAGATAGTCGTAGATTTCGGTGGTGGTGGCGACGGTGGAGCGCGGGCTGGCGGTGCCGCTGCGCTGCTCAATGGCGATGGTGGGGGGGAGGCCCTCGATGTCGTCAACGTCCGGCTTCTTGAGCTGATCGAGGAACTGGCGGGCGTACGCGGAGAGGGACTCCATGTACTTGCGCTGCCCCTCGGCGAAGATGGTGTCGAAGGCGAGCGAACTTTTGCCGGAGCCGGAGAGCCCCGTGATGACCACCAGCCGATCGCGCGGGATGTTGACATCGACGTTCTTGAGATTGTGCTCGCGGGCGCCGCGCACGCGGATGCAGTGGGCGAGGTTGAGCTCGCCCATGGTGACGGGGCGGGTGGGGGTGGGATGGGTGGCCGTGATGGCGACCGTGGAGGAGCGATTCCCACCGTCTTTTTTCAGAACGTGTCCATTCACACCGTTTGCCGGCGCGATTTTTGGCCGCAGCTTCTCTTGCTTGGGCTCCGGCTTGAGCTCGGTCACTCCAGTTGCCATCCCACTTGATGTTCCGCGCCGTGCTGCCATCGCGCCCCTCCATGCACAAAAGGAAGCCCCGATCCATTCGAGGTTGGTGAATGTTAGCGTGCTCTGGTAGAAGGTCGAATGGCTAGCGGAACTTTGGGATCAGTTTCCGCTAGGCCGAGGTGCGGGGGCACTCGGAGCCCCGTTTGGGGTGGTATTTGACTGCTGCAACGCGGCTTGACGCTTCATCATCCAGAACATCCCGAGCAGCACGGCCCCGATACCCACCCCGATCAGGTAGGTTCGCAGGCGATCGCCAAGGCCGGAAGTGCGGGTGGGCGGGGAAGAGGGAGCGGCTTGGTTGGTGGAGGTGCTCATGCCGGTATCTCGGAGAGGGTGAGCGACTCGGCCGCGGATTGGGGATTCGCACGTTCCTGGTCGGAGCGTCGGAGGTCGATGCCTTCGGGAGCGAAGCGGACTGGGCGACCGTCTGCGAGAGCAACGAGCTGATCGAAGAGATTGTTGTGCCAGGTGAGAGAGTTCAGGTGGGTCATAGCGAATGCTCGCGCGGCGAGCCCCATGGCGCGGCGCTTTGCGTGATCGGTGAGCAGCGTGTGGATGGCGGCGATGAACTCTTGGTCGCTCTCGGGCGGGCAAAGAAGCCCGGTGCGTCCGTGCCGGACCACCTCCGGGATGCCTGCCAGACGGGAGGTGACGACGGGAAGTCCCGCGCACTGCGCTTCCTGAGCGGCGATGAGGAACGTGTCGTTGCTTGTGGGCATGGCCATGAAGTCCATCTGAGGAAGGATGTCTCCCAAGAGTTTTTCCCGTGGCGTTGGACCGTGCCAGACGACGTTTTTGAGCGAATGATCCCTCGGCGCGGTCGCGGAGCAGACGTGAACTTCCGCGAGGGAGGTCCAATGTTCCTGATGCCAACGCAGCAGGCGCGGGCCACCCTTGCGCTCCCAGTCGTTTCCGACGAAGACGATGCGTACGAGACCTCCGCCCGGAGTGCCGCGTGCCGGGGATTCGTCGTGGGTTCGGAACGGCAAGTGAGGATCAAAGAGCGCGCAGGGCTTGTTGAGCACGGTGTGGTCTGAGCGTGCGCCGGAATCGCGCATGGCGGAGTCCGAGACCCACCGGCTGGCGCAGACGACCAGGTCGGCGCGCTGGATGATGCGTTTCTCGACTCGCGCATCGAGGTTCAAGGGGGACCTTGCCCATCCGAACTGGCGGCACCACCCGGGTACGGTGGCATCAATATTGACGGCGAACTTGGTGCGAGAGTGCCCGGCAAGGTTGGTCAGTGCCCACGCTCGCTGCTGAGTCATGAAGTGGACGACATCGAAATGGTCCAACGGAAGCACGGTGCGGAAGAGACGAGCGATCGCTGCACCGTTGGCCAGCGCGAGCCGCGTGGTGCCAAGCGCCCAGGGTTGGAACCGTTTGGGAACCCGCGCCCCGGCGACTCTGAGCAAGCCGCGGATGGGAACGCGAACGTGGACCGCGTCGATGTCGGGACGCTCGGCGCAGACGACCTCGAAGGTTCGGGCGGATGTTGAGAAGCCGAGTTCCGAGCCGTTGAAGAAGAGGATTCGCGCGGGCGATCCGGGCGAGCGCTCAGCCGGTGGGAGAGTCCGCGGACCCGTGGGAATCGGCTTGTCGGTGCTCCACAGCAGTCGGTTCATGTCTCGACAGGCGGGCGAGTGGCCCGAACCTTCCTCCACCTGATGATAGCGGGGGGAACACCGCTCACCCGCGCAGCGTGGACGCTGGCAGGCGAGACAATCGAGTCGTGCCAGCACACTCTGACAGCGCGACAAGCTGGCTGAGCAGGTGGTTGTGCCAGACGGATGCGCTCAGATGGTGTGCGACGTGCTCGCGCCCGGCCTGGCCCATGCGATGGCGCAGCGGGGCGTCGGTGAGCAGGCGTTCGACGGCGGTGATGTATTGGCGATCGTCGTCCCGGTCGCAGAGAAAACCGGTCACGCCATCGGCAACGCACTCGGCGACGCCGCCGGTGCGGGTGGTGACGACGGGAACTCCGGCACCTTGCGCTTCCTGCGCGGCGATCATGAAGGTGTCCCATTTGGTCGGGACGACGAAGAGATCCATCGACGGAAGCAGTTCGCCCATGAGCTGTTCGTGCGGGACTTTGCCGTGCCAGATGACGTTCTTTGCGGCGGCGTCGGCTGGTGCGCTGCCGGAGACGATGTGCAGCTCGGCTTTGTCCGCCCATCGCTGCTGGTGCCACTTGAGCAGGCGCGGCCCGCCTTTATCGATCCAGTTACCGCCGATGAAGATGATGCGGAGTGGGTACCCCGTGCGCGGGTGGTCCGGCTCTCCGAGCCGGACGCCTGGCGTTGCTTCAATCCTTGCACACGGTTTGTGTATCACCACCCGCTCCCGCGCCGCACCGTACTCGTGCTCGCAGGAGTTGCCGACCCACTCCGTTGCACACGCCAGCAGGTCCGCGCCGCGAAGTATGCGGCCCTCCATCGACCAGTCGATCGTCGGGGCGAGCCGGCGCAGGGCACGCATGGATTCCCAGTTGCGAAGAGTGGCGTCGAGGTTGATCGCGAACTTGGTGTTCGTGGGGTTCTTTCCAGGCGTGCGAAAGTCCCGCACGATCAGGGCGCGTTGCTGCGTGGTGATGTGGACGACATCGAAGCGATTGAGCGGGAGCTTCTTTCCCGGGCCGAGTAGGCCGCGGAGGTACATGCGCCAGAAGAGCATGTGGCGCAGATAGCGATAGTCGAGTTCGCCGACCGGCACGGGGAACTGCTTGCACGCCAGCCGGAGCCAGCCGGGCATGGCGAGCCGGACATGTACGGCGTCGATATCCGGGCGCGTTGCAGCGAAGTGTTCGAGATTCGCGGTCGTCGTCGAGAAGCCGACTTCCATGCCGTGCAGGAAGAGCACACGGGCGGGTCCGCCGCGCTCGCGGGTCTGCGGCGGGAGCGACTGCTCGCTGATCGCATCGGAACTGGTGCAGAGAAGTCGGTTCATTGCTGGTGGAGCAGATGATCGGCGGTTTTGACTCTCCGCCCCAGCATTCGCGTTCATTCGTGGCCCGCCGCGGCGGGTGCCTTGGTCTTTCGTGGCACGGGCTTACCAGCCCGTGTTTCTTGGTCTCTGTGGCATGGGCGTCCCGCCCATGTGCATTCACTCACCCCTTCTCGCTCCCCTTCCGCCACTTCTTGGATTTCTTGTTTGCCCGCACGCCGGGCATACCTGCGCGGCGCTCGCCGCCGGAGCCGCGGCCGTTGCCGTCGCCCTGCACATCGGAGCGGCGGACCTTTTGTTTCCCGGGCGTGGCCTTGAGCTTCTTGGCCTGATCGCGGAGCCGCGCGGCCTTCTCGAAGTCGAGGTTCTGGGCCGCCTCGAGCATCTCCTCTTCCAGCATCATGATGAGTTCGCTGGATTCGTATTCGGTTTCACCGGCAGCGACCGCGCTCTGGGCGGTGCGGCGGGCTTTGAGTTCCGCCTCCAGACCGCGGCGGATGCCCTTGACGATCGTGGTCGGTGTGATGCCATGCTCTGCATTATATGCGAGCTGCTTGACGCGCCGGCGCTCGGTTTCCCTGATCGCGGTGTCCATGGAAGGGGTGACTTTGTCGGCGTACATGACGACGAGCGAGCCGGAGTTTCTCGCCGCGCGGCCCATCTGCTGGATGAGCGAAGTCGCCGAGCGCAGGAACCCCTCTTTATCCGCGTCGAGAATGCAGACCATTGAAACTTCGGGAAGGTCCAGCCCTTCGCGCAGCAGGTTCACGCCGACGAGGACATCGTACTTGCCTTCACGAAGCTCGGTGAGAATCTCCATGCGTTCGAGGGTTTCGATCTCGCTGTGCAGGTAGCGGACGCGCACGCCCTGTTCGTCAAGATAGGTGGTGAGGTCTTCGCAGAGGCGTTTGGTCAGGGCCGTGACGAGGACGCGCTCGCCCTTGGCGGCCCGTTCCTTGCAGCGCAGCAGCAGGTCTGCCACTTGCCCCTGTGCCGGGCGGACTTCGATGATCGGGTCCAGCAGGCCGGTCGGGCGGATGACCTGTTCGGCCACGACGCCCTTGCACTTTTCGAGTTCGTACTTGCTGGGCGTGGCGGAGACGAACATCAGCCGCGGGGCGATGCTCTCAAACTCGGGGAAGGTGAGCGGGCGGTTGTCCATCGCGCTGGGGAGGCGGAAGCCGTGGTCCACCAGCACGCGCTTGCGGTTCTGGTCGCCGTTGAACATCGCGTGGATCTGCGGAGTGGTGACGTGGCTCTCGTCGATGATGCAGAGCCAGTCGCGGAAGTTGGGACGGGAAGAAGCCATCGAGGCAAGAGGCATCGAGGCATCAAGGGCCGCGCCGCTTGATCCGACTTCTTCCTGAGATGCCTTGTTGCCTTCCTGTCTCGATGCCTTCTCACGCGGCGGCGCGAAGTCGAAGTAGTCCATCAGTGTGTACGGACGCTCACCGGGCTTGCGGCCGTCGAAGAAGCGCGAGTAGTTCTCGATGCCGGAGCAGAAGCCGACTTCCTCGATCATCTCCAGGTCGTACTTGGTGCGTGCGAGCAGGCGCTGGGCTTCGAGGAGCTTGCCCTCGGAGCGCAGCTGCATCACGCGGGCATCCAGCTCGGCGCGGATCGCCGTCAGCACGGCGCCGATGGTCTCATCTTCGGTGACGTAGTGGACGGCGGGGAACAGGAAGTACTGCTTTTCCTGGGCTTCCGGGCCGCCGAGGAGTTCGCCGGTGAGCGGGTCGATGTACTCGATGCGGTCGATTTCATCGCCGAACATCTCGACGCGCACGGCGAACTTCTCGTACGCGGGCCAGACCTCGATCACCTCGCCGCGCACGCGGTACATGCCGCGCTGGAACTCGATGTCGGTGCGCTTGTACTGCATGGCGTTCATGGCGAGCAGGAACTCCCGCCGGTTGATGCGTGCGCCCTTGCTGATGGTGAGCACGCGCTTGGAGTACGCCTGCGGCGAGCCGAGCCCGAAGATGCACGACACGCTCGCCACCACGATGGTGTCGCGCCGGGAGAGGATGTTGCTCGTCGCCCCCAGCCGCAGGGCCTCGAGCTCCGGGTTGCGCGAGGAGTCCTTCTCAATGTAAATATCCCGCTGCGGGATGTATGCCTCGGGCTGGTAGTAGTCGTAGTAGGAAACAAAGTAGCTCACCGCGTTGTGCGGGAACAGCTCGCGCATCTCCTCGTAGAGCTGGGCCGCGAGGGTCTTGTTGTGGCTGATGATGAGCGTGGGGCGCTGGAAGCGCTGGATGGTGTGCGCCATCGTGAACGTCTTGCCCGTGCCCGTCGCGCCCAGCAGCGTGACGCACTCCGCGCCGCCCAGCAGATCGCGAGAGAGCTGCTCGATCGCCTGCGGCTGGTCGCCGGTGGGCTGGTACGGACTGACGACCTGGAAGGGGCGCTGCTCGCGTTGCATGACCAATCGTAGAAGTGCAACCTCTCCGCGTGCCACCGGCTTTCGCCGCTTTGGGCGAACGCCGGTGCGCCTGCAACCTCACCTGCCGATGACCCGCACCCCATCCCCGACCCGCACCACTCCCTCGCGCAGCACCCGCGCGTACACGCGGCTCTCGCCCGGGTGCAGTTCCTGCTCGATGCGATTGAACTTGAGCTGCGTGAATGAGTCGCGGATCGTCGCGCACGGCTCGGCGTAGGAGGCGATCTCCAGTTCCACACCATCTTCGCCCGCGTCGCCGATCAGCAGCCGCGTACACGGCACCACGCTGGCCCAGTCCATGCCCGCGATGGTGAGATTCTCGCCGGTGGTCCCCGGCCCGATCGGGTGCCCCTCGGCCCGCACACGCTGGATGACTTCCAGCGAGAACACACAGACCGCCCGCTCCGGCCCGCCGTGGTGCTTGCGATCGTTCTGCCAATCCCCAACCAGCCCGTCGCGCATCACGCGGCACTCGGACACGGCCAGCTTGGGCACGCCGCCGCGCGGTGGGGGGGAGATGCAAATCTGGTGGATGCGGGGGAGGAGGGGGGGCATGGGCAAACACTATTCCACCAACAAGTTTGGAACGCCGCGCATTATCTTCGCAAGCAATCGCGCGATCGTTCCTCCGCACTCCGGGCACACGCTTCCGCTCAGACCACGCACGTCATACCCGCAGTTGCCGCACGTGCCTTCCGCAATGCGCCGGGGCAGCCGCCACCACAAGAGAGCAAAGATACCCGCAAGCACAACCGCCCACGGCCAGAGCGGCACGTACGTCGCGTGCAAAGTAACAAGCGTTCCGCCGGTCCCGCCGGCGCCCAGAAGCATCCGAGCGGTATTCGTGTTTGGTCGCCACGAACTTTCCGACCAGTTCACGACCGCCGCGCGATTTCCAGAGGCAGACATTGTCCAACGATCGGCCACCCATGTCACGTCGTGTGAACCCCAGACGATCTCGACTGTCCCTCTTGCGACGTGAATCCCGCACCGATGCACGCTGAGCGCGCTCAATCTCCCCGGAAGCACCACGCTCGCCACGATCAACAGCGAGGCCAAAGCACCGATCGCGGCGGCTGACCACATGATGCAGTGCCCAATACGCACGCTGTGAGATATTGGCATCCCGCCGCGCGGCGGGGGGGGTGGGGGGGAGATGCTGATCTGGTGGATGCGGGCGGACACGTTTGTACTCTATTCCTCGGCAGTTCCGCAATGCGGGAATCAGTCATACACATCGCGCCGATGCGCGATGGTCACCACGGTCACGATCTTCTTCGTCTCATCTATCTCGTATACAACGCGACGGTCGCCGACGCGAAATCGCCAATAGCTCGCCAGCGGCCCGCTCAGTCGCTTGATGTTGTTGCCCGTGCACGGATCAACTTCCATCTGCGCGAAGCACCGGCCGAGCTTCTTACCAAGCACGGTGTCGGCCGCGGTAAACGCACGCTGAGCTTCGCGCGAGAGCACAACCTCATACATCCCTGCGGACCTTTCGCCAGCTCTTGACTCGTCCGTCCCGAGCATCCTTCACGCCCCGCGCCATCGAGTCAGTGAAGCCGGGAATATCCAGAAGTTCCTTGCTGGCCGCCAGCGAGTCACTCGCGTCCGAAGCGGCTCCGCGCGTGCCGCCCGCGTCCGAGTGGCGCTCCTGCATGTATGCCAGAAAATCCATGGCCAGGCGCAGCGACCCGCCGGAGAGTTTGTCGATCGAACGCTTGGCCCGCTTGCGCAAGTCGGCGGTGCGGACAGCGGGCGAGGTGGCGACGGTGAGTTCGGCGCGGCGGCTCATGGGCAAAGAATATGCAGGCGGCCTGCGGAAGAGGGGCTTTCACGTGCGCCGCACACTGGCACGCCGCCGCGCGGCGGGGGGGGTGGGGGGGGCGGGGGGGAGATGCTGATCTGGTGGACGCGGGCGGGCATGGGGAACGGTATCGCTGCTGTGTGCCGGGTACCGCCACGCTCCGCGTGGGGTTTGCTTCAGCAACCGGCGAACCACGCTGTCAAATAGTCGAAAATGTCCTGCGGAGTAATCGAGTTCACGCCGTTGAAGTCCGCACGAGGATCAAGGGTGAACCAAGCGCCGAGGTAGTCGAAGATGTCCTGAGCCGAAAGCGAACCGGAGCAGTTGAAGTCTGCGGCGCAGGTGGGGCGCGTGGTCCAGCGGGCGAAATAGGGTGACACATTGCCTCCGGCGGTAACAAAACTCCCACATGCCGCCAAGTCGCCATTGCGCAGAACCGCCAGCGAGTTGACTTGACCATTCGTACCCGAGTCAAACGCTGACCAAGCTGTGCCGTTCCAGCGTGCGATGTTGTTGGCACTCGCGCCGCTGGCGGTGCTAAATCCTCCGGCCGCCACCAAGTCGCCGTTGGGAAGTACTGCCAGCGAACTGACAGAGCCGTTCGTGCCCGTGCCAAAAGCGGACCAAGCAGTGCCATTCCAACGCGCGATGCGATTTACGGTCACGCCCCCAGCGATAGTGAACTGACCGCCCACCACCAGATCACCATTTGGAAGCACTGCTAACGCCTGTGGATAGGGATTGCTGCTTCCTAGACCAGACCCCAGCGCGGACCACGTCGTGCCATTCCAGCGCGCGACGCCCCTAGCGCTCACGCCCCCGGCGGTCGTAAAATCGCCCCCTGCAATGAGATCGCCGTTCGGCATAACCGCGAGGACTTGTACCTCATAGTCCATGCCAGCACCCATCGGCGACCACCCGGTGCCATTCCAGCGGGCGATGCGGTTCGCGCTCACGCCACCTGCATTATGAAAACTACCGCCCGCTACCAGATCGCCGTTTGGAAGAACTGCCAGGGCAAGCACAGAGCTGTCTATCACTCCTGCGCCAAAAGCAGACCACGCCGTACCATCCCATCGAGCGACTCGGCTTGCGGACACGCCTCCCATGGATGTGAAAGAGCCCCCCACTACGAGGTCACCCCCCGGAAGGACCGCCGCCGCCAGGACGCCGCTATTGCCCGTGCCCGGGAACGCAGACCAGGTCGCGCCATCCCACCTGGAGATGCCCGGGTATGTGTTCGTCTGGTAGTTACCGTAGCCGAGAAGATCGCCATTCGGAAGGACCGCAAGGTTTCCGATCGGCCTCTGCAAGGTTTGCGAACCTGTTCCAAGTGCTGTCCAAGCCGTGCCATTCCAGCGAGAGATATTGCTTCCGCTCACAGCTGGCGCAATGGTAAAGCTACCCCCAGCCACGAGATCGCCACTAGACAATACTGCCAAAGCGGACCCCGACGGATTCATGCCCGCGCCAAACACGGACCAGGTCGTGCCATTCCACCGCGCCATTGTGCTCGCGCCTGTGCCAGCAGACGAAGTGAAGTCGCCTGCCGCAATCAGGTCGCCACCCGGAAGAACAACTAACCCGCCGTAGAAGGAGTCAGCGCCACCGCCAAGGGGGGACCAAGCAACACCGTTCCAACGCGCAATGTTGCGAGCAGTCACGCCAGATCCGCCCGTGAAGTATCCACCCGCCACCAAGTCGCCGTTTGGAAGGACGGTGAGCCCGAAGACCGTTCCATTCAGTCCCGTTCCACCGCCAGTGTCGGCTCCAAGAGCGAGCCACGCTGAGCCGTTCCATCTCGCTATGTGGCTTGGATCACCGGAGTTCCAAAACTCACCACCCGCAACGAGGTCGCCATTGGGAAGCCGCGCCAATGCATAAACACGGCCGTCCACCCCCGATCCAAACGACGACCACGCGGCACCGTTCCATCGCGCGATGTGGTTGACAGTTACACCCCCAGCAGTGACGAAGTCGCCTGCCGCAACCAAGTCGCCGTTGTTGAGTACTACCAACGAATATACCTCACTATCCGTTCCGGCACCGAGCGGCGACCATGTCATGCCATTCCAACGCGCGATGTTGTTCGCGCCAACTCCGCCAGCAGTCGTAAAATGACCAGCTGCCACCAAGTCTCCGTTTGGCAAGACCGCCAATGCAATAACACGTGCAAGTTGCAACGCACCGCCGCTCATGGTGCCGGTCATGCCCGTTCCAAGCGCGGACCATTGGCCGCTCGCGGGATTCCAAGTTGCGATGCAATTGGCAGTGGTACTGCCAGCCGCGGCGAACCCACCGCCAACGACAAGCACTTGCGGGAGTGGACCTGAGCCATCGGGATCCCAGTTTGCTATCGCACTGACGCCGAAGGGACCGGCAACTCCGGCTACCGACTCGCCCCGCAACCATTGACCCTGACACGGCTGCATCAGTACCGGCCCAACGGAAATTTGCGCGACGTGCGTTGGTCCGCCGGTCAGCGTGACGCGGTCCAGCGCACCCGTCCCACTCTGTGTGCCTCGGTTGATGACCTGATTTATCGAGAACGATCCACCGACACCAGGGACAAGCGGAAGCGAAAACGCAAAACCATCGCCCGTTATGCCGATTGTGGCCGATCCGCCGGGATCAATCGTTCCGCTGACACGCACGCGGAGTTGTGTTTGCGCGAGTGATGCGGGATCAAGTTCCTGCCAGATCGTTTCGCCAGCAGGCACTAACGTTCCGGCCAAGCTGCATGTTGCTGTATTGACTGTCCGATGCCAAGAAGCGTTGGCGACCCAAGCGTCTGTTGCTATCGAGTTCAATATCGATGGAATTGGATGGAGGTCTGCGGTGAGGGAGGCGACAATTTCCGGATTCGAAAGCCCCGCTTGCACTGCCGATATGGTTGCACAGGCAAGAGTGAACGTCGAATCGGTCACGTATTCTGTAACGGGCGGCGGGTCACGAGGAGTAAACGGGCATCCCGGGCACCGAGGTGTCAGGAGCAACGGACCAATCGGCTGCGTTGGGTCTCGAAGCAACTGACCGATCCGAGTGCTGTATGCGAAACCAAAATCTGACGGAGCCGTATTTGAATACGGCCCGCTTGCCGTCGTAGCGAAGACATCCGCAATCGAGACATGGTTACGGTCATTGACCTGCTGGCCAGCCATCTGCAACTGAGACACCGGCCTCATCTTCCCGTGTGGAAATCCGATGGCAATCAAGTCCGCGTCGGACACCGGGGACGGAATATGGTTCCTCATCCAGTTTTCGATATTTTCTGGAAAGACTCCACAGCACGCATATTGCGCATAAAAATTCGTGACCCGGCCGGGCAAAAGAGACGTGCCGATTTCCGGGTCGTTGAGAAGATCCCCTGCGAGTTGGTGCAACTGATTTATTGGGCCGCCAGAGGGGTCGATAGCGTCGAGCATTGTGAGCGAAAAATACACAGGGCGCGACGCGGAATACTTTTCGTCAAGTCGGCGAAGCACTTCTGCCGCGACAGCTCCGCCGCGACTGTGCCCGACGATATCCACAAACACTGGGACGTTTGTCGCAAGCGCATCATCGACCGCTCGCTCAACATCGCGACGGATTCTGTCGGCTGCGCGGCGCGAAGCAGCAGCGGCCGACGCCCTGCCTGAGTTTTCGAGCGCGCGAGCCATGAGCCTAGTGACCGGTGCCGTCAGCAAAGACTGGTACTCAGCCATCAAATATGAAATGCGGCTGCTCACGATCGACGGAAAGCCATCGCGTGTGTCCTCTGCCCAGTCGCCGATGATGGTGGGCCGACGATCTACAAACCCATTGCCACCCGGATGAGGCGGGCTTGTAGAAAAAGCTGAAGCTAGACGAGAGTCGCTATCGTCCAGCCAAGGTTGCCGATTGATAGTGGCAAAAGGATTCACTGCTTCGAAAACTTGGCCATTGATCGGCACATAGATGTATGCAGCTACTCGACAGGAACTCGTCCCGCATGCACCGCTTGATGACCATGTGCCCGAACATGCATTTGACGGGGCCAATGTACATGTTCCAGTGGCAGCGCAGCATCTGCCGTTGATTTGTGTGCAAGTAGAGCATGTGGCTGCTCCGTTCTGCCACACACCGCTCTGGCTCTGGCATTGGGCCAATGTCAAAGTCAAACAGTTCGTCCCGCCAACGCAGCACGCGGCTGTCGAGGTTGGCGGGCAACTGGAGCATGTCGCCGCTCCATTCTGCCAAACACCGCTTTGGCTCTGGCATTGGGCAAGAGTCAATGTCAAACAGTTTGTCCCGCCAACGCAGCACGCGGCTGTCGAGGTTGGCGGGCAACTGGAGCATGTCGCCGATCCATTCTGCCAAACGCCGCTCTGAGACTGGCATTGAGCGAAGGTCAACGTTTGGCAGTTCGTGCCGCCCACGCAGCACGCCGCGGTCACGGTCGGCGGACAGTTCGAACAGGTAGCGGAACCGCCCTGCCAGACACCATTCTGAGCCATGCACTGAACGGAGGTCAAGGTCAGGCAGTTTGTCCCACCAACGCAGCACGCCGCGGGAAAAGTCGTCGAGATCGTGAACGGTCGCCAACTGGCGCGCGCCACGAATACCGAGTTCACCAACTCGCCCGCAGTCCAGTAGTAGGTATTCGCCGTCCCGATGACGGAAAGGATGTTCCCCCACACGCTCGATTGGACTGTGTAGGGCGAGCCAACGTTTGCAAACCAAATGTTCGCCTGCAAGGGAGATGCACTCGATGCAAATGCGATGTACGGGCTGGTGCAGTTGGCGGACATTGTCCACGTGAACGTCTGCGGAAATGTGAAAGAGGCGCTCGGCAATGGGCTGCTCAGCGTCGGAGCGCAGCAGACTGTATTGGGTATGACAACGGTGATGGTGTTGGAATCACGCGTCCCAGCGGTGTTTCTTGCCCGAATGAAGTACGTGTAGGTCTGCCCCGCTACGAGGCCCACGCTGTTGTAGAACGCGAGGATGCCGACGTTTGAACGGTACAAGCTACCGTTGCGATAGACGTCGTATGAGGTCGCCCCGCTTGACGCTGTCCAGGTGAGCTGCACCGCTGGCCCGACCGGATTGACTGTATCGCATACAGGCGATTGGTTGGAAAGCGTGAACGCCCCGGGCTGCGCGGTTGCAGTTCGCGGAGCACTGAGCAGCAGTGCAAACACGCCACAGACGATGAGTGCGAACATGCCGTAGGACTTCATCGTGATTCTCCTCGAACCAGCGGTGGGTTCGCACTGTCGAACACCCCAAGGTTTCCCAACTCACAGCATACAGCATTCCCGCCCCCAAACACAGAAATAACCCCCGTCCGCCCCCTGTTCGGTTCCCCAGAGCGCTCTCCCGGACCGGCATTGAGGCCTCCGCGCTCGAGCGCGAAGAGCGCGCGCTCGAGACGGAAGAGCACTTTGGGGGCCGATTGCTCTCCGCGCTCGAGCGCGAAGGGCTCGCGCTCGAGCATTTGCTCTGCGCGCTCGAGCGCGAAGAGCTCCCTTCCGGCCTTGGACGACTCTTTTCCGGCTCTGGGAAGCCCAATGCCCGTCCTTGATACCACGCGCAGCCCATTGTGCCGCGTTGTTGCCCGAATAAACGACTCGGACGCTGACCCGCCACCTCCCGGGTGCCCGCACTGTACCCTGTTCGGGCCGCCATTCGGCACGCCGTCCCCACGCCCCGCAACGTCCGCTTTCTGCGCTACACCCCCGAATCTTCCGTCCCATTCCCCATTCCGCATTATCCCCTCACCGCCCCCAGCAGCTCCCGCACCCGCGCCCGATTCACGCTCAAAATGGCAGGGAGTGCCGCGCCGACGGTGATGAGCGTGAGCATCGCCCATCCCATCAGCGTCGCGTCCCACGGCACGCGGAGCTTGAGTTGCAATCCCAGCGTCAGCTCGTTCATCACCGCGCCCGCCCAACTCGCGTGGATGCCCATCGCGGTGCCGACGATGCACGCGGCCAGCGCGATGATGAGCGCCTCGCCCAGCACCATCCGCGCGATCAATCCCTTCTGCGCACCGATCGCGCGGAGCACGCCGAACTCGAACTGCCGCGCCTGGATGCCCGCGATGATGAGGTTCGCCACGCCGAAGCAGGCGACCAACATGCCGCCGACGGCGACGAGCGAAAAGACGTAGAGCGAGGCGGAGATGTACGTGCGAATCTCGGCGATGATGCCGCGCCCGCTTCCGGCATCCAGCACCTCGAAGCCGCCCGCCTTGCGAATCCGCTTGATCGCGTCCGCGTCGGTGAGATTCTTGAACTCGCCGTCGGAGCGCAGATCAATCTGCAGCAGCCGCACCGGCGTGGTGCCGACCCGCTTCCTCAGATCATCGCGGCTGCCGAAGACGGCGTTCACCGCGACATCCAGGAAATCCTCGCCGATCTCGAAGTACTTGCTCACGATGTCCAGCCCCGGCGAGGCCACCACGCCGACGACCTTGAACTCATAGGACTTGCCATCCAGCGAGAGTTTGAGCGTGTCGCCCACGCCCACGCCGCGTGCCACGCGGAACTCCTTGGCCACCAGCACCGCGCCGCCTTTCTTGAGTTCTTCGATGCCGATCGCTTTGTCCCCTTCGAGCCACTGGATGTTCGCCATCTGCAGGAAGTCGTCGGGATCAAAGGCGATGAACGTGGTGGAGGTGTTGTCCAGCGCCTTGAAGCCGAAGGCGTCGGTCTTGAAGGATTGCACGGTGATCGGCGTGGTCTTGGCCACAAACGGCAACGCGGCGATCTTCTTCTGCGTCTTCTCGCTGATGTTCAGCCCCGCCGCGAACGCATCGGGGAACTTGAACCCGCTCAGCACATCCCGATCAATCGCGCGGCCATTGGTCCACAGCGAGACCAGCAGCGCAAGCCCGAGCATCATCGCGCCCGCCGTAAAGCCGAAGCGATACGGCGTCGCCCGAACGCTCCGCACCAGCAGCCCGGACGGAATCCGCAGCACCAGCGAGAGCAGCGGCCCGAGCACAAGGTTGATGAGCCAGACCACCGGCACCGAGATCAGGAAGTATCCGGCGAAGATCGCGGGAAGGCCCGTCGTCAGGTCGGTGATGAGCAGCGTGTCCGGGTCTTTGATGAGCACGAACATGATCGCGTGGACGCCCGCGAGCGCGAGGCCCGCGACGCCGCAGAGCAGGATGCCGCGCAGCTTCGCGGGCTTGCTGCGGGCCGCGAGCGCGTCCAGGGGCGATGTTCGGGCCGCCTTCCACGCGGGCAAGAGCGACCCGAGCAGCCCCGCCAGCACCGCCGCGGCCACGCCGAGCGTCACGCCCAATGTGTTGAAAGTGAATCCCGCGGGAAAGTGGTCCTTGAAGTAGTTGACGAGTATCCACGCACCGAGTGTGCCCGCCGGTATGCCCACCGCCGCGCCGAGCGCGCCGACGATGATGCCCATCACGATCTGGCTCTCGGCCATCTGCGACTTGGTGCCGCCGATGCAGCGGAGCATCGCCAGTTCGCGGATGCGCTCCGTGACGTTGGTCGTCAGCCCCGTCATGATGATGAACCCGGCGCTGAGCATGGCGATCGCGCTGGCGACCGTCAGCCCGATGCGTCCGGTGCGCTGGCTCTGGTCCAGACCCGAGGAAATCTTCGCGCTGGTCCGCACCACCACGCCGTTGCCCAGATCGTTCTTGTGCTGCTGCGCGACCTTCTCCGCGTCGCGGCTGTCGGTCAGCACCACATCCAGTTCCTTGATGGTTCCCGGCTTCTCTAAGATGATGCCCATCTGCTCCAGCGTCACCTGTGATTCCGGGCGCGTCACCACGCCCATGCCGATGCCGGGCTGGCGCATGATGCCGACGATCTTGAGCGTGATCGGGTCGCCCCAGCGCGAGACACTGACCTGCTCGCCGACTTTCGCCGCCATCTCCTTCGCGGCATGTACGTCGATGACGATCTCGCCCATCGCGCTGGCCCGCCGCCCCTCGATGATCTCGGTCGCTCGCACCTGCGCATCCAGCACCGGGTCCACGCCGCTTCCGACGGTGGCCACTTCCGGAGCAGCCCGCTGGTCCCCTGCGGGTCCGGCTTGGGTGGCCTGCCCCTCCAAGCCAGACGCTTCCGCCCCTTCTTGCTTCTCACTTTTCCCTTCCTGCACTTCCTTCTTCAGAATAATCGGCCCCTGGGCCCGCGGCACAACCACCTTCGCTTCCGGCCACGCCCGCACCTTCGCCAGCACATCCACCGTGAGCGCATCCTTCCCCGTCCGCGAGACGCGCAGGTCCGCCGCGCCCACGGTCGCGTCGATGCGCTGCTTCAGCCCGCTGTGCATCGATGCCATCGCGCACGCCACGGTCGCGATCAGCGCGCTGGAGAGCGCGACCGACGCCACGAGCAGCAACGAGCGACTACGCCGCCCGGACAAGCTGTTGATAGCAAGACGCCACGCCGGCCGCATCGAGCCCCTCCGTTTGGATTTTTCCAAAGAACACCCCATCCCGCAACACAAAGATCGCCTCGCAGTTCGCCGCCGCCGCGGGCTCGTGCGTCACCATCAGCACCGTCATCTGGTGCTGTGCGGCCAGCTCCCCCAGCAGCGTCCAGAGCTTCGCGCTCGACGCGCTATCCAGCGCGCCCGTCGGCTCATCCGCCAGCAATACCTTGGGCGAGTACAACAGAGCCCGCGCGATCGCCACCCGCTGCTGCTCGCCGCCGCTGAGCGCATCGGGCCGGTGCCCGGCACGTTCCGCGACACCGAGCTTTTCCAGCAGTTCCATGCTTCGCGCCTGGAGAAACTTCGCGTCATCGCCAGCGAGCATCCCCGGCAGCTCGACATTCTCTTTCGCCGTCAGCGTCGGAATCAGATTGAACTGCTGGAAAACGATGCCGATCTGCTTGCGACGGAACAGCGTGAGCGACTTCTCGTCCATCGCGTGCAGCGCGTAGCCGCTGACGTACACCTCGCCCACGTCCGGCTTGTCCAGCCCGCCCAGCAGGTGCAAAAGCGTGGATTTCCCGCTCCCGGACTGTCCCATGATCGCGAAGAACCCCGGCCCATCCACGGTCAGGTCCACGCCGCGCAGCGCCTGCACCTCGCGCTCCTGCAAGTGATAGGCCTTATGAACGTTGACGCATCGAATCATCGGGGGAAGTGACGAAGTGACGGAGTTCATGAGTGACGAAGTGGAAAACGATGTCGCTTTGACGTGACGCCAAGATGAAGTTCAAGAAACCACCCGAAACGCCGCGCAACCCCATGCCCCATATTCGCTCCGCATTCTCCCCACTCCGTCACTCCGTCACTCCTCACTCCTCACTTCTCACTTCTTCTAGTGGTACTGCTTCTCATACGCCCCCGCGTCCATCAACTTCGCCATCCCGTCGGCATTGGACACCTTGATCTTCACCAGCCATCCCTTGCCATATGGGTCGGAGTTCAGCAGCGAGGGATCATCCACCACTGCTTTGTTCACTTCTGTGATCTCACCCTCAACGGCCGAGTAGATGTCCGAGGTGGTCTTGACGCTCTCGACCTCGCCCACCGCGCTCCCTTGCTTGAACTTGAACCCGGCGGGCTTCATCTCCACGTATGTCACGTCCGTGAGCTGATCGACGGCGAACTGCGTCACGCCGAGGGTGACAACGCCCCCCTCGAGCTTGTGCCACTCGTGCGACTCCGAATACTTCCGATCGGCGGGAACGGCCATGCGAAGGTCTCCTGATCCTGTGCTGGGGTGCCCAGATGCTATCCGCCACGCCGCCGGAAGTTGAACGTGCATTTCTCCACTTCCTGCGCGCAACATCATCTATTCGACATCGCACATCCGACTTCCCGCCTACATTCCCGCCCGTACATGCTCCTCACTCTCACAGCTAACGCTCTTCGTGCGCGCATCGTCGCCCCCGGCCGCAAACCAGCGGCGCGATCCCGCGCCACGGAAGCCGTTTCCCCCGAGGGGTCGTTGCAGATCACCGATCTGCCGCGCTTCGCCCGCGAGGAGCTCGGCCTCTTCGGGCTGAACCTCTCCACCAATCTGCTCATCGGCGCGGACCTCAAACGCATCGACTCCATCCGCGATGCCGCCGACAAAAGCTCCTGCCCCGTCCTCACCCTCGTTGAGTCTGAAACCCAGCCGATGGGTACGACCGACGATGCCCTCGGCGATGCCGCCATCACCCGCGCTCATCGTGTGGTGCAGGCCGCGCATCGGCTTGGGTGCAGCTCCGTCGGGCTAGCGGTTTCTTGCAAGGACAATGAGGACGAGATCGACTTCTGCATCGAGCGGCTCCGGCGCGTGCTGCAAGTCGCCGAGCGTCTTGAGGTCAACGTCCTGATCTGCCCCAGCCCGGGAATCACCGCCGAGCCGGAGCGGCTGACGGACCTCATCAAGAAGGTCGGCGGCTTCCGCATCGGCACTTTCCCGGACTTTGAGACCGCTTCCAAGGCCGCTGATCCTCTCGCCTACCTCAAAAGAGTGACGCCATACGCCTCTGCCGTCACCGCGGCCGCCATCCGCTTCAAGCCCGGCAAGAAGCCGGGCGAGTTTGTGCATGATCCCTACGACCTGCGGGCCTTCGCCAATGTCGTCAAGGCCGTCGGCTACACCGGCACCCTCGCCCTGGATGCCCGTGGCGACCAGGATCCGGTGGACACCATCCGCAAGGCCAAAGCACTGCTAGAGTCTGTCATAGGTCCAGCTCCTGCGGGGGCTCCGGAGGCGGACGATGAACTCGTCGCTCCGGTTGATTCGGAACCCGAAGGCGAGGCATCCGATGACGACGGCGAGGAAGAATGACACGCTCGGCCTGAAACGACCCGTGGTCGTTCATGTGCGCGAGCACGCCGATGCAGGCGATAGAAGTGGTGGGGGAAGCATGGGCGAGCGACTGATCATCACGATCGACGGCCCCGCTGGCACCGGCAAATCCACCGTCGCCCGCGCACTTGCACACAAGCTCGGTCTGGATTTTCTCGACACCGGCGCGATGTACCGGGCCGCGGCCGCGATCGCCATTGAGACCGCCTCCGATCTGGCCGACCACGACCGCTTCGTGGCGGAAGTCGAGAAACGCGACCTGCACTTTGATTTCGATACCGATCCGCCCACGCTCCTCTGCTGCGGCGAGTCCATCATGCACCGCCTGCGCGATTCGGATGTCACCAAACTCGTCTCCCCCATCGCCGGTATCGCCAAGTTGCGCCAGGAGATGGTGAAGAAGCAGCGTCAGATCGCCATCGCCCATCCGCGGCTGGTGACCGAGGGGCGAGACCAGGGCTCGGTCGTCTTCCCGGATGCCGATGTGAAGTTCTACATGTTCGCCTCCGCCCTCGTCCGCGCCGAGCGCCGCGCCGAGCAGTTGCGATCTAGCGGCAAGCCCGCCGACGTGGACAAACTCGAAAAAGAAATCTCTGAGCGCGACCGCTCCGATTCCGAGCGCACCGTCGGCCCCCTCACCAGCCCCGCCGATGCCGAGCGCATCGACACTTCGGACATGCTCTTCGATCACGTCGTGGATGCGCTGGAAGCCCACGTCAAGCGCGTCCTCGGCGCCCGCGATGCCTCCCGGCGCAACCTGCGCCCGCACAGGAGCGGCGCCCTCTGATGCCCGCCCGACTCCGCGCCCTTGATCCCCCGCAACCCCTCTGGCAGATCCTGTTCTACAGGTTCGGCTACTGGTTGCTGCTCTCGTTCTTCGTGCTCTTCTACCGCGCCCGCTTCTTCGGCACCCTCAACATCCCGGACTCCGGCGGCCTGCTCATCATCGCCAACCACCAGTCACACCTGGACCCGCCGCTGGTCGGGGTCGGCATCCGCCAGCGCAACATGGCCGCGATCGCGCGCGAGGGTCTTTTCAAGACCTTCCCCCTCGGGCTGATGCTCCGCGGCGTTGGCTGCATTCCGATCAAAGAAGAGTCCGGCGACGCCGGAGCGATGCGTACCGCCATCGAGCAGCTCAAACGCGGGCGCGTGGTCGTCATCTTCCCCGAGGGCTCGCGCTCGAGTGACGGCGCGCTGGGCGAGTTCAAGCGCGGCGTCTGGGTCCTGATGATGCGCTCCGGCGTCCCCGTCCTCCCCGCCGCCGTCGAGGGCTGCTTCGACGCCTGGCCGCGCACTCGCACGCTCCCGCACCTCTTCGGCCAGCGCGTCGCCGTCAGCTACGGCCAGCCCGTCCCCTTCGCCGAACTCAAAGCCATGGGTTCAGACAAGGGCCTGGCCCGTCTCGCCGCCGATGTCGAGTCCCTCCGGATGAACCTCCGCGACCGCCTCCGTGGCAAGGGCGTCTAATAGTGGCATGGGCTTTCCAGCCCATGTTCGGGCCGCCGCGGCCCGAATGCCTTGCTCTCCCCCTCCCCCGCCCCGGCGGTGGAAGTGCCAAGCACAGCGAAGGCGGAAGGGGTGTATCCCCTCTGCCCGTGAAACCCGGCCGCCATCTCGCCCAATCAGGGGTGTATTTCCGGTTATCGGACGTCGATCCTGCCGCCCACACCCCACATCCGGCGGTATATCCCACTCAAGCGTTACCCCTCCACCTCCGATTGCATCCGACAGCCCAGCATTCCTGATTCGCCCCCAACGTTGATGTATCATCAATCTCGAGGCCCCCGCAAAAAAACTCAAGATCTGAAGGCGTGATCAACGTGACACACCAAGCATCGAAATCCAATGCGGCATTGCCTCTTTATTCCCCCGCGCCTCGCGCGCTCAAAGCGGGCATCTTCGTCGGCCTGTGCGCTCTGGTCGCGGTCTCCGCGATCGTTGTGAAGGCCGCGGTCGGCAACGGAAATCTCACGCTGAGTTCCCTCGCTGGCGTGACCACCACCAAGGTCGCCAACACTTCACCGGCCATCGATGCCATCGTTGAGTCTAGCACCGAGTCGAAGATGGAAACCGCCGCGACGCTCGCGGAGGTCCACGATCCGCTCGTCGAAGTCGCCGCCCCCGCGCCGGCTCCCGCCCCAGTGGTCGCCGCTCCCGTGGACACCACCAAGTACGCCGCGTCCGCCGATATCCGCTACTTCAACGGGCGCGCCATCCGGCCCGCTCGCACGATTCGCATGACGGTGACGGCATACTCCCCGGACGAGAAGTCCTGCGGCCCAGACGCCCGCGGCATCACCTCCAGCTTGCACCACGTCAAGACTAACGCGATGAAGCTCGTCGCCGCCGACTCCAAGGTGCTGCCGCTCGGCTCCATGATCACCGTTCCCGGTTATGACTCCGGCAACATCGTCCCCGTCCTGGATCGCGGCGGCGCGATCAAGGGCAACAAGCTCGACGTGCTCTTCCCTACCGACGCCGCGGCCCGCAAGTGGGGCGTCAAGACGCTCAACGTCGTGGTTTGGGAATACGCGGACAACCTGCCCGCGGACGACTTCCGCGCGATCCGCGACTCCCGCAACTAATCACATATACAACTAAAAACAGAGGCCCGGGCGCAGGCCCGGGCATTTTCTACGCGCCTCATACACTTCCCACATGCTCGCCTCCTCCGGCCCCCGCCGCCCCCTCACCCCCGACGAGCTGATTCCCCCCGCGCTCTCCGCCGCGCTGGATCGCCTTGACCTTTCCACCCGGCGCATGTTCCCCGGCAAGCTCCAGGGCGAGCGCCGCTCCAAGGCCCGCGGCCGCTCCGTCGAGTTCGAGGACTTCCGCCCGTACGTCCCCGGCGATGACCTCCGCCACGTCGATTGGAACGTCTTTGCGCGGCTGGACAAGTTCTTCATCAAGATCTTTCAGGAAGAGCAAGACCTCGCGCTGCACATTGTCTTGGACTGTTCCCCCAGCATGGACGCCGGCACCCCCAGCAAGCTCCTCTTCGCGCAGCGTGTCGCCATGGCACTCGGCTACCTCGGCCTTGTGAACAACAACCGGGTTGCCATCTGGCTCATCGGCACAGGCCCAGCGGTGAAACGACTCCCCCCCATGCGCGGCCGTACAAGCGTGCAACGCCTCGCCCACTTTCTCATCAACCAGACGTGGAGTGGTCACACCCAGGGTGGCACTGGCAGCTCGCCTGCCAGTGATGCTGCAACCTCAACAACCATTTCCGCAAACACCTTCACCAACTCGCTCCGCACCATCTCCGCCGCCCGCACCGGCCGCGGCATCATGATCCTCCTCTCCGACCTGCTCATCCCGGAGGGCTATCAAGAGGGGCTCACGCTTCTCGCTGGCGGCGCAGGTGGGGGGGCGGGCGGCGGCCCCGCCGGCTGGGACACCACGCTCATCCAAGTCCTCTCCCCCGGCGAGCTGGACCCCTTCGCAGAACTCTCCCCCAGCGGCGACCGCATGATCCTCGGCGATCTGCGGCTGACCGACGCCGAAACTGGGCGAGTCTCGGAAGTGACAGTCACCGCGGACCTCGTGAGACGCTATCAGATTCGGCTCGACAAGTATCAGAAAGACCTCCACGCCTTCGCCGCCACCCGCGGCGTGCAGCATCTCATCACCCGTTCGGATGCTGATGTCGCGACGCTCATGCTCGACGACCTTCGCAAGCGCGGGCTCGTGCAATAACCGCGAGCCGGCATCTCGCGCCACGCGTTCGCCGCGATTCCGCTCATCCTGTGTTTCTACCAACCGGCTCGCACGTTCACAAAGCACTCTCACCAGTCGCCCTCAAAAAGCGACAAGCCCCCGCGGATGCAGGGGCTTGCTTGAAGCGGGGATAGGAGAACGGCGATTGAACACTTCCGGAATGGGTTGGGCGATTGGAACACTTCCGTTCGCAACCTCATGAGGCTGAACGGTGGATCGCAATCTGCTTCAGTTCCAAGGAGGTTGCCCGATCGACCGACACGGCACCCTCTCTGACGACGCCGATGGGCTCGGGGGCACATCCCCCCCAGCACGATGCAGAGCATCAGCAACGCTCGCACAAACGAACGGAGAACAATGGCGTCCATGATTCGCACTCCTGAAAGAACATCCATGTTCAGTCGATCAACCCTTCCGGCGCACTTGGTGCGGCGGGGAACGTCTTCTCCACCCACTCGTACAACACGGGCAAGACCAACAGCGTGAGCAACGCCGCCGAGAGCATCCCCCCGAGAATCACCAGCGCCAGCGGGCGCTGGACTTCCGAGCCGATGCCGTGCGAGACCGCGGCGGGGTACATTCCCAGCGAAGCCATCAGAGCGGTCATCAGGACCGGACGGACACGGGCCGACGCTCCCCTGAGAACGGCGTCGCGGAGCGATGCTCCCTTGACTCGGAGGGTGTTGAACTGCCCCACCAAGATCAGCCCGTTCTGAACCGAAGCCCCGGACAGGGCGATGAAGCCGATCATCGCCGAGACCGAAAGGTTCGTGTGTGTGAGGCAGAGCAGCGCGACGCCGCCGATGAGCGCAAGCGGGACGTTGAGCATGATGAGCAACGCATACCGGACCCGCTGGAACGCCCAGAAGAGGAGGGCGAGCACCAACAACAAGGACAATGGGACGATGATCGCGAGTCGCTTGGTGGCGCGTTGCTGGTTCTCGAACTGCCCTTCCCAGAGTATGGAGTACCCGGGCGGCAGTTTGAGTTCCGCAGCGACCAGGCGCTGAGCCTCCGCGACGAACCCACCCATGTCGCGTCCGCGTATGCCGCACTTGAGGGCGATGCGTCGGCTGTTGGCGTCGCGGGCGATGCGGCTGGCGCCCTCGCTGATTCCCATGTCCGCGAGTTGGGAGAGCGGTAGCCGCTGACCCGAGGGCGTGTCAACCCACAGGCGACCGACCTGTTCAACGGATTCCCGGACGCGTTGGTCCAGGCGCACGACCAAGTCAAATCGCCGCTGACCCTCGATGATCGAGCCGACGGCCCTGCCCCCGAGCCCGGCATCCACCATCGAGAGAACGGTCTGCGCGTCCAGGCCTGCACGCGCAATCGCGTCACGCTTGAGCTTGACCGTGAGGTTGGGCTGCCCGGCGATGTGCTCGACGGCTAAGTCGGCCACGCCGGGAACGCGGCCGACCATTTCCTTCACTTGTTCCCCAAGGTGTTGGAGCGTGGGCAGGTCATCTCCAAAGACTTTAATCGCCAGCTCTCCCTTGACCCCGGAGAGCGCCTCCTCGACGTTGTCCTCGATGATCTGAGAGAAGTTCAGCTCCAGACCCGGTATCTGCGTGAGCCGCTGGCTTATCAACCGGATCAGGCCCTCCTTGTCCACCACCCTGCCGGACGGGTCTGCGGTGCTCCACTCGCTGACGGGACGGAGATACGCGGCCATCTCCAGGACGTTCGCGCCCTTCGCGTCCGTCCCGTCGTCCGGGCGACCGACCTGGCCGTAGATCAATCGCACCTCCGGGAACGACCGAACGATCTCACGGACGCGACGCTCGGTGTCCTTCGCCTGCTCGATCGACGTGGAGAGGGGTTGGGTGACGGTGAGCCAGATGTTGCCCTCGTCGAGCTTGGGAAGGAACTCGGTGCCGAGGGACCGCCCAAGCAGGACCGCCCCTATCAACACCGCGCCTGCAAGCGAGAGAGTGGGGAGCTTGTGGTCGAGCGTCCATCGCAGCATCACGGCATAGACGCGGATGATGGCACGCACCAGAATGTTGTCCCTCACGATCCGGCCGCGCCCGAGCAGCACAGAGGACGCCAGGGGCACGAGGGTCAGACTGAGGATTGTCGCGCCAACGATGGCCGCGGTGAGGGTGAGGGCCATGGGCCGAAAGATGCGTCCCTCGACGCGCTCGAAGGCGAAGATCGGGATGAGCGAGGCGAGAATGATCGCCTTGGCGAAGACGATGGAACGCCCGAGGTTGGAGGTGGTGTCTCGCGTCAGCTCGGAGAACGAGGCGCCGCTTGCCGAGAGGGCTCGTTTGACAAGCACGGCCTCCACGACAACCACGGCGGCATCGACAATGATGCCGAAGTCCACCGCGCCGAAGGAGAGCAGGTTGGCGGGCACACCGCGTAGATGCAGAACGATGAACGCGCTGAGCAGGGAGAGCGGAATGACACTGGCGACAATGACGGCGCCCCAGAAGCTTGAAGTGAACAGAAGCAGGATCACCAGGACGAGGATGGCGCCCTCGGTGAGGTTGTGCAACACCGTCCCGACGGTCTGATTCACCAGTTCGCTGCGGTCGTAGATTGGCTCGATGGCGACACCTGGCGGCAGGCCGGTCGCGTTGACCTGAACAACCTTCTCCCGAAGCGCCTGAATGACCTCCAGGGCGTTGGCGCCCTTCCGGGCCAGCACGATGCCTTCGATCACGTCGTCGGACTCTTCGACGGGTTGATCACCGTTCGCAGCCCGGTAGAAGCTCACGATGCCCTGGCGCGGCGAGATCGCGGTGGAGACACGGGCCACATCGCGGACATATACCGGGCGGCCGCTCTGTGAAGCGATGGCCACCTCACCGATGTCGTCCAACCCTGCCAGAGCCCCGACGCCCCGAACCACCAGCGACTGCTCGCCGGTGCGCAGAGTTCCACCGCCCACGTTGAGGTTGTTGTTCTGCAGCGCGGTCATGAGCTGCCCCATGGTCACGCCGTGCTGTACGAGCCGCTCGGGCTGGACGGAGACCTGGTACTGCTTCACCCCTCCGCCGAAGGCGACCACGTCCGCCACGCCCGGAACCTGACGGAGCTTCGGCTCGATCACCCAGTCTTCCAGCGCCCGCAGTTCTTCGAGCGCCATTCCTCCTCGGGACCGCAGCACATATCGAAACACCTCGCCGGTGCTGGTGCTCAGAGCGGCAAGTTGCCACTGCGCCCCTGTGGGGAGCGTGACGGCCTGCATTTTCTCAAGCACCTGGGCGCGGGCGAAGTTGTCTTCAATCCCGTCCTCAAATGTGAGCGTGACGACCGAAAGGCCGAACATGCTCACCGAGCGGAGGCCCGTCAGCCCGGGCGTTCCGTTGAGTTGCTGCTCGGCGGGCCGGGTGACCTGGGTCTCCACGTCCTCGGCGGCTTGGCCCGGCCAGAGGGTGATGACCTGAACATGCACGTCGTCGGGATCGGGGAACGCCTCGATCGGCACGTGGTGATAGGCGTAGACGCCGAAAATCACGAGTAGAACCACGCCGATCACTGTGGCCGCGCGCTGGTCGATGGCAAAGTTGACGAGTTTCGTGATCATTCAGTGGTGTTCCGCCAGTGGTGTTCCGCCAGTGGTGTTCCGCAACAAACCGGCGGGAGGTCGCCGCGAGACTCACTCCTGCTGCATCTGGGTCAGCAGGCCGAGCCCTCCGCTCACGACGACCTCCTCACCGGGGTTCAGCCCTTCGCTCACCCGGACGCGATCCTTGTCCAACGGGACGACGCGCACGGCACGACGCTCCGCGACAACTGTGCTGGTTTCGATCTTGCCACGCCCGGCGACGAACACATACGCCCGTTCTCCCTGGTTCACCACCGCCGTTGCGGGAAGCACCACCGATCCGTGTCCGGGGTCAAGCACGACGGCGATCATGGCGTACATGTCCGCCAGGAGACGACTCTGATCGGAGTTCGGAACAGGCGCATTGCGGATCGTGCCACGCACACGGACGCTCCGGGTTCCCGGGTCGATCACAGGGCTGATCCAGTCCACTGAGGACTGGATCGGCAGACCCTCGTGACCCGCGACGGTTACGAGCATCGGCTGGCCGATCTTCAAGCGCGCCAGGTCGTGCTCGTACACGTCCCCCCACACCCATAGCGTGGAGGTGTTGGCGATTGTGAAAAGGTTGGTGGAAGGGTCCGCAAGTTCACCCGGGGATGTGCTCTTCTCCGTCACCATTCCCGAGCGCGGTGCGAGCACCTTGTAGAGCGTCCGCTCGCGGCCCTGCTGCGTCTCGATGCCGCCCATCTCTTGCTCGGACAGGCCGAAGAGCAGAAGACGCTGGCGCGCGGCCTCTTGGTCGGCCTGACTCTTGCGAACTGTTGCCTGAGCGTCGCGCTGGGCTTTTTCCGAGACCACTCCGCTCTTGCCCAGACTATCGGCGCGCCGAAGCGAGTCCTGGTCAGTTTCCAGTTGGACCTTGGCCTTCAGGTAGTCGCTCTTGGCCGCGGCGAGGTCCGTCGATTCCACCACGCAGAGCACGGTCTGCGGCCCCGAAGGGTCTCCGGGTCCACGAACAATCGAACCCAACTGCACGCCGACCTCGGCGACTCGCCCGGGAAACTGTGCGTGCACATGCGTCACCATTTCCGCGTTCTGCCCGGTGCGCCCGGTAATCCTGAGCAGCACGGGCTCGTCGGTGTTCCGCACGGTTTCCAGCCGGAGTCCCGCCGCGACGAGCGTCTCCTGACTGAAAGAGACCCTGTCGTCGCGCACCAAATACGGCGACGCCACAGCCGACTCGGCCGGCGAGTGCTTCTCCCCGAGCAATGGGCGGAGCAGGGCCACGGCTCGTTCGCGGCGTGAGGGGTCTGAGAGCCCCCACGAAACGGCCGCAACGCAGATCAAGCCAAGAGTGGACAGGAGAACGGTTCGGATTCGCGGGCGCGAGCGAAGACTTGTCATGGCGGACCTCCATCTTTCTGTGTGGGTGAGGGACAGGACGGGCCGTTATCTCCAAGCACATCTCGCACGTCTCCGGCGGTCAATCGCGGCAGTGTGCATCCCGCGGCCCGTTCGAGCACGACCAACGAAGAGCGGTACGCATCGAGACTTTCGGTGTAGGCCTGCACCGCGGCGGTGTAATCACGCAGACTGTTGAGCAAACTGTCGAAGTCCGTCACGCCGTTCTCGAACGCCTGCTGGGCAAGATCGGCGTTACGGCGCTGCTGAGGGATCATTTGTTCGGCGTAGAACCGGGCATCGTCCTCGGCCAGTCTCGCCTGACTGAGGGCGGTTCGTACGTCCTGCTCGACCTGTTGGGTCAGGGCGACGCGGTGCTTGGCTACCTGGCGCTGCTGCGCCCGGGCACTCGCCATCGCCGCCTCGCCCGTGTCGAAGATCGGCAAGGTCACGCTGAAGCTCGGACCCCCCGACCAGTGTCCGCCATTATCGAGGATCATCTCGATACCCGCTGTGATCTGCGGAAAGCGGTTCAGTCGCGCCAGCTCCACGCCCGCCGTCGCGAGTTTGTCGTCGAATCGAGCGCGGTGCAGGTCGAGCCGGGCCAAGCGGGCGACTCGCTCGGCCTCGGCCCCGTCGGGAAGAGCCGCGGCGTGAAAGCCCTCGTCGTCGGCCGGGATCGACCATGCCGGCGCGCTGCCGCGTCCCATGAGCACATTGAGTTCGCGCGCCGCCCTGTCTCGTTGGGCCGCGGTACGCCCGACCTGTCGCTGCGCATCGGCGGTCTGGAGGCGGGCCCGGTTGAGTTCGGGGTTGGGGATCACACCCGCGAGGGCTCGGGCCTCGGCGGCTTGCAGAGCTCGCTCGTAGACACCCGCGACCTGTTTCGCGGCGTGCCCGGCCTGTTCCAGGTGAACCACCTCGTTGTACTTGCTCTCGACTTGCAGTGCGAGATCAAGAGCTTGAGCCGCAAGGTCAATCCCCGCCTGCGCGCGCTGAACTCTTGCCAGTTGCACGCGCGTCGGCCGGGTAATGAGCGTGTTGATCTGCTGGATGATGTTGAAGTCGAACCCTCCCCGTCCCTGCACGGGCGAGATCGGGAAGAGGAACCCGTTGCTCTGGCCGAGCGTCGGGTTCTGCAACAAGCCGGCCTGTGCCAGCTGGGCCTGGGCGACCGACAAGGACTCGGCAGAGGCAATGAGGTTCAGATTGTGTGCGAGCGCTAGACGGATCGCGGTCGCAAGATCGAGCGTCCCCGCTGGCTCGCTCTCCTCCTGACCGCCGGCCTCGGATGGCGATCTCGTGAGCAGTTGGCCGGCCGAGAGGGGCAGCCCGATGCGATCGCCCGCCGCGCCGTCAACCTGGCGGAGATACGACGCCTCCGGTTCGATTTGGACCGCGCAACCCGAAAGACACAATGCCCCGGCAATGAGTACACCTTGGAGCAGCGATTGAGTTGTATGACTTGAGGTCGGAGTTCGCATACGCCCTTCACGGAGTCGGGGCATACTCAAACCGCCCCATCAATCGGAACACCAGCAAAGGATGTGCCGCAACAATGCGGAAGCGCAAACGCACCGTGCGCACACGGATAAAACGATGGCGAGGCATTTCTCCCCGCCTGGGGAGAACTGCCTCACCACCCGAGCTTTCGACCCGTTCCCGGCTACTGCGATGATGTGCCGGGAGCCCGAGCCGAGGGTGTGGCCGGCGGATCCTCCACCCGCACGGGCTGGTCCCCAATCTTGCGAAGGAGCGTCTTACGGTCGATGCCGAGGATCAGCGCCGCCGCACTGCGATTCCCCCCAACCGCGCCGAGCACGCGTCGAACGTATTCACGCTCAATCTCTGCAAGAGGGAGGAACGCCGCCGCGTCCTTTGCCGCAGGCGCGGCCTCCGGGGGGGTGTAGCGGCGAACCCGATCGGGGAGATCGTCTACAACGAGTTGGTCCAGGCGCGCCACGGCGCAGGCCCGTTCGATACAGTTGCGAAGCTCGCGAACATTGCCGGGCCAGGGATACTCCAGCAATCGCTGCGCGGCGTGCGGGCTGAGCCCATTCACACCTCGCGACGCGCCCACCGCTCCCGCGTCGATGAATCGCTGGGCCAGCAGCAGCACGTCTCCGCCACGCGCCCGCAGCGGCGGGACGTCGATCTGCACGACGTTCAGACGGTAGTACAGGTCTTCACGGAACGATCCCGAAGCGATGGCGGCCTCGAGGTCGCGGTTCGTCGCGGCGATCAACCGTGCATCGAAAGCAATCTCGCGATCTCCACCGACCGGCCGCACGGTTCGCTCCTCAAGAGCACGCAGCAGTTTGGCCTGCAGGGCCGGGGCCATCTCCCCGATCTCGTCGAGAAACAGCGTTCCGCCGTCCGCTTGAATGAACAGGCCCTTCCGCTGGGATCGGGCGTCGGTGAATGCCCCGCGTGTGTGTCCGAAAAGCTCGCTCTCCAGCAGCGTTTCCGGCAACGCGGCGCAGTTGACTCCGACGAATGGCCCGTCACCCCGTCGGCTCTGCTTGTGAAGCGCCCGCGCCACCAGTTCTTTGCCTGTCCCGCTCTCCCCGGTGACAAACACACCCGCGTCGGTCGGAGCGATGCGAGCAATGAGATCGCGAAGCGACCGCATCGGTTCGCAGTCCCCCACCAGTTCGCCCGGCCCTTCCAGCTGGCGGACGGTTTCGCCGAGCCGACGAACTTCGCCCTTGAGCCGGTGGAACTGCACGGCCCGGTCCAGCGCGATCGCCAGGTGTTCCATGTCCACGGGTTTGGTGACGAAGTCGTATGCGCCGGCGCGGATCGCTTGCACGGCGGTTTCCAGGGAGCCGAACGCCGTGATCAGTAGCACGGGGGTGTCGCCCCGGATGGAGACAATCCGACGGCACAGCTCAAGGCCACCCATGCCACGCATGTTCAGGTCCGTCACGACCGCGTCGAAGTCCTCCCCCTGGAACCTCGACAGCGCGGTGTCCCCGGAGTGCTCGGTGGCAACGATAAACTGCCGACGCCCCAGGGCCTCCAAGAGCAGATCGGTCATGCCCGGGTCATCATCGACGATCAGTACGCGCCCGCGCATCGTCCGCCTCCAAGGGAATGGTGATTGTAAACACCGCGCCTCCGCCATCACGCGGGCCATGTTCGATCGTGCCGCCGTGCTCCTCGACTATCTGACGCGCGATTGACAGACCCAGCCCCGTGCCTTCGCCGGGCGGCTTGGTGGTCACGAAGGGCTCGAAGAGACGTGCCGCGATCGCGGGATCAATCCCCGGGCCGTTATCCTCAACCCGGATCACTCCTACGCCTCGCGTCTGGCTGCCCTCTCCGGCGTCGTGCAGCTCCGTGCGAATCCGGACCCACGCCTCCCCCGAAGGATGCGGAACGGGGGCCGCCTGGATTGCGTTTATCACGCAGTTGGACACCACCTGCTGCAGCAAACCCGGATCGACGTGCGCTGGAATCGGCCTCCCGGTTTGTTCCATCTCCATGCTCACCCCACGCTGCCGGGCGTACGGCTCCAGAAGCTGGACCGCCTGTTCCACGGCGTGACCAAGATCCAAGGTGGCCCGCTCCAGATTCCTCGTCCGGGCAAAGTCCAGCATCCTGCGCACCAGCAGCGTGATGCGTTTGGTCTGCTCCCCGATCAGCGCGGCCTGCCCCGCCACGGCTTCCGGCGGCACCTCGCCCGCCTGGATCATCCGCGCCCGGGCCTGGATCACACTTAGCGGCGTCCCCAGTTCATGGGCCAGGCCCGAAGCGATCTGCCCCACCGTGCGCAGACGATCCGCGTGACGCAACTGTTCGGCGGCGCGGATTCTCTGCGCCGACTCTTCCCGCAGCCGCGCCTGGTACGCCGCCAGACTCTCGCAGGTCCTGTTCAACTCGTCGGCGAGCCGAGTGAGTTCGCCGCGACCCCGGATGCGAACCGGCTCCGTAAAATCCCCCTTTGCCGCCCGTTCCAGCTTGTGCGCCAGCGCGTGGACCGGGCGCCCGATGACGCGCCAGCCCACCAACAGCGCGACGCTCGACGCCACCCCGAGCAATGCCAGCGTGACGAAAAGGTCGCGCAGCACGGTGGTCCGCACATAGGCCCGCTGTGCGGCCAGCGTCTCCACAGTCTCGATCCAGGCCCGGGGCTGGCCGTCCACGACGATCGGCACCCTGCACACCACGCGCCCCTCACCGCTCGGGTCGATACGAGCGCTCGCACCCTCCTTGGCCAGAGCGGCGTCCGCGTCCACCCAACGAACCCGAACGTGGGTTCGACGCGCGTCGGCTCGCTCGATGAACGCCCGGGCCTCGGACTCACCACTAGTCTTCCAGGTCTCCCCGGCCGCCTCGGCGAGCCACCCGCCCATCAGCAGATTGTCGGTGGTGGTATCAGTCTCGAACAACCGACGCTCACGCTGAATCTGGAGCGCCAGCGCACCCCCCAGCACCAACATGAACGCAAAGCTCATGGCCGCGGTCAGGATCAGGGCGAGTCGCATCGGGAGCGGGCTCCGAAAATGGACAGGAAAGCCGGCGAGTTGTCGGGAGCATCCAAGGCGCGAACTGGACAGAATGTGAGACACCATAGCAGCCCGTTGAAAAACCAGCGCAACCCAGCAACGCGCCGGCGCGTGCCCGGGGAGCGCGGCAAGCGGCTGCCGGGCACGCGCGGCGAGCTGGTGGAACGCCCGCTCTCGCACCACCACGACACCGGCGGGACGCGGCGCACGCACCTGCGCACGCACGCGAAGATCCGCAAACGCCTGTCAGGACAACGCCGGGGTGCTGGCCAAGGCCCTCGGAGTTGCCAATGCCCTCGCAACCGCCCTCAAGGATGCCCTCTGGCTGCTCGTAGAGCGGTTCACCGCTTTCGGACCCGCGTCGGCACAACCCGACGCGCCCAATGCCGTTCTTCTGGCCCCCGTCCCCCGCCCCACACCCCACACGCCGCGTCATCCCGTCGAACGTCACTCAATCTTGCATTTTCAACGGGCTGTTGACCCGTGCCACTACCTTCCTGCTTTGAGAATGCCATTCAGTTAGCCACCGCCGGTTGATGTACGGCGCGTGTGCGGCGCGAACAAAGACAGAGTTGCGCTTTAGAAGACCCTCTGGGATGATGGT
>JAYVRG010000106.1:0-3410 GCA_043776515.1 Phycisphaerales bacterium
GCCGCGCCGAAGGAGCCCAAGCCCGTGCCCAGCAGGATGGAGACGGTGTTGCTGCTGCCGTTCGCCACGGCGAGGTCGAGTTTGCCGTCGCCGTTGAAGTCACCCACGGCCACGGAGGACGGGCTGGTGCCCACCGCGAAGTTCGTCGCCGCGCCGAAAGAGCCCGTGCCCGTGCCCAGCAGGATGGAGACGTTGTTGCCGTTGATGTTCGCCACGGTGAGGTCGGTCCTGCCGTCGCCGTTGAAGTCACCTACGGCCACGGAGAACGGGTTGGCGCCCGCCGCGAAGTTCGTCGCCGCGCCGAAGGTCGTCGGGCACTGGGCCAGCGCGGGCGTCGCGACGCCAAGAACGACCAATGGCAGAATCAGCAGGCAACCGAGGTGGGTGATGAAAGAACGGCGCATGGGTGTCTCCTGAGCATTGATCGCCGAGTGATGCCGACCGACTCTTGGTCGGACCTGCTGCCGTGCAGCAGAGATCGTTGGTACCGGCCGCACGGTCGGGCCAGCGCGTGCTCAAAGATGCTACACGATTCACCAGAATGTGCAAGCCCTTTCTGAACCCGGGCACGGATGCCGCATTCGGGCGGCGGTTGGGGATGAACTCGGGCACGGATGCTCCCCGATCCTCCCGGGTTGGCAATGGGAACGGCGGGTGGCCCCGACCACGACAGACGTCCCGTGCCACCCGCCGGACGATCCCGGTCAGCCGCGGCTGTTCTGAGCCGCCACGATCGACTCTGTCGCCGCGGCGGTCTTGACGCGCGAGTTGATGGGGGTGGGGCAGGAAGGAGGACTCCGCAGTCCTACTGGGGCGGCAGGTGACTAAGCGCCTGGTTGGCGTAGTCCCGCGTCCAACGATCTGGGTCGTTGAGCAACCGCGTGAGTGCCGGTCGCGCGGCTGGATCACGAATGTCTACCAGAGCCCACGCCGCATTTCGACGAACGCCGACTCTCGGGTCGGACAAAGCCGCTATGAGCGCGGCCGAGTCTCGCTTGGCAAGCTCATGCCGCGCCTCCCATTGCAGTTGCATGTCGTTGTCCCCGAGTTGATCCACCAGTTCGGCTGTCGATCGCACCCGGTGGCGGTTGTAGCTCGCAAATCCCAACAACCCGAGCCCGCCTGCCGCGACGGCTAGCGCGAACGCGAGCCTTATCCGGCGGTTGACCGTACGGCCATCCGGGACAGCGTTCGCCTGATCTGTTCCGCACTCAGGGCACGTCGAAAGGTCGTTGACCTCATAGCCGCACGTTCGGCACGTTCCCAGTCGGATAAGACTTGGATCGTCGGCGAGCACAGCGGATGCGACCCCGGCCATACCGAGGAACACAACGATTGCAAGCAGCGACACCGCCGGGTTCAAGGAGAGTCCGCCCAGAACTCCAGCGATGAGGGACGGCCCGATCACGATCGCGAGCGCCCGCAGGGGCGGTTTTCGGCCGAGAAGCGCGACGAGGACGGGCGACACGATCACGCCGACAATCGCGCCCCCCACGATACCAAAGGAAAGCACGAACGGAGCCAAGATCGCCACGGCGCAGCCGCCGACAGTTGCACCGATGCAGACGGAGGCCGCGACAAGGAGCATGATGCGACGAGCTGGTATCTTCTTGACCATTGGCGTTCCGATGTGTGCCCAACCCGCGAACGATAGATCGAACGCGGTGAAGGCGCTCAAGACAAGCACAAGGGCCATCCGGTCCTCGCCAGTTCCTCAGGCTGAAGGCCATCAGCAGAATTGGATTTTTGCGACGGGGCGGCGTCGGACTCCCCGGCTGCGGGACCGAAGCGAACGGTTTGCGGCGTGAACTGTTTCGCTTTGCGACTGAACCCGGAGGTTTCGGGCGTGAACTCCTTTCCTTTGGGCTTGAAACCTTCTCCTTTGCGACTGAAACCAAAGAGTTTGCGGCTGAAAGGGAACAGTTTCGGGCTGAAACCTTGAGGTTTGGGCCGCGAAGAGCCGCTCGAACGGGTGGTTCTTTGCATCATGCGAAACTATTTCGACAAAAAGCGGGAGTGCGACTGATTCGGTGTTCGCGCATGGTCGAGATCACTCGCACACATCCCGGCGACGGCGTTCATTGGGGGGGCTGAACGCCTGGTATCGGGAGAAGAAAGCGAGGGCGTCATGCCCGTTGTTCCTCCGAGCGATCTTGCGGCGATCCAGTTCTGCGAGTCGCACCTGCCGGGTTGGTCGCTGGCTCCTGCGAGCGTGGGCTTGTCGGCTTTGCAGTGCAACACGCTGCTGGCGCAGGCGCAGGCGAGCCGGGCGTCGTACGTCGCCGCGCGGAGTGCGCGGCTAGCGGCGAGGGCCGCGACCACGACGTTCCAGAGCAACTCCAAAATCATGCGCGGCACCGTCGCGGACATGGTGCGGCTGGTGAAGGCATTCGCGGATGCGTCCGCCAACCCGGCGGCCATCTACGCCGCGTCGCAGATTCCGCAGCCCGCCGCGCCCACGCCTCCCGCGCCGCCCGCGATGCCGACCAGCATCGTGGTCGGGCTGAATCCGGGCGGCTCCATCACGCTGCGCTGGAAGGCCCGCGACGCCTCGCCCAGCACCGGCTGCGTGTTCGTGGTCTCGCGGCAACTCGCGGGCGCGGGCGGATACACCGTCGTCGGCTCGGGCATCAGCGTGCGCGGCGGCAAGTATCAGTTCACCGATCACTCGATCCCCGCGGGCATCGGCGAGGCGTCGTACATCATCGTCGGCACCCGCAGCAACCCGCGGCAGACCGGCACGCCAAGCGCGGCCATAAGCGTGCAGCTCGGAACACCGGGGATGATTGTTGCGAGCGATGCTCGCGCGGGGGGGTTGAAGATGGCGGCGTGAGAGGAGTCGGGTATCGGGTTTCGGGGATCGGGTTTCGGGTGAAGGCGAAGGCCGACCGAATCCTGCATCCACCCGAGACCCGAAACCCGAGACCCGAGACCCGATTCACACACACGCGGCCCCCGGTCTGTTTGACCGGGGCGGCGTGCTTTTCCAATATCCCCCGATCCCCACGCCTGTTTCCCGCCAATAATCCCCCATGGAAACCACCAACCCCGCCAGCCCGTGGTACCCGTATGTCTGGGTCGATCCGGAGCGCATGAGCGGCGAGCCCTGCCTGCGCAACACCCGCCTGCCCGTGAAAGACTTGTTCGACTATCTCGCCGCCGGAGACAGCGTCGATGAGTACATCGAAGCGTTCGATGGCGTTCCGCGCGACATGGTGCTCGGCGTGCTGAAAGTCGCCGCGGCCGAGGCCGCCAAAGCCGCGGCAGCAAGCGGTGCCGCCGAGGCCCGCGCCGCGTGAGAGTTGTGCTTGACCATTGCACGCCCAAGCCGTTCGGCTTTCTGCTGACCGGACACTTCGTGCGCACCGCGAGTTTCATGGGTTGGGATCAACTCGAAAACGGCAAGCTGC
>JAYVRG010000107.1:0-41836 GCA_043776515.1 Phycisphaerales bacterium
TTGCCCAAAATGTCATCCGACCCCACCAAAAAGTCCTACAAGGACACGCTCAACCTCCCCAAGACAACCTTCCCCATGAAGGCGAACCTGGTGCAGAACGAACCGGCGAGCGTGAAGCGATGGAGCGCGTTCGGCGGCGTGGGGTTGTATGAGACGCTGCGTGCGAAGCGCGCCAGCAGCCCGAAGTTCACCTTCCACGATGGCCCGCCGTACGCCAACGGCAACATCCATATGGGCCACCTGATGAACAAGACGCTGAAGGACTTGGTGGTGCGCAGCAAGACCATGCGCCCCCCCAATGGCCTGGACTGCGCGTACGTCCCCGGCTGGGATTGCCACGGGCTGCCCATTGAGCACAAGGTGATGCAGGAACTCGTCGAGAGCGGCAAGATGGCCAAGGTCGCCGCGCTGCCGGATGACCAGCGGAAGATGGCCGTCCGCCGCGAGTGCCAGAAATACGCGGAGAAGTTCGTCAAGCTACAAGCGGGACAGATGGAACGACTGCTGACACTTGCGGACTATGCGCATCCGTACTTGACGATGGCACCATCGTTCGAGGGGGCGACGCTGGAAGTCCTCGCCGACCTGATCGAGCAGGGCTTGGTGTACCGCGCTCTCAAACCCGTGCACTGGTCGATCGCCAACGAGACCGCGCTGGCCGAGGCCGAACTGGAATATCAAGACCGCGAAGACCTGAGCGTGTACGTGGACTTCGAGGCGGAGAACGCGGACGCCGTGTACGGCGCATTCGGCCTCGCCGAGCACAGCGCGGATGATGTCGATGAGGAAGAAGAGGACACCGAAGGCCCGGAGAACGGCGGCCCCGCGGTGCATCCGGGCAAGCGACCCAACGCGCGCCCGAGTTTCATGATCTGGACCACCACGCCGTGGACGCTCCCCGCCAACGTCGGCGTGGCGATCCATCCGCGCACCGAGTATGCACTCGTATGGGTCGATGGCAACGCCTGCGTGCTCGCCAGCGCGCTGGTGGAGAAGGTCACGAAGATGGCCAAGCCCGAGCGCGTCGTCGTGCTCGCGACGACCACGGGCGACAAGCTCGTCGGGCTGCGCTACAAGCATCCGTTCGTGACGCATCCGCCCGCCTGCGGGCTGGGGCGCAAGTGCGATCAGCAGAAACTCTGGTCCGTCGTCGCGGCCGAATACGTCACCACCGAGGATGGCACGGGGCTGGTCCACACCGCGCCGGGTCATGGTCAGGAGGACTATGTAACAGGTCTCCGCGAAGGTCTGCCTGTGTACAGCCCCGTGAAGAACAACGGCACCTACGACGACACCGCGCCGGACTGGCTGAAGGGCGTGAGCGTCTGGGACGCGAACGCGAAAGTGACCGAGTGGCTGCGCAACTCCGGGCATCTCTTCTTCGACCACAAGTTCACGCACAGCTATCCGCACGACTGGCGCTCAAAGACCCCCGTCATCTTTCGCTGCACCGAGCAGTGGTTCGTGAGCGTGGAGGGATCGCACCACACGGCGTATCGCGGGCCGAAGGCGCGCCCGAGCGTCAACCTGCGTCAGATGGCACTCGTGGCCGTGGGTACCCCGGATCTCCGAGCCGGATCCGATTCCGGTCAACACCATTCCAACTCGGAGAGCCGAGGCACACACAATCCCGGCTCGGAGAGCCGGGGTACACATACACCCGGTTCGGAGAACCGGGGTACCCAGCACGTCAACTTCGTACCCGAGTGGGGCCGCAACCGCATGCGTGGCATGTTGGAATCCCGCCCCGACTGGTGCATCTCGCGGCAGCGTGCGTGGGGGCTGCCGATCCCGACGTTTTTCACGCCCCACGGCGGCGTGCTGATGACCGCCGCGAGCGTGCGTGCTGTGGCGAAGGTCGTGCGGGAGAAGGGCTCCGATGCGTGGTTCCAGGCCGCGCCGGAAGAGTTGCTGAAGTACTACGACCCCGCGGCGGACGCGGACCCGATGGCCCGCGCCGTACACAAGGAACAGTTCGCAACGCTCAAGAAGGGCAACGACATCCTGGATGTGTGGTTCGAGTCTGGCTCAAGCTGGAACGCCGTCATGCGGGAACGCGGCCTGGGCTATCCCGTAGACCTCTATCTGGAGGGCTCCGACCAGCACCGCGGCTGGTTCCAACTTTCGCTGCTGCCAGCACTGGGCGCGACAGGTCAGCCCCCGTTCCGCACGCTGCTCACGCACGGATTTATGGTGGATAAGCACGGTAAGAAGATGTCCAAGTCGCTCGGCAACGACATCAAGGTGGAGGAACTGCTGAAGGATCACGGGGCGGATGTGTGCCGCTGGTGGGTCTGCTCGCTCTCGTACGAGAATGATGTGAAGGTGGACATGGGATTCTTCGCGCTCGCGGGCGAGAGCTACCGCAAAGTGCGAAACACGCTGCGCTTCATGCTCAGCAATCTGGATGACTTTGCTTTGAGTGGCCCGCCGCTCCGCGGCGGCTCTTCCGAGTCATCTCACGCTTCCGAGCCGACCGCCGCGGAGCGGCGGGCCACCCAGACATCGCTCGACGCCTGGATCCTCGGCGAGTACAACACGCTTGCGAAGGAAGTGCTCGCGGCGTACGACCGCTACGACTTCCGCAGCGCATACGAGCTGCTCTACAACTTCTGCAACGAGACGTTGAGCAGTGTGTATCTCGCGGCCGTGAAGGATCGGCTGTACTGCGACAAGCCGGATTCGCCGCGCCGTCGGCGCACGCAGCAGACGCTCTGGCAGCTCACCGACGGGCTCTGCCGCCTGCTCGCGCCAGCGATGTGTCATACCGCCGATGAGGCCTATCGCGCACTGCACAAGAAGGACCCGAAGGATGTCGAAACGACCATCCACACGGAGACCTTCATCGAGGCCTATCCCGTCGCGCCCGAGCCCGGCTGGGCGACCGTGATGAAGTGCGTCGAGGCCGCGACTAAGGCGATCGAGCAGGCCAAGCAATCGCTGGGCGTGGACAACCCGCTGGATGCGGGCGTCGTTCTGCCCGATGCCGACGGCACGCTCGCCCGCTTTGACGCGACCGATCTTGCCGACCTGCTCGGAGTCAGCCGCGTGACGCTGGACAAGGCGGCCACGGAACCGCGCATCACAGATCTGCGCAATGAGCCGCGCTGCGAGCGATCCTGGAAACGCGATGGCACGGTGAAGAAGCGATCGGATGGTGGCGTCCTGAGTGATCGGGACGCGGCGGCGATTGGCTTGGCCTAAAAGTTTGTGCCTACGCGCCCACTGGCTCTGCCCAAGTACTCAGTGAAGAGGATCGAATCCAAATGACCGACGTTCCGAACAATGCGTCAGCAACTTCAGCACTTGACTTCGACCTGAGCGTTGCCGACACCACAGATGCAGTCGATTTTCAACTTACTTGGCCAGAGACGCAGCGTGCTCTCGCGTTTAAACTGCAATCTGAAATAATCGCTGTCGTCGGCATCGCGGTCATTGGTGCGCTCGCTCTTACAGGCATTCCCACATGGGTTCGAGGATACAACGACCCGATGGTTTGGACCTGCACAATCTTGGGAGGTGCCGTCGCTGCAGCGATTGCGGTCGCTGCACACTGGCCCGGACAAGCTCGCAAACGATTACGAGACAAACTGATCAAGCAAACTCGGATTCAATGGGTTCTAGGTCGTCGGCACGTTGAACTGCGTGAGGATGGAGTTTTCACAAGTTCTCAAATCTTCCGAGGCACACACTCGTGGCAAGCCATCAAGTCTGTTCAGAAAACGAGCGCGGCCGTTTTTCTCATCACGATCGAGAACCGCGTGATATTTGTTCCTCGCAGAGCTTTTGATTCTGAGCATCAAGCCGAAGAGTTTTTCGCTTACGCTAATGCACACTACGAGAGCAACCGCCAAATTGCGCCTCCAGTTGCATCTTGAACTGAGAGATGCCTCGAAAACCGCACTCATGGAACTCACCCCCCTCCGCTACTTCCGCGCCATCGCCCAGCACGGCCACATGACCAGGGCCGCCCGCGCGCTCGGGGTCTCCCAGCCCGCACTCTCGGCGATGCTGAAAAAACTGGAGGGTGAGGTCGGCGCGGAACTCCTTCACCGCACCGGGCGCGGCGTGGAGCTTACCGAAGCCGGGCGGGTCTTCCTGCAACACGCGGAGGATGCCTTGCGCCGCGCCGACGCGGGCGTGCAGGCGGTGCGCGAGCTGGTCGGGCTGGAACGCGGCTCGATCCGCGTCGGCGGCGGCGCGACGGCGACGACGTATCTGCTTCCGCCGGTGGTGAGCGCGGTGCGCCGGAAGCATCCGGGGCTGCGGTTTTATGTGCGCGAGGCGGGGTCGAACGCAGTCGCCGCGGCGGTGCTCAGCGGCGAGCTTGATCTCGGGATTGTCACCCTGCCCATGAGCGAGAACGCGGCGGAGGAACTGCTGACGATTCCGCTGGTTGAGGATGAACTTCGGTTGATCGTGCCTCCTGGATACCACCACGCTCCGCGGGGCGAGGGGAAAATCGCCACGCGGAGCGTGGCGGTACCCAATACTAAGACAAAGAATGCAGACGGCTTCCGCTGGAAAGACCTCGCGAGTGAATCCGTGGTCGCCTTCGAGGCCGGCACCGCCGTGCGCGAGATCGTGGATCAGGCCGCGCTCAAGCATGGCGTCGCGCTCAAGGTCGTCATGGAACTGCGCTCGATCGAGTCGATCAAGCAGATGGTCGCGGCCGGAATCGGCGTCGGATTCGTCTCCCGCTTCGCCCTCAAGGAGGGGGAGGGGCTGGTCTGCCGCGATGGGGGGATCGGGCGCAAACTGGCGATCGTGCGCCGCCGCGATCGCGTGCCCAGCACCGCGGTGCAGGAGTTTGAGCGGGCGCTGCGGCACTCCGCGGCAAGCGAGAAGTGACAATCATTGTGAAGTCCCGGGTACCCCGCCGGTCCCCGGCGGGTATTTTCCACAAAGAGCAACCGCAACCGCCGGGGACCGGCGGGGTACCCAAAGACATCACACACAGGGCGATGAACATGGCGAAGAAGGCGAAGACAACGAAGAAGACATCCAAGGCAACAAGCAAGGCGAAGCGTCCTGCCGCGACATCGAAGAGGGGCGGCATGGTGGCCCAGCGTGCCGATCTCGGCGCGGTCGTCGGCATCCACTTCGCCACACTATCCCAGCCGCAGCGCGGCATCGCGGAGAAGTTACACGCACTGGTGACAAAGGCCGCGCCCAAGGCGACGCACGCCGTCAAGTGGGGCATGCCGGTGTACGAATATCACGGGATGCTCTGCTACATCCGCTCGCGGCCCAAATACGTCACGCTCGGTTTCTACGAATCTGGAACGCGGCTGAGCGACCCCGCCGCAATGCTCACCGGCACCGGCGAGAACATGCGGCACGCCAAACTCACACTGGATGCACCGATTCCCGAGAAGCAACTGATCGCGTTCGTCAAGCAAGCGGTGAAATTCAACGAGAGTTGCGCGGCATCAGCCCTCTCACGAGCCCGCCGCGCAAGCGGAGGATGATCGCCTTTTCGTGCAGCAACACACCCTCCGCTTGCGCGGAGGGCTCGTGGGGAGCTATCCTCGCCTCGTGTTCAAAGATGCCAAAGGAAAGTTCGACGGTAAGGTCTTCATCGGCGTGATGCTCGGCATGGGCACCGTGAGTGGTGCGCTCATCAAGTTCTGGTGGTCCATCGGCGATAGCGTGCCGCCGTTCTGGCTCTGGGTGGTGCCGCTGGTGTTTGTCGGAGTGGGGATCTCGATGTGGGTGCAGCGATCGCGCGAGCAGCGCGGCATCCGCGACCGGCTGGAACGATCGGCCCGCGTGGATGCGCTGCGAACCCGGCGCGAACCCACGCCGGATGTACCACCAGACATCAATACTATTGATTGATCTTGTAACTCTAATCGATTGGATTCATGGCCCGGCTGGTGCGATAGTTGTCCGTCACAACCACGCACCAGGAGTTCAGCCATGTCCGCCAGCAGCGACCCCTTCAACGCCAAGAAGACCCTCTCCGCCAATGGCAAAACGTACACATACTTCTCGCTGGATGCGTTGAAGCAGCAGAATATCGGGCACGTCGATCGGCTCCCGTTCTCCATCAAGGTGCTCCTCGAATCCATGCTGCGCAACGTGGACGGATTCGTCGTCAACGCCGATGATGTCACGGGCCTTGCGAACTGGAACGCCAAGAAGCCCGCGCCCGTCGAGCTCCCCTTCATGCCCGGGCGCGTCGTGCTTCAGGACTTCACCGGCGTCCCCTGCGTGGTGGACCTTGCCGCGATGCGCGACGCGATGAAGGCCCTCGGCGGCGACCCCAACCAGATCAATCCCCTCGTCGGCTGCGATCTGGTGATCGACCACTCCGTGCAGGTGGACTCCTTCGGCAACAAGGTCTCTCTCTCCATCAACTCCGACAAAGAGTTCGGGCGCAACCGTGAGCGCTACGAGTTCCTCAAGTGGGGCCAGCAGTCGCTCCGCAACTTCCGCTGCGTGCCCCCGGCGACGGGGATCGTGCATCAGGTGAATCTAGAATACTTGTCGCCGGGGACGTTGACGAAGACCTCCCATGCGGAGCATGGGGGTACCCAAACCCAGGAAACCGTCGCCTATCCCGACTCCTGCGTCGGCACCGATTCGCACACCACCATGATCAACGGCCTTGGCGTCGTCGGCTGGGGCGTCGGCGGCATCGAGGCCGAGGCCGTCATGCTCGGCCAGCCGTATTACATGGTCACGCCCGAGGTCATCGGCGTGAAGCTCACCGGCAAGCTGCCCGAGGGTTCCACCGCCACCGACCTCGTGCTCGCCGTCACGCAGATGCTTCGCAACAAGGGCGTGGTCGAGAAGTTCGTCGAGTTCTGCGGCCCCGGCATCGCGGCCCTCTCCGTCCCCGATCGCGCCACCATCGCCAACATGGCCCCGGAATACGGCGCGACGATGGGCTTCTTCCCGGTGGACACCAAGACCATCGAGTTCCTGCGTTTCACCGGGCGCACCGAGCAGGCCGCGCTTACCGAGGCATATGCGAAGCAGAACGGCTTCTGGTGGGACGCGAAGCAGGTTGCGCCGGAGTTCACCGAGCTGATGGAACTCGATCTGGGCACCATCCAGCCCGCGCTCGCCGGCCCCAAGCGCCCGCAGGATCGCGTGCTGCTGAAGGATTTGCAGGCCGACTTCAAGAAGGGCCTTGCCGCCCCAGTCGGCAACCAGTCCTTTGGCCTGGCGCCGGAGAAGCTCAACGCCACCGGCCTCGTGAAGCATTCCGCGAGCAACATCGCGGTGCAGGCCGCGACGTTTGTGGGGAAGACCAGCACGCTCACGCACGGCGCGGTCGTGATCGCGGCCATCACCTCCTGCACGAACACGAGCAACCCCGACGTGATGATCGCCGCGGGCCTGGTCGCTCGCAAGGCCCGCGCGCTCGGGCTGATGAGCAAGCCGTGGGTCAAGACCTCGCTCGCCCCCGGCTCCAAGGTCGTCACCGAGTATTTCAACAAGGCGAATCTCTCCGCCGATCTGGACGCCCTCGGCTTCCAGACCGTCGGTTACGGCTGCACCACCTGCATCGGCAACTCCGGGCCTCTTCCGGAGGAAGTCGAAGCCGCGATCAAGGAGGGCGATCTCATCGTCGCCTCGGTGCTCTCGGGGAACCGCAACTTCGAGGGGCGCGTGCATCCCGCCGTCAAGGCGAACTACCTCGCCTCGCCGCCGCTGGTCGTGGCGTACGCCATCGCGGGCACGGTGGACATTGATCTCTTCAAGGACCCCATCGGCTTTGTTGGGGGGGGTAGCGCGGGCACACCCGTCTATCTCAGGGACATCTGGCCGACGCACCAGGAGGTCGCCTTGCTCCGCGATTCCTGCGTCACGCCCGCGCAGTTCCAGAAGGAGTACGGCGACGTCTTCAACGGCAACCCGACATGGAACGCCGTCCCCGTCTCCAAGTCCGATCGCTACGCGTGGAACAACAAGAGCACGTACATCCAGAATCCGCCGTACTTCGAGGGGCTCACCGAGAACCCGCAGGACATGGGGCGGCGCGCGGCTATCACCGGCGCCCGCGTGCTGGTCCACGTCGGCGACTCCGTCACCACCGATCACATCTCTCCGGCCGGCGACATCGCCGAGCAATCTCCGGCGGGCGTCTACCTCAAATCCCTCGGCGTGGCCCGCGGCGACTTCAACTCCTACGGCTCGCGGCGCGGCAACGACCGCGTGATGACGCGCGGCACCTTCTCCAACGTCCGCGTGAAGAACAAGCTCACGGGCGTGACCATCCCCGGCGACGCCGCGCCGGCGCAGATCAAGGAGGGGTGGTGGACCCGCGATCTCTCCGGGGCCGGCGCGGGCAAGCTCTCGGCCATCTACGACGCCTCGCTCAACTACAAACGCGAGGGCACGCCGCTGATCGTCCTGGCCGGCAAGGACTACGGCATGGGCTCCTCGCGCGACTGGGCCGCCAAGGGCACCATGCTCTTGGGCGTGAAGGCCGTCATCGCGGAATCCTTCGAGCGCATTCACCGCTCCAACCTCGTGGGCATGGGCGTTCTCCCGCTCACCTTCAAGCCGGGCCAGACGCCAGACTCGCTGGGCCTCTGCGCCACAGACATCTTCGACATTTATCTCCCCGCCGACATCACACCGCGCGGCGACCTCACCGTGACCGCCACCATCACCCAGGGCGAGAAGAAAGGCCAGACCATCACCTTCACCGTCACCTGCCGCCTGGACACCGCCGTGGAGATCAACTACTTCCGCAACGGGGGAATCCTGCAGACCGTTCTCCGCAAGCTGCTCAATGAGAGCCGCAAGCCCGCGATGACCTGAAAAACCTCGCGGAGCACTGCGGGAAACTGCCAAAGAAACAAACTACCAAGTTGCCAAATGCAGGAGATCGCAGAAGCGTCTTCCAATTTAGTAATTTTGCGCTTCGGCAATTTGGCCATTTGTCACGCCGCCGCACGCTCCAGCGCCGGGAGCATAAGGAACGTCCCATCGGCGCCGAACGTCACGACCAGGACATCGCTGGCCGCGCCGAGGGTTGATCCGCGGCACCCCTGCACGAGGTACTCGGCGCCGGTCCCCTCCGCCCCCCCGCAGAGGCACTCGGCGGGGACGGTCGCGTCGGTGAAGAACGGCCGCCGGACCTGGCTGGTGCTCCCCTCCGCGGTGCCGATCCGCATGAACTCACGCTGGCCGGGGAGTTTTCTCAGCACGGCGAAGGTCACGCCCGCGCTCGCGGCCGAGTGGGCGCTGCGCCACGAGAGCGTCACGCTCCCGTCGTGGCTGAGCGCGGCGGCGAAGTCGATGGGCTTGCCCGGCAGCTTGGCCGCCGGGGCGCCCTGGAAGAGTTCGGCAGGATCGACCGGGGCGGCGGCGCTGGGCAACTCCCCCGGCTCGGGGAAGTTCACCCGGGCCTCCGCGCCCCAGATCTCCCGCGCGGCCTGGTCGTAGGCGAGCGCGGCGTCCTCCTCGTCGTCGAAGAGGCCCAACCTCCTTTGTTTATCGTCCACGCGAATCTGCGCGAGCCAGGCGCCCTCGCGCTCGTTCCAATGGATGCCCTTGAAGCGCGAGGAGGTCGGCCGCCCGCAGCGGTGCAGGATCTTGTAGCCCCGGCGGGTGGTCTTTTCGGGGGTCCCGATCACCAGGTTCTCGCGGCGGCAGTCGAGCGGGTTGCCGTTGGCGTGGACGACACGGATCGTGTGCCCGTCGCCGTCGAGCCCCATGATGAGGCGCTTGAGTTGCAGCCGGTCCAGGTCGCGCGGGCCGACCAGGACCACGTCGCCGCGATCGCGCCCACTTCCGGAATGCGTGACGTAGTTCCACTTCTTGCCCCGCACGATCGGCAGGTCGGCCTCGTCGATCAGCGCCTCGACATATCCCGAGAGCGTGCGCAGGGGCACGCGGCACACGCCCGCGCGGGCGGGGTGCGGGTCCGGGTAGGGCTGCCCGACGGCATCGAGTTCCTCGCGCAGGCGGGCGATGTCGGCGGCGGCGTACACGATCGGCGCGCCGGTGTGGGCCTTTTCGCGGTAGCGAGGGATGGAGCATTGCCCGGCGAGCGTCCAGCCGCCGAAGGTGCTTGTGCTCACGTCCAGGGCAAGGGCGGCTTCTTCGCGCGTCAGCATGGCCACGCCCGGCGGCGGGGTCGGCAGCCCGCGCGGCACGCGGTACGCGTTCTTCTGGCGCACGGTCTCGCCGTCGGGGCCAAGGAACGTCGGCGCGGGGATGATCCCGTCGGGAAAGTTCAGCCCGGCCGATGCGCCGTACATCTCCCGCGCGGCGGCGTCGTGGGCCGCCGCCGCCTGGGCCTCATCGCGATAGCGGCCCAGTTGGCGGTGCTGCTCCAGCGAGCCGATCTGGGCCTTCCACAGGCGGCGGCGCGGATCCCACAGGACCCCTCTGTACTTCGACGAGGTGGGGCGGCCCGCCCGCATCGCCAGCTTGGGTTTGCCGAGGTTCGCTTCCGAGCGGGTCTTGATGACTAGGTTGCCGCGCCGGCAGTCGAGCGGGTCGCCGTTCAAGTAGCACACGATCTTCTCGGCGCACTCCGGGCCGTCCACGCCCAGGAGAAAACGTTTGAGGGGCGAGGCGCGCTCGGTCGCCGAGGACAGAACCACATCGAGATCCGTACTCCCGCTTCGGCCGGAGACGTGCCAGCGCTTGCCCCGGACCTGGTGGAGGTCCTCCGCGTCGATGAGGACCTCGACTCGCTCCTTGTGGCGGCTGATGGGGACGCGGTACACGCCCGGACGCTCGGGGTCGGGGTACGGCTCGAGAAGTTTGCTGAACTCCTCGCGCAGCCCGGCCAGGTCCGCCCTGGCGTAGAAGATCGCGCGTCCGTAGCCGCCCACCGCGCGGTACCGGGGGATGGTCACGCGCCCATCGCGCTCCCAGATGCCGAAGGTGCCCAGCGACACATCCATGAACGCGGCGGCTTGGATGCGGGTCAGGACCTCCACGCCCGGCGGGGGCGGAGGAAGGTTTCCCGGCGAGCGGCGTGTGCGTTTGGGCGTGCCCGGCGTGGTCGAAGCGGTGGTGTTCATGGCTGCATATCTCCGGTTGGCTGGGACTCTGCTGATGCTGCGGGGGAAGGGCGTGCGTGCTGGGAATCAGGCCGCGATGGTCGCGCTGGCAAGTTCGCTCCACGGGCCGCGCTCGCCGCGCGTGCTGACCCAGCGGAGCATGTACACGGCGGTTTTGCCGCCGTCGGCGGGGCGATACTCGGCGCGGAGCGTGGGGCGGGTGGCGACGGAGTGGAACGAGAACGCGCTCGGGCTTGTCGGCGCGGCCGCGCCGGGCGCGGTGAGCGCGCACCAGACCTCCGCGCCGTGTACGCCGCGCGGCTTCTTGGTCCGCGTGGGCGTGGCCGAGTCGCTCAGCCGGAGCGTGTGCGTGAGCCGGGCGGGCAGCTCGACGCTCACCAGCGGCGCGGTGGCCGGAGCGGTGGAGCGCGGGCCGGGCTGGTCACTGCGGAGCGCGATCCCCATCTCGGCGCGCTGCGGATTGCTGGTGTCGGCGACGCCCTGGATGAAGCGGACCACCTCGCGGGTCATCTCCTCGCAGGCGGCCCGGGCCTGGTTCTTCGCGGCGGTCGCGGCCCGCGCGGCGGCGTCGGCCGCGACACTCGCGTCGTAAAACTTGTCCCACTGGTCGCGCAGATCGCGCAGCGGGTCCAGCGGTCCATCCCCGCCGTGGCTGTCGTACCAGTGCGAAGCGCCCGCGAGGAACTGGTTCAGCCACGCGTCGAACGCGCCGTCTTGTCTGGGAATGTAGTCGGCCATGCCACCCACATCGGCGACCCGGGCCCGCGACTTGAGAGCGGCGGCACGAGTTCCCCGCGCGTGGGCACGCGCAACACCCGCCGAAGCCCGTGCTCCGCACGCCCGGGCCCGAGCCACGCGGGCCCGAGAACAAGCCATGCGTGCAGCGACACGTGGTTTTCACGCCGCGATACGCGATGGGCGGCCCCGAGTGTGCGCCATGCGTGCGCTCCCGGCGAGCAGCGCCGCTCACAAGAGAACTCACCGCAGAGGGCCGCGGAGAACCGCGGAGAGGGAAGGGGAATGGCCGCGGATGAACACGGATGAACGCTGGTCCGAGCCGAGCGATTGTCTGATCTGTGTTCATCCGCGTTGATCCGCGGCTGATTTGCTTCCGATGCCGCACTCGGGGCACACGGCCTCCGGCGCGAGGCCGGTGCGGGAGTAGTTGCACTTCGGGCACAGATGCTGGCGGGCCTCGAACCACGCGATGCGGTCCAGCCGCCAGGCGGCCAAAGTGATTGCCAACGCCACTATCACACCCGGCCAAAGCGGCAAGCCGATAACAGTAATGCCGGGACACGTGGTCCACTGCACGCTCCAACAGAACACCTCTGAGTATTGCCGCAACTCGAAAAAGTTCTGCGAGTAGGGCATCTCTGAAAGACGGCCGAACATGAGGAAAAGACCGCCCTGCGAGATATGCGCCTGAAGATCGTGAGTACTGATCCAAGACGCGATATACCACTTGCTCTCAATCCACACCACAAGCAGCAGCGCGCACACTACCGCCCCTCCCCACTTCACCGTCTTCCTGATCCTCGGGTGCGGCCGCATGGGGGCATCATACGGAAGAAGATTTCAACACGGAGAGTACGGAACCCACGGAGAAAGCCACGGAGGGGAAGGGGAGTGGCCGCGGATGACCACGGATGAACACGGATCGGAATGGAGGGCGGATTGAATCCGTGGTTATCTGTGTTGATCTGCGGCCGACTCCGCCGCCGATCCGCACTCGGGGCAGACGGTGTTCGGCGCGAGGCCGGTGCGGGAGTAGTTGCACTTCAAGCACGCGCCGAGTTTCGCACGGCGGCGGGCGAGGAAGTCGAGGCAGCAAGCCGCAACCGTTGCAAGAGCCGACAACGCCAGCGGGGGCCAGAGAGGGAGATAGATCGCCCATTTGGCGCGATCCCTGAATGTCGTGACCCACCAATCCAGCCGCTGCGGAAGAACCAAGCAGCAGTTGAGCCCCGATGCACCCGGGGCGATCGCGTATTGAAACTGGCCTACTGAGACGCAGCCCCAGCAGACACCGACGAAGTCGGCCCGTGGACTGTACCAACTGACGCTGCACCACACGCTCCCGATCCATGCCACGAGCAGGAGCGCCGACACCGCCGCCCCGCCCCACTTCACCGTCTTCCTGATCTTCGGATGCGGTCGCATGGTCTGAGTGTACGGAAGAAAGATGAAACACGGAGAACACGGGGCACACGGAGAGAGGCACGGAGGGGAGAGCAGGGGCAAAGACGATTAGGATTAGGATTAGGAGCAGGATTAGGACAAGGCAGGGGTCCGCTTCCGGTCCTAATCCTGCTCCTAATCCTAATCCTCATCGTCCCCGCCTTTCTCCGTGCCACCCTCCGTGTACACCGTGGTCTCCGTGTTGAAATCTTCGCCTTCGTCTGCGAACTCTGCGCGTCTGCGCGAGATCGGTTCTGCGGCAACACAGTGCGCGCCCATCGCGCACCACTGGCAGACAAGCTGCCAGTGCCACCCGAGGCGTGCTGTCTGCCACCCGGTCGCTGCGCCCGTGCTAAACTGATCGGCCGCCGCGCTATGTGCATGGCCGCCAGTTGAGCAATCCATACCACCCCGAGCAAGGAGAGCCGCCGTGCCCACACCCGATCCCGACGAAGTACTCGCCGCGTTTTCTCGATTGATTGGCGGAGTCCTGAACAGCAAACCCGAACTGAGCGGCGACCTCGCGACCATCGCCGAGTGGGTGGCGCGGCTGGCGCGAGGCCACGCGGCCACGGGCGCGAAACCGTCGGACGCCGCGCACAGCATCGCGCCGATTCCCGCGCCAGCCCGCGTGGCGTCGAGCGAAACGCCCGTCATTGTCACGAATCCGGTCACGATCCACACGCCCGCGGTGTTCCACGGGCCGCGTGTGGTGCAGCGTTCCGCGATCGTCCCGCTTCGCATCGGGGATACGCAAATCCACGTCCCGGTGCTGGGCTCCACCGTCGAGATCGGCCAGGCCCGGCAATCCGCGATGCACGATGATGCGCACCAGCACCCGGCCGATCACTCCTACGACGCGGGGGCGCTCGAGCCCGACCTGAGCATGATCGCCCGCCGCTGCGCGCTGAAGGCGTGCTCGTGCGATGTGGTGCTGCGGCGCGAGACCGCCACCGCTGGTTCGCCCGAAGAGCACGCGCACATCTCCGAGATCGGCACGCTCATCACCCAGGCCAAGACCTTGCCCACCTGCTTTCTGTGGGCGCCGTACCGGCAAGCCCCGCTGCCGCCGCACGAGATTGTCGCACTCTGCGCCCGTGCGTACGAGAATCTCGCGCTGATCGCCGCGCTCACCGAGCGCGTGCATGGCGACCCGTCGCTGCGCCGCTATCTCGTGGATGCCCTTGAGCTGTTCGCGGAGAGCCAGTCCGGGCTGCGGATCATTCTGGGGCAGACCTGGCTCACGCGTCCGGATCAGGACCAGCTCGACGCGTTCATCTGGATCAACCGCCTCGCCAAGAACGAGCAGATCTATCTGAGCCGCTTCCTCCGGCTGGACGACCCGGCGGACCCCGCCGACCACGCGCGGCTCAACGCGGCCATCCGCGCTCTCACCGAGCGCGTGGACGGAGCCAGCAAGAAGTCCAAGGACTCGGTGGCCGCGCTCAACAAGCTGAAATACCACGTCCGCAGGGCCGTGGAAACGCCCGACGACACCGAGCTCGCGGGCCTGCGGGCCGCGGGCGATGCGATCGCGGCACGCGAGATCGCGCCCGATGATCGCCGCGTCCGCGAGATCGTCGCGCCGCTTGCGGCCATGCTGGACAGCGGCACCGAACTGGGCGAGTACCTGACCCGCGCCGTGCGCGGGATGCAGGCCCAGCCAGCCGAAACCGTTGCCGCGCCGCGCGAGCCGCGCGTCTACAGCGCGGATGTGGAGCGGGTCCGCGACCTGCTGCGCGGCTCGGTCGTGGTGCTCGCCGGTGGCGAGCCATATGCGCACGCCCGCGAGCGGCTCATTGAGGCGTTCGCGCTGGGCGATCTGGACTGGTGCTTCCAGAGCGAGCACGGCAGCAGCGGCGTCTTCGAGTCTCCCATCGCGCGGAGCGACACCAGGATCGTGCTGGTGCTCGTCAAGCTCGCGGGCCACCAGCACATCGACGACATCCGCCGCTGGTGCAAGGCGTACAAGAAGCCCATGGTGATGCTGACCGCCGGATACAACCCCGAGCAGGTCGCCGCGGCGGTGCTGGAACAGGCGGGCGAGCGGCTGGGGGGATAGCACCGCGAACGTGCGGGTGGCCCTCGGAATGTTTTGGCCACAGATAAACACGGATGAGACGGATCAGAAAGAGCGTTGGGCTTGATCCATGTTTATCTGTGTTGATCAGTGGCTGATGGCGCCGCCGATCCGCACTCGGGACACACAGCACTCGGCGCGAGGCCGGTGCGGGAGTAGTTGCACTTCGGGCACGCATCAACTCGCTGGCGGCGGCTGGCGAGCATGTCGAGTCGCCACGCCCAGACAGTGCAACCTCCGAGCAAGAGAACAAGAAGCCAGAGCGGCACCCTGACCTCTATGGTGTTGGATGGCATCGAGATCGAAGGCAGGAACTGGAACGGACGCTGGTTCGCCTCCATTCTCCATCCCGGCGTGCCTCCCATGCGGATCGGCGGCCAGACGCGCACGAAATAAAACTCACCCGCGCCCAAGTGTGCCACGCCTCCGCCACTGTTCGGAACGCCGCTGCGTATCCCCTGAAGCGTCAGCGATCCCCAGTTGTACTGCGCAAAGTACCAATCACTGCCGATCCACATGATGAGCACGAGCACCGCGAGCGATGCCCCGCCCCACTTCACCGTCTTCCTGATCCTCGGGTGCGGTCGCATGGGTTCATCATACGGAAGAAGATTGAAACACGGAGACCACGGTGTACACGGAGAGAGCCACGGAGAAAAGAGGAAAGGCGGGGAAGATTTGGATTTGGATTGGGAAGAGGATTTGGATGAAGGCGGAGGCATGTTCCGATCCTCTTCTTCTTCCACATCCTTATCCAAATCCTCCCCGCCTTTCTCCGTGATCCCCTTCGTGTGCTCCGTGGTCTCCGTGTTTCATTCCCCGCCTTTCTGGGTGCTCTCGGTGTGCTCAGTGGTGAACATGGCTTGGGCGACGCTCGGTACTCCCTGCGCGCATCACTGGCAGGCGAGCTGCCAGTGGCACCCGATGCGCGAGCCGGGCGGGTTCCCTCGCTCGCGCTTCGGGCTCGTCAACAGCCGCTTTGCTCGCGCGTATCCTCGCTCCATGACCACGCCCGAGCTGCAACTGCTCTTTCAGGCACTCTCCTCCTCCGCCATCGCGGGCGGGCTTATCTACACCGCGCTGCAGTTCCGCAAGCAGCGGCAGGCCCAGCACTTCGCCAACTTCTCCAAGCTCGTGGAGATGCAGATGCACCTGCGGGAGATGCGGGTGAGCGATCCCTCGCTGGCGAATGTGTACACCGGGGACGTGCGCTTCGCGGACCATCTGCCCACGGAAGTGGAGCGGCAGCGTGCCATCCGCGAGTATTTCTTCAACCTCATGCAGCTCTCGGTCTTCGAGATCGTCTGGTTCGGCTTCAAGCACGGGGAGATTCCCGAGGACTACTTCCGCTCCTGGGAAACGCGGATGCGCGACATCGTGGCCGAGCAGTCCTTCCGCGCCATGTGGGCCTCGCCGAGCATGAAGTTCATGCACGATGAGTTCTACGACTACATGAAGGTGATGGTGGAGAAGGGGAAGTAGAAAATCGCAAAGCGGAAAACGCAAAGCGCAAAGAAGGAACGGGCGAACTGGCACCGGGAGTGCATGAGCGTACCGGCCCATCCCAAACCGTCGTCCAACCCTCTTTTTTACGCTTTGCGGTTTTCGTTTTGCGCTTTGCCTCCCCCGTCCTACAAGTACATCGTCCACACATACCACGCCGACAAATACAGCCCCAGGTGCAGCACGAACGTCACCAGCGCGACGATCCGCGCTTCCTCAAAGTCCAGTTCCATCACCGACATCAGTAGCCCGGTGTAGATGAAGCCCTCCAGCGGCCACGCGTACCACCCGATGTACGGGATCGCGTCGATCGCGCTCGTACACGCATCCGCCACCGCCAGCACCGCCGCGATCCGCACGAACGTCACGCCCAGCGGCTCGTCAAACCCGATCATCGCGATGCTCAGCGCGATGTACGCGAGGAACCCCACCGGCACCGCCGCGGCGTAGTAGAGCAAATAAAACGGCACCGGCACCCCACGCAGCCAGAACACCAGACACGCGATCACCACGCCGACTCCCGCCATGATGAGCGGCTTGACATACATGCCGCGCAGCGTCTGCCGCTCGTCCGCTTTCGCCCGCGCGTGCTTCGAGTTCACGGTGCCGCACTCCGGGCAGGTCGGCGTTCTCAATCCACGCAGGTCGTAGCCGCACTGCACGCACACCCGCGCCGACCCCTTCTTCCGCGCCCTTGTCTCCGCTCCCGATGTCGCGCTCGACTCCGCCACCGGCACGGGCGCGGCCATCATCGCCGCCGGCTCATCCGCCAGCGCGATCGTTCCATCATCCAAGGACGCGGCCGGTGTCGCCCGCACAACCTTCTCCGCAGCGTCATGCGGCGCACTCCCCGCCATCGGCCCCAGTTTCGCCGCGGCCCGCTCGCGCAGCGCGGCCGCGCACGGCTCGCAAAAGTACCGCCCCTTGGAGTCCTTCATCCGCTTCGCGTGCGTCACATCCGCGCCGCACTTGCCACATGTCATCGCCGTGCCGCTCATGCCACGCTTGCTCCAGGGTTCCGGAGCATTCTGGCATATTTGGGCGTTCCACGCAAGCCGTGCATCGGCGAGCGTGGGCAACATGGGACAATGCACGGCGTACTTCGTTCCATGCGCCTATTTCCGATCGACATCTTCTCCGTGCCCTCTGTGTCGCCTCTGTCCCTCTGTGGACCGACTTTGTGCTTCCTACACCAGCGTCTTCCCCGCCATCTTTTTCTCGTGATCCAGCAGCCACTGCTTGCGCCACAGGCCCCCTCCGTAGCCGGTGAGCGATCCATCCGCGCCGATCACGCGGTGGCAGGGAACCACGATGGCCAGGAAGTTCTCGCCGTTGGCCCGGGCCACCGCCCGCACCGCCGCGCGCTTGCCGATCGCGGTCGCCTGCTGCGCATAACTCCGCGTCTCGCCCAGCGGGATGCGCCGAAGTTCCGCCCAGACCTGTTCTTGAAACGGCGTCCCGCTCGCTGCGAAGGGCACGGGAAACGCCGTGCCGTTCTGGCCGAGCCAACTCTTCCCCGCGAAGTACCTTTGCATCTCGCGTTCGACGGCATCCAGATACTTGTGGTCCTGCACCACGATGGAACCGAACCGCTTCCGCAGCCGCTCGATCTGCCGCTCCAATCCGCGACGATCAACGAAGTCCATCGCTCGCAACCCGTCATCATCCACCAGCACCAGCAGCGGCCCGATCGGCGTCTCGAGCCAGCGCGCCGAGAGCGCGTGCAGCTCCTCGCCGCGCCCGCCCGCCGGGGGAGTTCCGAAGAGCCGGTGAAAGGCGGCGCGAAACCCGGAGTCCGACTGCAACCCTGACTGCATCTTGGCTTCTCCCATCTTCCGCCCGTTCCGAATCGCCGCGAGAGCCAGCCCCATCCGCCGCGCCCGAGCGTACTGCTGAAACGTGCTTCCGTAGTGCTGCTGAAAGAGTCGCCGCACCGTGGAGGGATCCAGCCCACGCTCTCGAAGATCGCCATCGCGCACTCGCGCCGCGGGCGCATCATCCGCCTCGCGCTTCAGCTTCATCAGCCAACCCGGCGCGGCCCGCACCGCCCCGATATCCTCCATCGGCCGGCAGACCTTGCACGATCGATACCCCGCGAACATCGCCTCCTTGGGCGTGCCGAAAAACTCCACGTTCTCGCGCTTGGGCTTCCGCGCCGTGCAGGTGAAGCGGCAGAAGATGCCCGTGGTTTTCACGCCCACCACGGCGCGCCCATCAAACGCCGCATCCTTCTCGATGAGCGCGCGATACAGCCGCGCGGGCGTGCTGCTCGGTCGTATCGGCGGCTCCGAAGTTGTGTTGGCAAGTGTCGTCATCGAATGAACTGTTGCCCCCTCGCCCCGTGCCGCCACCGGTTTTCGCGCAGGGATGTCGGATCGTGAGCGAAAGACAGCGGCGGGACGCCTGTGCCACGGAAGTTTCAGATTCCACTTGAAAAATCGGCATTTGTTTGGTATCGTCCTCTCCGTGCCCGCGTCCACCACACCCCCCGCCGACCCCCGCGACGCTGCGCTGCGCGAGCGCATCCGCGCTGCGCTCACGTCGTACTGGGGTTTCAGCGAGCTGCGCTCCATGCAGTTCGACGCCGTGCAGGCCGCGCTCACGCATCGCGATGCCCTCGTCGTCCTCCCCACCGGCGGCGGAAAATCCCTCTGCTATCAGCTCCCCCCACTGCTCCGCGAGCCCGGCCACGCCTCGCTCTGCATCGTCGTCTCACCCCTCATCGCGCTGATGAAGGATCAGGTGGATGGTCTCAAGCTCGCGGGATATCCCGCCGCCGCGCTGCACGGGGGCGTCTCCTATGAGGATTCCGCCGATGTCCGCCGCGAAGTCGAGAACGGCACCACCAAGCTCCTCCTCGTCGCCCCCGAGCGTCTCCTCGGCGACGGCTTTCTCGCGTGGCTCGTCCGGCTCGGCCAGAAGAATCCCTCCCGCGGCGTCGCCAGCATCGCCATCGACGAGGCCCACTGCATCAGTCAGTGGGGCCACGACTTCCGCCCCGAATACCGGCGCATCGCCGAGCTGCGAGAAGCCCTCCCTGGCGTCCCCGTGCAGGCGTTTACCGCGACAGCCACGCCGCGTGTGCGCGAGGACATCGCCCAGCAACTGCACATGCAGGATCCGGCGATCCTCGTTGGCATCTTTGATCGCCCCAACCTCACCTACCGCGTTATCCCACGCTCCGGCGGCGGCGTCGACCAGATCGAGGATGTCCTGCGCCGCCACCAAGGCACCACGAACGAATCCGGCGAGGCCGCCATCGTCTACTGCATGAGCCGCAAGCAGACCGAGGAGGTCGCGACAGAAATCTCCTCGCGCGGCCTGAAAGCCGAGCCATACCACGCCGGCATGGACCACCGCGCCCGCCATCGCGTGCAGGAGGCGTTCTCCTCCGAGCGGCTGAACATCGTCGTCGCCACCGTCGCCTTCGGCATGGGCATCGACCGCGGCGATGTCCGCTGCGTCATCCACGCCTCCAGCCCCAAGTCCGTCGAGGCATACCAGCAGGAAACCGGGCGCGCCGGGCGCGATGGGCTTCCCGCAGAGTGCGTGCTGCTCTATTCCAGCGCGGACGCCTTCAAATGGAACTCCCTCATCGACCGCAGCGCGGGCGAGAGCGAGGTCCATGTTCCCTACGAGGTGATCCAGGCCAACAAGGAACTCGTCAATCAAATGCAGCGTCTGGCCTCCAGCACGCGCTGCCGCCACCGCTCGCTCAGCGAGTATTTCGGGCAGGAATACGTGCCGCCCTCATCATGCAGTACCCCCGCGGTCACGCGGGGGCCACACGGGTCTCAGTCTGAATGCGACTCTCCCGAACCCCGCACACCCGGGTCCATGGCACCTCCGAGCTCTTCCTGCAACGCCTGCGACGTCTGCCTCGGCGAGCTCGAGCACGAGCCCGACTCCACCACCATCGCACGCAAGATTCTCTCCTGCGTCGCCCGCCTCCGCGGCATGAGAGAGGATTCCTTCGGTGCCGTCTACATCGCCGACGTCCTCCGCGGCGCGGGCCTCGCCAAGGTCATCGAGCGCCAGCATCACCTCCTCACCACCTTCGGACTGCTCAAGGAGCTGCCCAAGGACACCATCGTCAACCACATCAACCAGCTCGTCGATCTCGGCGTCCTCGCCCGCGCTTCGGGCGACTATCCGACGATCCAGCTCACAGCCCAATCCGCCGCACTTCTCAAGGGCGAACGCGAGGTCACGCTCTTCCGCGCCAAGGCCGCGGAGCAGGTCGCCGGTTCTGAACGCAAACGCGGCAAGCTCGATTACTCCGGAGCCACCACCACTCCGCTGAGCGAACAGGACAAAGCCCTCTTCGAGCATCTCCGCCAGCTTCGGCGCGCCATCGCGGACAAGCTCGGCGTTCCTCCATACGTCGTCTTCAGCGATGCCCCGCTCGAAGAGATGGCCCGCGTCCGTCCCGGCTCGCTCGCCACCTTCGCCAGCATCCGCGGCGTCGGTCGCTCCAAACTCGAACAGTTCGGCGAGCAGTTCATCGGCGCGATCGCCAAGCATTGCGCCGCCGCCGGCATTCCCCTCGATGTCGGCACCGGCTCGCGCCCGCGCCCCACGCTCTCCGAGCGCGCTGGCGAACTGCCCGCGTCCGCGACAGACTCCAAGAAGCGCGCCTTCGACATGTTCGCCCGCGGCATGGGCGTTGACGACGTCGCCGCCCAGATCGGCCGCGCTCGCTCCACCACTACCGATTACCTCTCCGAGTTCGTCGAGCTCAAACAACCCAAAGACATCTCCGCCTGGGTCAGCGCGACCGACTACGCCCGCATCCTCGAATCCGTCGGCCGTCTCAAGGCCGAACGGCTCAAACCCATCCACGAAGACCTCGGCGGCACCGTCGGCTACGACCAAATCCGCCTCACCCTCTGGCACCGCGCAGCATTCCCAGTTTCGCAGTAATCAGCCCGTTTGCCGCGTTCGTACGGCATCCATCCGGCCTCTTCATCCTTTTTCGCCCATACGCCTGTACGCCTCCCTCCTCCCCCCCTACCCTCACCTCCCCACGGCGTGCCGGGCACACAAGCCGGGCGACTTTCGCCCCCCCGTCGAGCGTGGACGTGTTTCAGAAAGGATGGCACCCATGTACGCCATCATCAACGAAGGCGGCGGCCAGCGCAAGGTTGCCCAAGGCGAAGAGTTCCTCGCGGACCTCATCGATGCCGGAGCTGTCAAGGTCGGCAAGTCCATCAAGTTTGATCAAGTCCTGCTCGTCGGCACCGCCGGCGGCTCCGCTAAGTTCGGCAAGCCCTATGTCACTGGCGCATCCGTCACCGCCGAAGTCGTCGAGGCCGTCGTCCTCGGCGAGAAGCTCTTCGTGCAGTATTTCCAGGCCAAGAAGGGCTCCCGCAGCCGCGTCGGCCACCGCCAGCGTTACACCAAGCTCAAGGTCACCGCCATCACCGGCTGATTCCGTGCCACTGACCCGCTGCTCTGAGCCAGGTCAGTGCAGACTGCCAACAACGATCCAACCTCACAAGGCCCGGCACCCCGCCGGGCCTTGTTCCTTTCCATGGCTCGGGCGTCCCGCCCGTGTCCTCATTTTTTTATTTCTTCTCCCCGACTCGAACCATCTTTACTATCCGCGCCACCACGCCCATCCCCAGCATCGCCGACCCCACCATCATCGGCACCACCCCAATCGCCCCGATGATGACAAACCGCATCATCCGATCCGACACGCCCTTCTCCCCACCCACCGGATTCTCCAAAGGCCTCTCCACCGCGCTCGTGTAGAGCCCCAGCAACTCCTTGAGTGCGAAGCCGACGCCATACAGCACAACGGATAATCCTCCGAGAAATAGAACGAGGGCGATGATCGTGCGGGGTTTCATGGCTTGGAATCGCGGCCTTCGGAGTGTGCCGCGTCTCTCCCACGGCACGCATCCGCAATAATTCGCGAGCAGCCAACCGCCACGACAACTATCCCCAGGTAGAGCAGACTGCTATGCACCACGCTGAAGAGCACGCTGATGTTGCGGTCCAGTGCTGTTCGAGCCACAAGGAGAGGTTCACCCCTCCTGTCGACCCACAGCGTCCATAAAACATACACAATCCCGGACGCCAACAGCACGAGCAATCCGTCAACAACCAGCCGCGTGGCACGCCGGACATCGAACCAATCGGCAAGCCACTTCCACAACGTGCGATTCTCGTTCATGTCCGCTTCCTTTCATCTCGCCGTGCGGGGATCACACCCGTTTGTCCCAAACAGAGCTACTTGCTCACCGTCCGCTGCTCAATCCGCTTCTCCGCTACCGTCCGCACGATCCGGTCCACGTAGCTCCCCGGCGTGTGAACACCGTCCGCGTCGAGCTCCCCGATCCCCACGATCTCCTCCACCTCCGCGATCACAAACGCCGCCGCGCTTGCCATCATCGGGTTGAAGTTCCGCGCCGTCTTTCGATACACCAGATTCCCAAACCCGTCCGCCTTGTGCGCCCTCACCAGCGCCAAGTCCGCGTACAGCCCCGTCTCCAAAACATACTGCCGCGGGCTCCCCTCTTGGGTGGTCCGCCGCTCCGCGGCGGCCTTCTCTTCTGACTTCCCCATCTCCCTTCCCGCATACCCCTTCCCCGGAATCGTGCATCCACACCTCCCATCGCTCGGCCGATACAACTCGCGCGTCTCCTTCCCATCCGCCACCAGCGTTCCCGCACCCGTCGCCGTGTAGAACGCCGGTATCCCCGCGCCCCCCGCGCGGATGCGCTCGGCGAGCGTTCCCTGCGGATTGAACTCCACCTCCAGCTCGCCCTTCAGAAACTGCTGCTCGAAATTCGCGTTCTCGCCGACGTACGAAGAGATCATCTTCCTAATCTGCCGCGTCTGCAACAGCAAACCGAGTCCGAAGTCATCCACGCCCGCGTTGTTGGAGACGCACGTCAGCCCCGTCACGCCGCTGTCGCGCAGCGCGACAATCAGATGCTCGGGAATCCCGCACAGCCCGAAACCCCCCACCATCACCGTCATCCCATCACGCAGCACGCCTTTGCTCTTAAGGTCCGCAAGCGCCGCCGCCGCCGTCTCAAATCGCTTCTGGTTCATAGCCGCCCAGTGTAGCGTGGAAATGCAAGAACAATGGGTGGCACTGGCGGCTCGCCCGCCAGTGGTGCGTTATTGGCGTGCCATAATTGACCGCCGACCCATCCTCTCGCAAAGGCGCTGAGATCGCAAAGGAAGGCCAAAGAAACCGCATATCAACGCTGATGAATGTTGATCAAATCCGATCTTGCTCAGATCCTCGTCGATCCGCGGCCCCATCCCACCCCCCCCACGCTCTTCGCGGCCCTCTGCGGCCCTCCGCGATAAGTTCTCCTCTACCTTTTCCGCCGCGCCGCCACTATCACCCCGATCGCCACCAGCACGATCGCCCCCGGCGCGGGCACCGTCCGCACCACGTAGTTATCGAAATACCCGGTATCTGTCGAGGCCAGGAACGAAGCCACCTGCACGTCCGCGCTCATGATCCCCGGCGCAAACACGTTGTTCATCGGCAATCCCGACCCCGACGGCACGCCATCAATCAAAAGCCCCCATGTGTGATTCGAGAAGTTCAGTTGAATCTCAAAGTGAACCCACTGCATCGGCGCGTACACGATACCGTTCGCCGGCGAGTTCCCCGTCGGCAATGTCCTGATCGCGCGAATGTTCGTCCCATCCCGCCCCAGCCCCGCCCGCGCTACACGCTGCCCGTCCGTCCCAATCACATCAATAAAGTATCCAAAGCTCGGCGTGTTGCTCGCCGTTCGCGCGATGTCGCACTCCACAACAATCAAATCCCCCATCGCGGGCACGAAGTTCACCGGCGGAAAAAAATAGTTCTGCCCGATCGCGCTCTTGAGCCGAAGCGCCTGCGACCCGCTCCGCGCAAAGTCACTTTGCACCTCCGCCGTGCTGCTCGTGTTGTTCTTCTGCACCCAACTATTCTGCCCGACCAGCTTCCCCTCCTCATATCGCGGGGGCTCAAACCCGTGCGCATCAAACACCACCGCCGCGCGCCCCATCGCCGCCGCGCACGCCACCAACAACGCTCCCAGCGCAATCAAACGCATCCCACTCTCCTGCCGCTCCTTCGCGCATCACACCACGCGCGGCCACGCCGCCACATCAACGCACGCAAAGTCGAGGGCTCTCTTCTCAACTCCGCCCGCCGCCGGGCTTCTCTTGCAAGTGTGTCCGATGCCACGCCGCCGTCAAGCCCCCCAAGTTCTCATTCCAACTTGATTCGACTTTCAGCGGCCTTGTGTGGCCATTTCCGCCCATTTTGGACCGGAAACTCGCGCGATAACTCCGCACACGCCCGGCTCAGAACAGCTTCTGCTGATCCTTCACTTCCTTGGGCCGCGCATCCAGCTCGCGCAGCTCCTGCACAAACTGCCCCACATTCTCAAACTGATAGTGCTCGCTGGCGAACCGCACATACGCGACCTTGTCCAGCACCGCGAGCTTCTGCATAACGCGCTCGCCGATCGCGTGCGAGGGCGCCTCTCGATCAAACTCCCGATACAGCTCCTCCTCCACCTCATCCACCAGTTGCCGCTTGGACGTCTCGGAGACCGGCCGCTTCCCGCACGCTGCCAACACACCCTTCAGTACATTCTCCCGGTTGAACGGCACCCGTGTCCCATCCCGCTTCACCACCATCAGCCGCGCCGTCTCCTCAACCTTCTCATACGTCGTGAATCGCCGCTCGCACTTCAGGCACTCGCGCCGACGGCGCACCACCCGCCCCCCATCGCTGGCGCGGCTGTCAATCACCTTGTCATCGTTGTGCCCACAGAACGGACAGATCACGTTGCAGCCCCAATCCGCCCCCCATCCAAGCCGCGCGCGGCCAACAAGGCCACAGAGCAGAGGATCGTAGTGTGCCAGAACCCCTGCGCCGCGTCAACCCGACCATCTCGCCTCGGGCTATACTGAGTCGATGATCCGCCAGACGACGACAAACACGACCACATCTGCACACAGCCGCTAGCCGGTGCCGCGCCCTTGATCGACCCACTGAAACCCGGCCTTTGCCGGGTTTTTTCTTGCTCGGAGCAGAATCCATGACCTCGCCGATGTGCCAAACCTGCCGCGTTCCCATGACTCCGGGCTTCGTCCCGTATCTTGTTGGCGGTGCCGCGCGCGTCTCCCGCTGGTGCGAAGGGGAGCCCAAGGGCACGCTGCTAAGCACACTGGTCGGCGGAGACGTCTCCCACGACCGGGCCGAGCAGGGAATCCCCATGACCACCTTCCGCTGCCCGAAGTGCTTCATCCTGCAGTCATATGCTCTGCCCCAACCCTAAAAAAAGGCCACCATGCCCCGCATCACCCTTCCCGATGGTTCCGTCAAAGAGTTCCCTAGCGCAGTCACCGCGCGCCAGGTGGCCGAGTCCATCGGCCCGCGGCTCGCCATGGCCGCCGTCGGTGCCAAGATCAACGGCGAGCTGCGCGATCTGAGCACTCTGATCGACAAGGACGCTGCGCTCGCTATCGTCACTCCGACCACCCGCGACAAGAAGCCCGACCCGGATGCCCTCTTCCTCATCCGCCACTCTGCGGCCCACGTCATGGCCGAGGCCATCCAGCGCATCGTCCCCGACGCGCAGCTCGTCTACGGCCCCGCGCTCGAAGACAAGTTCTACTACGACATCAAGTTCCCCGACAACCGCCCGCTCAAGGACGGCGACTTTGCGGCCATCGAAGCGGAGATGAAGAAGATCATTGCGGAGGATCGACCGTTCACTCGTCACGACATGCCTGCGCTTGATGCTGTTGAACGCCTTGATCGAGAAGGAAGCAAGTACAAGGGAGACAACGCCAAGCGAGCGCTTGATACCCAGATCGCACAAGGTGCGGCAGTAGAAGGACGCATCACTACAAACCTTCGACTTGCCATTCCAGGAGGTCCATTGATCTTTGAAATCCCCAAAGGGGGATCGCTTTCGTACTACTACACCGGCGAAGCCAAAGACGGCGTCTGGAATGACCTCTGCCGCGGCCCCCATGTCCCCAGCACCGGCCGCATCGGTGCCGTAAAGATCATGTCCCTCGCTTCCAGCTACTGGCACGGCGATGAAAACTCCGATCGCCTCACCCGCGTCTACGGCACCGCCTTCGCCACCCAAGCCGACCTCGACGCCTTCCTCCAGCAGAAGGAAGAGGCCTCCAAGCGCGACCACCGCGTCATCGGCAAAACCCTCCGCCTCTTCCACATCGACGAAACCGTCGGCCAGGGGCTGATCCTCTGGACCCCCAACGGCTCCATCATCCGCAAGGAGCTCCAGAACTTCATCGGCAACGAGCTTCGCAAGCAGGGCTACACCGAGGTCTTCACCCCGCACATCGGCTCCCTCGAACTCTACAAAACATCCGGCCACTATCCCTACTACAAAGACTCGCAGTTCGCCCCCATCGTCGAGCGCGACACTCTCGACCGTCTCTCAAAAGAGGGTTGTTCCTGCGCCGAACTGATGCACCGAGTCGAAGGCGTCTCCGCACGCCTCGCCGCCGGCATCAACGAGCGCACCAAGAAACAAACCATCACTCCCGATCGCGTGCTTCCCGATGACCAGCTCATCGAGGGCTTCATGCTCAAGCCCATGAACTGCCCCCACCACGCCAAGATCTTCGCCTCCTCCCCCCACTCCTACCGCGACATGCCCGCCCGCCTCGCCGAGTTCGGCACCGTCTACCGCTGGGAGCAATCCGGCGAGCTCAACGGCATGACCCGCGTCCGCGGCTTCACCCAGGATGACGCCCACCTCTTCTGCACCGAGGACCAGATCCCCGCCGAGATTCAGGGCTGCCTCGCGCTCGTAAAAGTCATCTTCAACGTGCTGGGCATGAAAGACTATCGCGTCCGCGTCGGCCTGCGCGATCCCAACGCCGACAAATACACCGGCACCAAGGAGAACTGGGACAAGGCCGAGCAGGCGTGCCTCGATGCCGCCAAGTCCCTCGGCGTCCCCTTCTCGCAGGAGCCCGGCGAGGCCGCGTTCTACGGCCCCAAGATCGACTTCGTCGTCAAGGACGTCATCGGCCGCGAGTGGCAGCTCGGCACCGTGCAGGTCGATTACAACATGGCCATCCGCTTCGATCTTTCCTACATCGGCCCGGACAACAAGCCCCATCGCCCCGTCGTCATCCACCGCGCCCCCTTCGGCTCCATGGAGCGTTTCTGCGGCGTGCTCATCGAGCATTTCGCCGGCGCGTTCCCCACCTGGCTCAGTCCCGAGCAGGTCCGCGTCCTCCCCATCAGCGAGAAGACCATCGACTACGCCCGCGGGGTGGAGCACGCTCTCCGAGCGTGCGGCGTTCGCGTCTCCCTCGATGAATCCAACGACCGCATCCAGGGCAAGATCAAGGTCGCCGCCGAGATGAAGATCCCCTACCTCCTCATCGTCGGCCCCCGCGATGCCGAGACCAACTCCGTCTCCATCCGCATCCGCGGCACCGACAAGGACGCCGGCTCCATGCCGCTGGACAAGTTCGTTGCGGCGATCAGCGCGGAGATTGCGGATCGCAGCGCCGAGTTGACCGTCAAGCCATAACTCTCAGGGAGCACGCGGCGACATCCAAGCTAGCCGATACGAACGTGCGCCCATTGCTCACGCCCGCGCGGTCTCCGCGCCGATATCCGCGCGCCACTCACCGCCCCGCCGCGGCCACGCCCCACATCTCGAGCCCCCCGCCATGCGATACTCCTATGAGGTCTCCGCCGCCGCACTCGCCTGCGCCCTATTCGTCAGTGCCATCGCCTATGCCGCCCACCGCTGGCGCACGCGCCCTGCCGCCCGAACCGGCCGCTTCTGCCCCGGCCGCCGCGCTCCCATTCTTTCGTATCTCAACCCGCTGCGCTGGTACATCCATCGCGGCTGCAACTACGACCTTGCCGGACTTCGCGCCACCGAAAATGGCTCCACCATCTGCCCCGAGTGCGGCCGCACGCTCGCCTCGCTCACCCACGCCCGCGCCCATCCCGGCGGCGTCCGCTGGTCCGGCCTCGCGCTCACATGCATCGCGCTCTTCTGGGCCGCCGCGTTCATCCCCGCCATCCGCACCGGCTCATGGGCCACACACGCACCCGATTGGCTCATTGTCGCCCATCGCTTCGTACTCGGCAAGCACGGCTTTTCCTGCCTGAACTCCCAGGCCGACGATCGCATCCACTCAAACACCCTCTCTCCGCGCGCCATCGGTTGGACGATTGCCAGCTACATCGACGATCTGCGCGACGACAACATCCGCTACAACGCCGAAAACGCCATCTCCATCCTCTGCAAGGTCGGCATCCCCGCCACTCCCAAACTTGAAGCCGCGCTGCACGCGCGGGACTATCAGCAGCGTCAACTCGCCGCGCACGTCCTGCGCGACATCCACGAGCAGTGCAAAGGCGTTGGCTATTCCCCCTCCGACGCGCTCTTGCGGATCACCGCAGAAGGGCTCAACTCCGACACCATCCCCTACGAGCCCTCCCGCATCGGCGAGGGCTCATATCACCACTACACCGGCATCGCCAACGCCCGCGAAGGCATCGAGTTCTTCTCAGCCATCGGCCCCCGTGCCGCTCCGTACCTCCTCATCGCCATGCAACGCGGCGACGAACAAGCCAAACTCCTCGCCGCCGGTGTCGCCGCTCGCAACAACTTCCACGACCTGCTCCCCATCGCAGCACCGATTCTCATCACTCATCTGAAAGACAACAACACCTACGGCGACGCCCGCTTCTCCACCTCCGCACTCCTGGGCTTCGGCCCCGATGTCCTCCCATATCTCGACCAGGCCGCGGCCTCCTCCGACTCCCAGTCCCGCAAAACCGCCGCAATGATCGCCCTCGATCTCATCACCAGCGAAACCGAATGCACCTCAATCCGCCGCAGATTGCAATGCGTTTCCTCGGAGTTCGCGGACCCCGCACGTCTGGAACTGACCGACCAGTGGGTCCAAATCCCGGCAAACTGAAAGCTGCACGCCGTCGTCACGCCCGCCATCCCAGAACACGCCCGCATTCATCGAGTCCTTGACCGAATCCCGCAGATGCACCCTGCGCCGGCCTCACACCAGCCGAATCTCCCCGATCCGTCCCACCACCACATCCGCCTCCTCCAGCTTCGCCGCCGAGTACGTGTGGCACACCCCCACTACCCGCATCCCCGCGCTCTTCCCGGCACGGATCCCCGTCGGCGTGTCCTCGATCGCCAGACACTCTCCCGGATCCACACCAAGCATCTTCGCCGCCAGCAGATAGCCATCGGGCGCGGGCTTCATCCGCGCCACATCATCCCCGCACACCAGCGCATCCAGCACATCGCGCAACCCGATCCGCTCCAGCATCGTCCCCACCGTCTCGCGCACCGATCCCGAGCAGACCGCCACCGGCCCGCGCCGCTTCGCCGCGCGAACCAGTTCCACCGCGCCGGGCTGCACCGTGAACTTCTCCTGCTCGATCCCCTGCGCCATCAGCCCCCACTTCACCCTCAGCTGCGCCGCCACCCGCTCCTCTTCCACGCGATCACCGTTCCACTCCGCTATCTTCCGGAACGCGTTCTCATCCCCGCGCCCCACGATCTCCGCGAAGAACCGCTCCGTACTGAACGTCCAGCCCAGCGGGCGCACCGCCTCGCGGATCGCCCACTCGTGCAGCGGCTCGGAGTCCACCAGCACCCCGTCAAAGTCGAAGATAATCGCCCGTATTCCTTGCAGCATTGCCAAAAAGATACGAGCCCCGCGCGGCATTGTCCGCGCGGGGCTCGCCTGAGATTGCGTTTTCATCCACCAATCACTTGCGACGACGCTTCGCCAGCAGACCCAGACCCGCAAAGCCCAGAACCGCCGCGCCCGGAGCCGGAACCGCTGGGCTGGCAGAGATCGTGATCATCGCGTCGTTGAAGTCATAGTCAGAGTTCTGGCCCTTCACGCGATCTTCCCAGAACAGTGCCCACTGGAAGCCGCCGCCGTTGCTGTCGGTGATCTTGTACGTCACAAGTTGGTCATACGTATCGCACTCAAACTGACCAACGCCGCTGTTGTCGCTCTTGCGCGAAGTGAAGGTCTTGCCCGTGCTCGTATCCTTCAAGGCCCAGCGGAACGCGGCGGGCATGTTCACCGTCGCTGGCGAGTCGAACGATGACGTGTTGAAGATCGTGTGGAACGAGTGGTCGCTACCGCTGTCATCGAAGTAGCCGAAAATTGAGTTGTCGGCGGCGTATTTGGACTTGGCCACGATCGTGGTGCTCGCCGGGCCCGTCCAGGCGTTGTCCGTCCCGCTCACGCCCGTGGTCAGCGAGGTCGGCATCACCACGCCCGCGTCCGCCAGACGCATCGCGTTCAGCGTGCTGGAGGAGTAGTCACGACCGTTGGAGCCCTTGTTCCATGTGCCACCGTACGCATCCGAGAGCATCTGGGCGTGGTTTTTCTCCCCGCCGCTGGCCGCGTTGACGGTGGTGAAGGTCGGAGTCGCCATCGCGGCACCGGAGGCGACGCAGCAGGCGAAAGCGGAAAGGACGGTCGAGGTGATTCGATTCTTGTTTGTCATGCTGAGAACCCCTTGCGTGGGAGAGACGACCGTGGCCGCGGGATGCGGCCACACTCGTGCGTCCACGAGAAGAGATGCCATGAGAACCCCACCACCGCAAGGCAACGTGGCGATCAAGCGCACTCCCGCGTGCGCGCAATCCGCACCTCTCCCCACACTTCACACCTTTCCCTAAGATATTGGCCGCGGCTCTCAACACCCGCGTGTTATCAGCCCTTTTCAATGCCTCGTGCCACCTGCCTTCGTGCCACCGGTACCCGTGCCACCGGCTTTTGAGCGCAGCGAGAACGCCGGTGCGTGGCGTGCGAGCGCGCGGTGCATTCGCATATCTCCGGCGAACAACACCAGCGTCCGCTCAAAGCCGCGGAAGCCGGTGCCACGGTTTCGTTTCTCTCACCGCGCCCCGCTCGCAAACGTGTAGTGCGCCACCGCCAGCGCCTGCTGGTCTCCCCGATTCGGCAGCGTCGATGGCACTACCCGCACGATCGCGCTCGTGGACTCCAGCGCGATCGCCCGAATCGTCTCGATCGCCCGTGGAATCAGCAGCTCCGGATACGCCGCGCCGATCGTCCCCAGCACGAACACCTCCGGGTTCAGCACATCCGTCAATATCGCCATGATCCGCCCGAGTTCCAATGCGACGCGATCCGTCACTCTCCTCGCCGCCGCGTCCCCCGCGCGCGCCGCCTCAAACAACTTCTCTGGCGAGATAATCCCATCCGCCGCCAGCACATCGCGCAGCACGCTCTTCTCGTTCGTGTGGTTGCAAACCGTCGCCTCGCTCGCCGCCATCTGGCTCATCCCCGGCCCGGAGCAATACCCCTCCACGCTCCCGCGCCGCCCGAACCCCACCGGCCCGTCATCGCCATCGCTCAATCGAATCCGCCCGATCTCCCCGGCCAGTCCCAGCGGCCCCTCAAACAGCCGCCCATCCACGATCAATCCCGCGCCCATCCCCGTCGAGCAGGTGAGAAACACCGCCGTGTTCGTCCCCTTCGCCGCGCCCCAGAGCCATTCCGCATACGCCGCGGCGTTCGCATCGTTCATCATCGCACTCGGACATGCAAAATTCGCTTTCAACCAGTCGCGCAGCGCAAACCCATGCCACCCCGGATTGTTTGGCGGATTGATGAACTTCCCGCCCTTGTAGTCCAAAGGCCCCGGACACGCCGCGCCGAGTGCCAGCACCCGTTCAGAGCCGAGGGGCGTGAGCCCCCGGTCCCCTCCCTCAATCCCCACACTCCGCAGTAACCGCTCCAACACCCCCTTGCACTTCCCCAGCATCACCTGCGGCGTCGCCTCCCGATCATTTGCGATCCGCTCACTCGCCAGCACCCTCCCCTCGGGCGTGCCCACGCACATCCCGATCTTGGTGCCGCCGATGTCCAGCCCGAAATACACACCCTTGGCAGCCGCGGCAACCGGAACTGAGTGGCTCACACCAGCGGCTCCTGCAACGGTGCGCCAAGGTCGGGGCGTTTCTTCATCATGCCGAACCAGATCACGATGTAGATCGGATACACCAGCAGAATCAGCGAAAAAACGATGGGCAAGATCGGGTATGCAGCAAAGCTCACGCCGGGCTGCTTCAAGTACGGATCCCCGGGATTGTGGGCGATCCACTCCGCGATGGCGAGCGACTTGATGACCGCCGAGACCGCATATATCAGCGTGCCAACGATGCTGATGGTCGCATACGCCAAGTGGATTGTGCGCCCGGCCGCCCTCCGTCGGAGCACCTGAATCCCCGCGACCAGGAGGACCACAACACCAATGAACCACACAATACTGCTCAGCATATCAACGCCGCCCGGATGAAACACCGCCGGCATGGGGCCGGTGTCCGGCATTTTGGCGGCGATCTGCTGCTGCCTGCCCCACTCATAGAAACCTGAACCACCGACCATCATGATCGACACGCAACCGCTGCACGGAATGCCCAGACTCGCCCACGCGATGCTGATGATCCCCACCACCTTTGGCCACGCCGGCGGTTCGCCGCTGAGTTGAAAGTCAGAGGTCATGGATGGAACTGGATCGGTCGGGTATTGCGACATTGGCTGGCCTCCGTTGAGCCCCCAGCATAGCAAAACTCAGAGCCGAGCGGCGTTCCGGGTGGCCACGGCTCTCCGAGCCGTGTTCGGGCCACCGCGGCCCGAGTGCCTTTTTTCATATGACACGCCAAACCCCGGGGGCTTACGCCCCTCGGCTCTGATTTCGGCTCTGATCACAGTTGCTTCAGGAACCGCAGGTCATTCTCGAACAGCATCCGGATATCCGGGATCGCGTACTTCCCCATCGCCAGCCGCTCGATGCCGAAGCCGAACGCGAAGCCCGACCACTGCTCGGGATCGATGTTGCACATCGTCAGCACCGCCGGATCAACCATGCCGCAGCCGCCCAGCTCGATCCATCGCGCCGGCTGATCTGCGCGAAGCTGGATGAACATGTCCACCTCCGCGCTCGGTTCTGTGAAAGGAAAGTAGCTCGGGCGCAGGCGCACCTGCGCATCAGGCCCGAAGTACGCCCGCGCGAACTGCAACAGGCACGTCTTCAGGTCCGCCATCGACACGCTCTTGTCCAGATACAACCCTTCGATCTGGTGGAACATGAACGAGTGCGTCGCGTCCACCGTGTCCGGCCGGTACACGCGCCCCGGCGAGATGATCTTCAGCGGCGGCTTTCGCGTCTCCATCACGCGCACCTGCACCGTGCTCGTTTGGCTGCGCAGCATGCGCGGCAGACTGAACCGCGTCGGATCATCGATGTAGTAGTTGTCGATCGGATCGCGCGCCGGATGCTGATTCGGGATGTTCAGCTTGATGAAGTTGTGCTCGTCATCCTCAAGCTCCGGCCCCTGCGCCACGCTGAACCCCATCCGCGCGAATACCTCCACCAGCTCATCGCGGACGCGCGAGATGATGTGCCGCCGCCCCAGCCCCGTGGAGTAGTGCAGCCCCGGTTCGGTCATGTCGATGCGAGGTTCGCCCGCCTTCGCGGGTGCGGAAGAAGCCGCGCCGCCTATTGCTTCCTGGCGCGCCTTGAACGCCTCTTCCAACTCGACGCGCACTTGGTTTGCTTTCGCACCCACCGCGGGCTTCAGCTCCTTGGGCACATCCTTCATCGCCCCCAGCGCGGCCTTCATCTTCCCCGAGTTGCCGAAGTAGTCCTGCCGCCACTGCTCCAACGCATCCGCGTTCGCCGCACTTCCAAGAGCTGCCAAGCCGTGCGCGCGGAGTTGTTCGAGTTGCTCAAGCATGATCGGGGCGGAGTGTATGGCAAACTGAGGCGCGGGCGCAAGCCCATGCACTTTGCGCGGTGGGCACCCACCCCGCACGGGCTTGCGCCCGCGCCTCAGTTTCAAAACGACAGCGGCCCACCGGAAACTCCGGTGGACCGCATGTGCTTGATTCGTATCACACGCGTATCACTTGGACTGGCCAGCCATCGGGCAGACCTTCTTCTCGCCGGTGCAGGACTTGCTGCAGCTGCCGGGGGCGGCGGCGGGGGTCGCCTGCGCGTCGGTCTTCACGGCCGCGGCCTTGTCCTTGCAGCAGGCGCTGTCGCCGTCCTTGCAGCACTTTTCAGAGTTCTTGTTGCAGCCACCGACAAACGCTGCGACAGCAACGGTACAAACGAGAGCGAACGAGAAGGTGAACTTGCGCATGGTCGAGACTCCGAAAAAGAGGGTTGGATTTCCTGACTTCAGAGCCGCGACAGCCGCCGCGACTGACTGCTTGTATCACTGACTGACTGGCTTCCCATCGACAAACGTTTATGATGAGTCCAATCGTACACTAATCAAACTGACAAAGCCACTCTCCGTTGCAGGGGTTTGTACGGGCTTTTTTGCGGCCGATACCTCCTGCTGCGGCGAATGATGCCGATCAGGCCGCCTTCTCAGCCGGCTTGTCGGCGAACGACTTGCGGACCTTGGCCGCAAACGCGGTTCGCTTGTCCGCCTGGCGGCGACGGGTGGACGGGCGGCCGCCGATCTCGGGGCCATCCTCAGCGCCGACGAACTGGATCAGGCAGAGCTCACCACCGTCGCCGATGCGGGCCTTGCCGAGCTTGACGATGCGGGTGTAGCCGCCGGCACGCTCCTTGAAGCGCGGAGCGACGTTCTCGAAGATGTGGCGGACGAGCTTGGGGGCCTTTCGCAGCTCGCCGTAGCGGTTGCGCTCGACCTTCTCGCCGTCGGGAATCTTGAAGTACTTCTCGGCGCGGTCCTTGAGCTTGCCGACGGCGTCCTTCTCGGCGTCCGTCGCGCCCTTGGCGAGGTAGAGCCAGTCGAAGGCGAGCTTTTCGCCGCCGAGCTTGGCGATCACGCGCCGGCGCGAGGCGAGCGTGCCGCTCTTCGCGTCGGTGATGATCTTCTCCACGAACGGCTGCAGGCACTTGGCCTTGGGGATCGTCGTGGTGATCTGGCCGTGCTGGAACAGGCCCAGCGCGAGGTTGCGCAAGGTGCTGGCGCGGTGGGCGGTGGTGCGGCCGAGTCGATATCCGCCTCGAAGGTGACGCATGGGAAACTCCTACATCTGCTGGCCCGACGCGGCGGAAAACAAAGTGCCGGTCGGATGGTGCTGCGAAACAAATCAGGTCGTGCCGGACGAACCCGGCGGGGCAAACAAGTCCGGCCCGAGGGATCAGCCCCGGGCCGGTGGAACGATTAGACAGTCTGCCCAGGCGTGAAGGGCGACGAGGGCTGCACGCCCTCGGGGAGCTTCATGCCAAGATCCAGGCCGATATCAACGAGCTTCTTCTTCACCTCGCGGAGCGAGGTGCGCCCGAACGAGCGAACCTTCAGAAGGTCCGCCTCGGTGCGGATGACCAGGTCGGCGACATTCTGGATGCGCGCCGACTCCAGGCAGTTGCTGGCGCGGACGGAGAGCTCCATCTCGCCGATGGGCATCGTGAGCTTGCGGATCAGCTCCTCGTCGATGCCCGCGGCCTTCGCGGCGTCCTCGCTCACCAGCTCCTGGCCGATGTCAAAGTACTGCACGAAGGGGTTCAGGTGCTTGCGGAGAATCTTGGCCGCCTCGACCAGCGCCATCTCGGGAACCACGGTGCCGTTGGACCAGATGTCCAGCACGAGCTTGTCGTAGTTGGTCTTCTGACCGACGCGGGTTTCCTCAACCTTGTAGCGCACGCGCTGCACGGGGCTGTAGATCGCGTCGATCGCGATCAGCCCGATCTCCTGCTCTTCCTGCTTGTTGTACTGCTCGCTGGCGGGCACGTAGCCACGCCCCTTGCCGACGCGCAGCTCCATCTCGAAATCGACCTTGTCCGTCAGCGTGCAGAGCACGAGGTCCTTGTTCAGGATGGTGACTGAGGAATCGCCCTCGATGAGATCAGCAGTGACATCGCCGGGGCCGGTGGCCGCGACGGTGAGCGTGCGGGGCTCGTCGCCCTCCATCTTGACGATCAGATTCTTGACGTTCAGGACGATGTCCGTCACATCCTGGATCACGCCGGGGAGCGAGGTGAACTCGTGCTGCGCGCCCTTGATCTTGACGGCGGTAACCGCCGCGCCTTCGAGGGAGGAGAGCAGAATGCGCCGGAGCGAGTTGCCGATGGTCGTGCCGAAGCCCTGCTCGAAGGGCTCGACGGTGAAGCGGCCGAACACGTCGCTCTTGAACTTCGGATCGATGATGACTTTGCTGGGCAACTCAAGCCCGCGCCAACGGATTCGCATGGGAAAAACCTCTATGTTCGGCGGAACCTTGCGGATGTGAGCCGAGCATCGCCTGATCGAGTATGTCCGGACCGCCAAACCACTCCGGAAACTCTGCTGTGCGATGTCGGGACGGGGACGGGCTAGAAATCCCTGGGCTTACGCCCGGGGCTCTGTTGATGCTTAGACGCGGCGACGCTTGCGGGGACGGCAGCCGTTGTGCGGGATCGGTGTGTGATCCTCGACCGCGGTGACGCGGATGCCCGTGGAGACGATGCCGGTGACGGCGGACTCGCGTCCCGGGCCGGTGCCCTTCACGAACACTTCGACCTCGTTCACACCGACCTTGCGGGCCTTCTGCCCTGCGGACTCGCCGGCGCGGGTGGCCGCGAACGGCGTGCTCTTACGAGCGCCCTTGAAGCCGATGGTTCCGGCCGAGTCCCAGCAGAGGGTCTCGCCGTTGATGTCGGTGATGGTGACGATCGTGTTGTTGTGGGAAGCTTTCACGTGGGCGATGCCGCGCGTGACGTTCTTCCGGACTTTCTTTGCCTTCTTCGCCATTGTCTGCTCCTCGGATCAGCCGACCACGAAGGTCGTACCCGAAGTTGAAGGCACTAGCCACTAGGCACTGGGCACTAGTGATTCATGCCGGAATGTCTGTCACTAGTGCCCAGTGCCTAGTGCCCAATGCCTGTCTTACTTGGCCTTGACGCCCTTCTTGCCGGCGACCGTCTTCTTCTTGCCCTTGCGGGTGCGGGCGTTGGAACGGGTGCGCTGCCCACGGGTGGGCAGGCCGCGCCGGTGCCGGTCGCCTCGGAAGGAACGGATGTCCTTCAGGCGCTGAATATTCTGCTGCACACCGCGGCGCAGCGCGCCCTCGACGGGGTACGCCCCGTCGATGATCTCGTTGATGCGGGCAAGAGCCGTCTCGTCCACCTCGCCGGCGCGCAGATCGGGATCGATCTTCGCTTCGGTCAAGATGTCCCGGGCGATCTTCTGGCCGATCCCGTGAACGTACTGGAGGGCGAAGTAGATCTTCTTCTTCTCGGGGATGTCAACGCCGGCGATACGAGGCATGGTTCGTTCCTGTTGTCTGCTCTGCGAATGAGCGAGTGACTGTCTATGCGTTCAACGTTCTGATCCGGGCGCACCGGCGAAGGCCGGCGAAATCAAATCAGCCCTGGACCTGCTTGTGCTTCGGATCGGCCTTGCAGATCACGCGGACCTTGCCCTTACGGCGGACGATCTGGCAGGAGCCGCAGACCTTCTTGACACTGGCCTTGACCTTCATGGGAATCCACTTTCGGGGCAGGAGTTTGACGGATGGAAAATCAAAATCGAGACGCTGCTCGGACTTCGGAGCCCGCTTTTCTGCGGAGAGGATGATAGGCAGGAGCCGATCGGATCGCCTCCCGCCGCAGATGCTAAAAACACTGGTTGTGCCGAGCTTCCTTGCCCGTCTGACTGCATTACTGCCGGTAGGTAATACGGGCCTTGGTCAGGTCGTAGGGGCTGAGTTCAACCGTGACCTTGTCGCCGGGAAGAATGCGGATGTAGTTCATGCGCATCTTGCCCGAGACATAGGCGAGCACGCGCAGATCGTTGGGAAGCTTGACCTTGAACATCGCATTCGGGAGAGATTCCTCCACGATCGCGTCGAGTGTGAGTTTGTCGTCCTGCTTGGCCAAATGGGTCCTTTGAGGGAACTGGAAACACAAGAGACGGGTAGCCAGATGTTAGGCCGAGGAAGATGAGCAGGAACACGGGCTGGCAAGCCCGTGCCACGTCAGGCGGCGGTCCGACCGCCCTTGGCGGCCTCGTCGTGGCCCAGGAAGCCGGCGTAGTTGCGCATTAGGAGGTTCGCTTCCACGCGCTGGATGAAGTCAAGAATCACCGAAACCACGATCAGCAGGCCCGTGCCGCCCAGGAACTGCGTCACGCTGTAGGGAATGTTCATCGCGTGGTTGATGACCATCGGGGCCACCGCGATCACCGCAAGGAACGCCGCGCCGACATAGGTGATGCGTTCCATCACCGTTTCCAGATACTCCGCAGTACGCGGCCCGGGGCGCAGGCCCGGAATGAACGACCCGTGGTCGCGGAGCTGCTTGCTCATCTCCTCCGGGTTGAACTGCACGGTGATCCAGAAGTAGCTGAAGAAGTAGATCAGCACAATCTCGCAGATGACGTACGGGAACTCCCCGTTGGCGAAGTTCTTGCTCAGCCAGTCCGTTGTGGAGGACCACCAGGAGTTGGGCATGCCCACCTTGGCCTGCTGGCTCAGCACGCTGAAGATGACCGACGGGAAGATCATGAGCGAGGACGCGAAGATCACCGGCATGACGCCGCCGTGGTTGATCTTCAGCGGGAGGTACGACTTCTGGCCGCCGAAGACCTTGCGCCCGCGGGTGTGCTTGGCCTGCTGGATCGGGATGCGCCGCTGCGCCACCGTCATAAGCACCGAACCGGCGATGACGACCACGAAGCCCGCGAGGATGAAGAACACCGCCGTCCAGCCGATCTTGGTGGCATCGCGCGGATTGAAGTTCGAGTACATCCACTGGATCGCGCCCGGCATCTGCGTCAGAATGCCCGCCGCGATAATCAGCGAGACACCGTTGCCGATGCCGTGCTTGTCAATCTGCTCGCCCAGCCACATGAGGAACATGCAACCCGCGGTCAGCGCGGCCACCGCCATGAACCACCAGACCGGGTTCGCCGCGGATTCCGGATACACCAGCCCCATGGTGCTGATGTACTTCAGCCAGCCGATGCCCTGCACGATGCACAGGCCGATGGTCGCCAGCCGCGTCCATTCCATGATCTTCTGACGGCCAGACGGGCCTTCGTTCTGCAGTGCCTTCAGTTGCGGAAGCACCTGCCCCAGCAACTGAAAGATGATCGACGCGGAGATGTAGGGCATAACGCCCATGCCGAAGATCGTCGAGCGGCCGAAGGCACCACCGGAGAAGACCGACATAAAGCCCGCGACGCGGCTCGCCGCAGAGCCCTCCACGGACTGCTGCGTGAAGAAGTCCTCGAGGGTTTTCTGATTCACGCCCGGAAGCGGAATCCAGTGGCCGATGCGAAACACCGCCAGCATCCCCAGTGTGAAGAGAATTTTGGCGCGAAGTTCGGCGATCCGGAAGACATTGAGCAGGGCTTGCAGCATTCGTGTGCGTCCGGGGTGGCGTCCGTGCCGGGGTCAGCCGCGGATCGGAAAGGTCCGAGCCGCGTCACGGAGAACGGCGGAGGGTACGTTCCGCGCGATCAATCCTTCTTCGGGGCTTCCTTCGGTGCGTCCTTCGCGGCCTCGGGCTTGGCGTCTGCCTTGGCGGCCTTGGCATCAGCCTTGGCATCGGGCTTCTTGCCCTTCTTCTCCGCGTCGGCGGCGTCGAGGTCCTCGATGACGACCTTCTTGGGACCCTTGGAACGCTTGAGCTTCTTGGTGAGGTTCTTCGGGGTGAGATCGTCGGAGGAGCGATCAATGCCGCGGACCTTGTCGCGACGGGTGCCCGTCTCCTTGACGGTGCCGCCGGCATCGACGATCAGCTTCTTGGCCTTGGCCGAGACGCGATTGGCGACCACGGTGAGCTTGATGGAGACCTTCTCATCCTTCGAGAGATCGCCGAGAATCTTCAGATCGCGGCTGTCGTCGCGGATCAGGCCCGCCTTCTGCAGGGTGGCCATGCTGATCTCGCCGCCCTTGGCGAATGCCGGGTGCTGGATGATCGCGCGGAGGTTGACGATCCAGAAGTGCGTCGTGAAGTTCGCGTTCGAGAAACCGAACTTCCGCAAGCGGCGGAAGTAGGGCATCTGACCGCCTTCAAAGGCGAGCTTCGTTGCGTGGCCGGAGCGCGAGGACGCGCCCTTCTGGCCGCGGCCGGAGCGACGGCCCGTGCCTGAGCCGGTGCCGCGACCAACGCGCTTGCGCTTCTTGTTCTGGCCGGCCAGCACTGTGATATCGTGAATCATCATGACGGGAGACTCCCGGGAACCTGTCTTGCGTGGCACGGGCGGATTCGCCCGTGATTCTGAACTACATCATCTCTGAAAACTGATTGAACAAACAACCTGACGAAGCGGATCAGGCCTTAGGAGCGGCTCCCGCTGCCTGATTGCCGCCATCGGCAGGACCGCTGTCGCCGCCACCACCACCACCGCTCGGCGGGCCGCGACGCGGACCGCGATTGCCGCCGCCACCGGGACCGCCGCGGCCGCGACCCTTGCGCTCGTCGGCAACGGTGTTCACCGGGCCGCGCGCCTTACGCGGGCCGGAGCTCTCGGCCATTGTGGTCTTGGAGGCCTCGATACGCTGAAGGATGTCGGTCTTGCCGAGGGTCTGGCCGCGAAGGGTCGCGACATCCTCGGGGAGACGAAGCTGGGCAAGCCCGTCAAACGCGGCCTTGACCGTGTTGCGTGCGTTGGTGGAGCCGTAGCACTTGGAGAGGCAGTCCTGCACGCCCGCCATGTCCATGATCGAGCGGACCACGCCGCCGGCGACCACGCCGGTGCCGGGGGAGGCCGGGATCAGACGGACCTTGGAGGCGGAGAACTTGCCCTCAACCTCGTGGTGGAAGGTGGTGCCGACGCGCGCGATGGTGATCATCGCGCGCTTGGCGTACTTCTGGGCCTTCTCGATGGCCTGCGGCACCTCGTTGGCCTTGGCGTAGCCATAGCCCACCTGGCCGCGGCGGTTGCCGATGACCACGAGCGCGCCGAACGAGAACCGGCGACCGCCCTTGACGGTGCTGGCCGTGCGGTACACGCCGATGGTCGTGGATTCGAGCTGCGATGATTCGTCGAGGATCTCGGGCATTGGTGGGTCTTTCGCGGGGGTGGCCCGCCGCTCCGCGGCG
>JAYVRG010000108.1:0-13070 GCA_043776515.1 Phycisphaerales bacterium
CGATTGCCGATTGCCGATTGCCGATTGCCGATTGCCGATTGCCGATTGCCGATTGCCGATTGCCGATTGCCGATTGCCGATTCCCGCATGGCTCGCAAACGCCGCAAACTCCCCGCCTTCCTGCACACGCCCGTGTACGTGGCCATTCGCGCCATGCTCGCGACCATGCTCACCGGGGACATGTGCTCCAACCTCCGCACCGCCCGCGCCGTGGCGCGGCTGTACTCCCGCTTCGAGCCGCGCCGTGTGCGGCGCACCATCGAGACGCTCGCCGTCATCTTCCCGGACATGCCCCTCGAGCAGCGCCGCGTCTGCGCGTTGCAGGCGTACGAGCACCTGTTCATGCTCGGTGTGGAGATGGCGCACACGCCGCGCATGGTCACGGCCGATACCTGGCCCAAGCACATACAGCTCGTCGATCTCGAACCCGCCGCGCGGCTGCTGGTTTCCGGCCGCCCCTGCGTCATGATCACCGGCCACTGCGGCAACTGGGAGCTGCTCGGCTACACCATGGCCCTGCTCGGCTTCCCCATGCACGCGCTGTATCGCCCGCTGGACCTCAAGCCGATGGACCAGTGGGTCCGCCAGACCCGCGAGAAACGCGGCCTGATGCTGCTGGACAAGTACGGCGCGACCCAAGTCATGCCCGAACTCATGCGCGATGGCAAACTCGTCGCCTTCATCGCGGATCAGAACGCCGGCGAGAAGGGTCTGTACGTTCCGTTCTTCAACCGGCTCGCGTCCACGTACAAGTCGATCGGTCTGATGGCGATGCGGTTCGACGCTCCCATCATCTGCGGCCAGGCGCGACGGCTCGTGGACTTTCGTGATGGCAATGTTTCTGCTGGGTGGCACTGGCAGCTTGCTGCCAGTGATGCCGCCCTTGCACATCCCACTGGCAGCAAGCTGCCAGTGCCACCCCATCCCAGCATCGGCGGCGGCTTCACGGACTACGACCCGACCAACCCGCTCCAGTATCAAGTGCGCACGATCGACATCATCATGCCAGAAGAGTGGAAGAACCAGCCCGATCCACTCTTCTACATCAGCGCGCGATACCGGCGCGCCATCGAGCGCATGGTGCGTGCCGCGCCGGAGCAGAATCTCTGGCTGCACCGCTACTGGAAGAGCCGCCCGCGCCACGAGCAAACCGGCAAGCCGTTCCCGGCCTCGCTCCGCGCGAAGCTGCGCAATCTGCCGTGGATGACCGACGATGAACTGGCCCGGATCGAGGATTGGTCCAAACGCGACGCCGCGGAATGGGCCAGAAGACCGCCCAAACCCTCGCTTGGTGGCATGGGCTTTCCAGCCCATGCTTCGGGCGCTTCGCCCAAAACATAACCGCCGCGGCGTGTGGGAATAACAGACGCCAACGAATCTCGGGCTACCAATGCCCCATCTTTCCCCACCGAATCACCTACCGAACTCCCGGAATCTGCAACCGTACCTATCCCCTGTGTGGTAGAGTGTGGTAGGGAAGCTGGGTGCTGATATCGGGGGCATTGAAGAAACGAGGCAACCCATGGGCGGCCGACTGGAAGACGTGCGCGTGCTCATCGTCGATGACGATCAGGACATTCTCGAATCCTTCGACGCCGTGCTGCAGGCCGAGGGCGCGCTGACGATGATGGTGCCCGATGGCAACGCCGCCGTCGCCGCCGTGCAGGAGAACCCGCCTGACATCGTCGTGCTGGACATGATGCTCCCCAAGCGCTCCGGTTTTCTGGTGCTGGAGCGCATCAAGGGTTTCGAGGATGCGCCGCTGGTCATCATGGTCACCGCCAACGAGGGCAAGCGACATCATTCATACGCGGATTCGCTCGGCGTGGATGCCTACTTGCTCAAGCCGGTCCCGCTGGAGACGCTCATCACGACCTGCGTGGAACTGCTAGACAAGGAAGCCGCCGAAGACGACGAGCAGCCCGCCAAGGCCTGACCTGCTCCGTGGCACGGGCGTCCCGCCCGTGTCTTGGTGCCACGGGCTTTCCAGCCCGTGATTTTCTTGGTATTGCAAACACAGCACGCAGATTCGGGGCGATGCGCCCCGAACATGGGCTGGAAAGCCCATGCCACAAGCGAGAAGAACATGGGCGGGACGCCCATGCCACGGAGAGCCGCGCTATCCTCGCCGTTCCTGTGTCCAAGAAACGCTCACTCGTCCTGCTCAATCCCGGCAGCGGCGGCTCCGACGGAGTCGTGCCGCTCGGTTCTCTGCGCGAGGTGCGCGATGCACTCGGCAACTCGAACATCGCTCCCGATGGCTCCGGCCCGCACGGCTACGGCGAGCGTATGGGCACCGGCGTCTTCTTCGGCCCCGGCATGGTGATGGAAGTCCCGCTGATGGACGACCCGACCGTCAGCCGCGGCGAAGGCCCGGAAGTCAAACAAATCCTCGTGACTGTGACCGACGAGGACTTCGCGTTCCCCGTCCTCATGCGCCTCTGCAAACACAACCACTGGCAGATGATGGACGCCGAGAGCGGGCGGACGTTCGGGTGAAATCAGAGCCGAGCGGCGTAAGCTGCCGGGATTATCGCCATTACACACGATTTTCCGCGCCGCTCCCGCAGGCTTACGCCCGTCGGCTCTGATACCCTCACACATGCCCCAAGAAACCAAGTCCATGCCCGCCGACCTGCTCGCCAAGAAGCACTCTGTTGCCGGGTGGTCGGTCGATCTGGCCGATGACGCGAAGACCTTCGAGGTGCTGGAGCAGGCCTTCGACTACCGCGGCGACGTGACGCTCACGCTCAAGGACGGGCGCACCATCGCGGGGTATCTCTTCGACCGGCGCAAGGGCACATCGCTCGCCGATTCCGCCATTCGCATCATGGGCCCGGTGAGCGACGAGAAGATCACCGTGAAGTACGCGGACATCAAGCACATCGCTTTCAGCGACCGCGACCCCGCCGCGGGCAAGAGCTTCGAGACCTGGGTGAAGAAGTACGTCGAGAAGAAGCTCGCGGGCGAGAAGGCGAACATCGAGAGTGAGACGCTGGAGTGACGGAGGCCCGGGCGCGAGCCCGGGCACTGTTGCAACTACAATGCACGGGCTTGCGCCCGGGCCTCTGTTGTGTCACGCCTTCCGTACTTCCACCTTCCCCCCCGCCACATCCTTGATCGCATAGCCCAGTTTCGCGAGTTCATCGCGGATGGCGTCGGACTTGGCGAAGTCCTTGGCTTTCTTGGCGGTCACACGCTCGTTGAGTTTGGCGATCACCGCGGCGTCCGGGTCGCAGCCAATGAAGAGGCCGATGTCGGTCTGCGCGCTGCTGGCCTGCTCGAGTTCGAGAACGCCGAGGATGCCATCGAAGGCGCGCATGAGCGCGGCGTCGGCGGGGGTGGGAGATGTCTTGTTCGTGAAGGTGTTCACGGCGGCGATGGCACCAGCGATGTTGAGGTCTTCGTGCAGCGCATCGGTGAAGGCGCGCCGGGCTTCGGCGGCTTCGGGGGAGTCTAAAGACACGGGCGGGACGCCCGTGCCACGGATCGTGCCACTGACAAACCGGCGCCAGCGGTCAACCATGCGCTGGCTGTCTTTCAGGCCTTGCTCGGTGAAGTTGGCGTTGGAGCGGTAGTGGGTGCGGATGAGTTCCAGGCGGACGGCCGCGGGCTCGTAGCCCTTGGCGAAGAGGTCGCGCGCCGTGAAGAAGTTGCCCTTGCTCTTGCTCATCTTCGCGCCCTCGACGAAGAGGAAGCGCGGGTGGAACCACATGCCCGCGTATGAGCCAGTGTGCGATGCGTTGAAGGCGCAGCAGGACTGCGCGATCTCGCACTCGTGGTGCGGGAAGATGTTGTCCTCGCCGCCGGAGTGCAGGTCGATGATCGGTTGCGAAACTGGAATGACGAGCGTGCAGAGTTGTTCGGGTGAAAGTACCGAAGAGCCGCCGCGGAGCGGCGGGCCACCCGCCAGACGCGCGGCGGACATCACCGTACACTCAATGTGCCAGCCCGGATACCCCTCGCCCCACGGCGATTCCCACTTCATGATGTGCGTCGGGTCTTCTTTCCAGAGCAAAAAGTCCGCGGGACTCTTCTTGCCGGACTGGTTCTCCGCCGCGATGCGCCCGCCCGCGCCCTCGCGCAACGCATCCACGGTGTTGCCGCTGAGCTTGCCGTACGCGGCGAACGAGGGGACGTTGAAGTACACGACTCGCGAGCCGGGCGGGCCGACTGCGTAGGCGTGGCCGCGCTCGATGAGGAGGGCGATGATGCGGATCATCCCCGGCACGTTGGCCGTGGCCCGCGGCATGAGCGTCGGGTCTTTTTCTTGCTCGATGGCAACCTTGAGCCCGAGCTTGCGGGCATCTTCGAGGAAGCGGCCCGTGTAGAAGGTCGCGATGTCGTAGGGGTTGTTTGGATCGAGCTTGGAATCGGGTGGCAGTTTGCCGGACTTCTTCTGTTCCAGCAGGCGTTTGCCAGCGATGGCCATCTTGTCCTCGCCCTCACCATCCACGGAGTCATCGCCGGTCATGTGGCCGACGTCTGTGATGTTCATCACGTGCGTCACGCGGCGCGGACTCTGGGTACCCCGCCGGTCCCCGGCGGAAGCACTTGAGTTCGTATCAGACCCGCCGGGGACCGTCGGGGTACCCGGATCCAGTTCGCAGAGCGGCGACTCGATGAACCGTCGCAGCACATCCGCGGCGAGGAAGGAGCGGAAGTTACCGATGTGGGCATCGTCGTAGACGGTCGGGCCGCAGGTGTAGAAGGTGACGTGCGCCGGATCGATGGGGCGCAGCGGCTCGAGTGTGCGAGTGAGGGTGTTGTAGAGCTTCAGGGGCATGGGGTGTTCAATCGGCGAAAGGGGCGTTGGTATATGCAGGTTTATAGCCATCTTTGTCGGTTTATCGAAAAACGATAAACCACCAAAGATCGGTCAAACTGGGATTATTTTGCCCGCTCAACCACCCCCCGCGGCGTCCCCTCTTGTGATTCCTCCGGATGCACATGCACGCGGACTTTGAGGACGCGGGTGGGGGTGGCTTCCAGCACTGTCACACTCATGCGCCCGTGGGAGAAGGTCTCGTTGATCTCGGGTATGTGGCCGAGGGTGGAGAGGACGAAGCCGCCGACGGTGTCGTAGTCGGGGGACGCGGGGATGGTGACGCCCAGTGGGTCCAATGCCTCGTTGGCCGCGCCGATGTACGCGCGGGCGTCGATGTCGGCGATGCCGGCGCGGACGCCCTCGCCGTCGAGCGTCACATCAATGCGAGGCGGGGCATCCTCGGTTTTTTCGTACTCATCCTGAATATCGCCAAAGACATCCTCGATGATGTCTTCGAGTGTGACCAGGCCCTTGAGCGTGCCGTATTCATCCACGACGACGGCGGCGTGGACCTTCTTGGCGACGAACTCGTCGGCGAGCTCGCGGATGGTTTTGGATTCGGGAACGTGGAGGGCGATGCGGAGGATGTTCTTGAGCTCAAAGCCGCCCTGGGTAGTCCGGCTCTCCGAGCCGGATGTGGTCTTACCGATTGGTGATTCTCGCCCGGTTCGGAGAACCGAGGTGCCCGACTCGGGCCCGGTTCGGAGAACAGGGCCACCTGTGTCGCCAGCGAGCCACCGGAGGAGGTCTTTGGTATAGAAGAAACCGATCACGTCGTCCAGCCCGCCGCCCTGCTTGAACACGGGGATGCGTGAGTGGCGGACCTTGCGGACGAAGGCGGTGATCAGTCCGAGATTGTTGGTGTATTCGAGTGCCTCAATATCGTTGCGGGGCGTCATGATCTGCTGCACCGTGCGGTGCTTGAAGTTCACAACGGCCTCGATCATGCGCCGCTCATCCACGTCGATCACGCCCGCACGCTCACCCTCTTGGGCGACGGAGAGGATGTCCTCGGCAACTTTTTCCTTCTTCGTGGATTGCTCCGCGCCGGCGACCTTGCGGACGATGGTGTCGATGAAACCGGCGAAAGGCGTGAGCGGGCGCTGGATGAGGTAGGCGGCGCGGGCGAAGGGGCCGAAGGCGTATAGAAAACGCTCCGGCGCGTGGCGACCGATGCTCTCGGCGACGCTGACGGCGAAGATCCAGAGGACAACGGCGGAGACGACCACGCCGATGGCGGCATCGGCGAGATTCGGCGAGAGCGGTTTGTCAGCAGGCGTGTGCAGCGAGGCGATGACGAAAACGCTGGCGACGGCGACCCCGAGATTACAGAGGATGCGGGCGAGGGCGACGGCGTGCTCATGGCCGGGGATATCGGAGATGATGGCGCGGAGGGCGGAGAGTCGCGCGCCGACGAGGCGACGCCCGCCGCGCTGCTCGGCGAACCACTCCAGCGATGCGCCGGTGGTGTTCTCCAGCGACGCGTGGATCGCGCTGAGGAGCGTGCCGAGCGCCCAGCAGAAGATCATGAGTGCGAAGGAACGGAGGTCCATCAGGATTGGCCCTCCGGGTTTGTGGAAAGTCGGCGGACTTTGTTGTGGATAGGTGGTTCCTCCGCTTGCGCGGAGGGCTCGTAGGAGAAGATCGGGCCGATGCCGATGGCGGTCAGGATCCGATCTTCCTCGGCGTGCATGAGATCGAAGGCGGCATCATCGTGGTCGTCAAAGCCGAGGCAGTGCAATGCGCCGTGGAGGATATAGAGGAGGAGTTCGCGCTCGACGGGAAGGGAGCGGGGCGCGGCTTGGCGGCGGGCCTCATCCACACAAGCCAGAATGTCCACATCGAAGGGTTCGCCCTGAGCGGTCGTGCCCTCGGAGAGGTCGAAGGTCAGGACGTCGGTGGTGCCCGGGATTTTGGAGAACTTCAGATGGGCGGCGGCCATTTCGGCATCGGCGACGAGACGAACGCGGACTTCACCGGCGCGGCCAAGTGCGGCAACGGCGGAGTGGGCTTCGGCTAGGAGTGAGGCGAGACCGGCGGGAGTGAGGAGCGAACCGGGATCGGCGATGTCCACGACCAGACCGGTGGCGGAATGGCCAGCCGCGGGCGCGGACGCCGCGCGCAGAATGGAAGCATGTTCTGAACTTCGCCCGGCCATGGTGTGGACCCCCCGAAAAGCAGACAGTCAACGCAGCAAGGATAGCGGCGGAACGGCGAACTCGATGCACGAATGCTGGAGATGTTTGCTGTCTGATAGGATATATCATGTGGCGGCGGCGTCAAGGGTGGGGTAAAAGATGTTGAAGTGAGGGGTTTGGGGTGTTCTGGCATGTAGTACACCATATGTGGGGATTGTATGGTTGGGTGATTGACTCAGCGTGGATGGAAAAGAGTTGTGCCGGACTAAATGGAGAATGGCGGTGGGAGGCGGAGGCGAGTTGTCTGCGATTGCGATGTGTCGGTTGGGGACCAAAAGGCACTCGGGCCGCGGCGGCCCAAACATGGGCTGGTAAGCCCATGCCACGTTTCGGAGATGCCTCATGCGATTCCTAGAGTTGGGGCTATGACGAGTACATCGCAGCCGAGTGGGTCGAGGTCGGGGGGATCGGGTGGGTCGGATGTTGCGCCGCCGCTGAGGTATAACGCCGCGCTGGCGGATGCGATGGAGATGAAGTGGCAGAAAGTGTGGGAGGAGCGGCAGACGTTCCGGCAACCGAACCCGGGGGAGCCGGGGTTCGATGCGTCGCGGCCGAAGTTCTACGTGCTGGACATGTTTCCGTATCCATCCGGCGCGGGGCTGCATGTGGGACACCCGGAGGGATACACGGCGACGGACATTGTGTGCAGGCACAAGCGGATGAAGGGGTTCAACGTGCTGCATCCGATGGGGTGGGACGCGTTTGGGTTGCCGGCGGAGCAGTACGCGATCGCGACGGGGGTGCATCCGGCGATCACGACGCGCAAGGCAATCGATAACTTTCGGCGGCAGTTGAAGCGGTTCGGGTTTTCGTACGACTGGACGCGCGAGCTGGGGACGATCGACGAGGACTACTACAAGTGGACGCAGTGGATTTTTCTGAAGCTGTACGAGTCGTGGTTTGATCCGCAAGCGGAGTCGCCGCAGTATCCGGATGGGAAAACGCGGCGCGGGTGTGCGCGCCCGATCGCGGATCTGATCGCACAGTTGGAGGGCGGGGTGGTCCGCCGCTCCGCGGCGGTTCTTGCAGGTGGTTCTGCCTCGGCGGACGAAATAGTTCACGAAGAGCCGCCGCGGAGCGGCGGGCCACCCAGGAGCTGGCACGAGCTGGACCAGAAGCAGCGGCGCGCGGTGATTGATTCGCAGCGGCTGGCGTATCTGGATCAGATGATCGTGAACTGGTGCCCCGCGTTGGGAACGGTGCTGGCCAATGACGAGGTGATCGACGGGCGGAGCGAGCGCGGCTCGCACCCGGTGCTGCGGAAGCCGCTGCGGCAGTGGCAGTTCCGGATCACTTCGTACGCAGAAAGATTGCTCGAGGATCTGGCGATCGTGGACTGGCCAAGCTCGACGAAGACGATGCAGGAGGAGTGGATCGGGAAGAGCGAGGGGGCGGAGATTGACTTTGATGTGGTTGGTGGATCGATGGGTGGCCCGCCGCTCCGCGGCGGTTCTTCCTTGAGCAACATGTTGCAACAAGCGGCAAAGCAATACGCCCAGTTCGGGCGATCCGCATTCAATCCCATCGGATTCGTCGCCCGTGATCCATATCCGCCGGGCCAATCTGGCGCTGTCGCCGATCTGCGAACACGGTGGCGCGACCTGCCGCACCATCGACTGCCCGACGCGACCTACTTTGTCACATGGCGGGTCGACACACCCAAGCATCTAGACGAGTCCGAGCGCGCCGAAGTGCTTCGCTCGCTTCTCTTCCATGATGGATCGCGTTGCCGTGTATTCGCGGCCACGGTCATGCCGGATCATGTGCATTGGATTGTGCGGCCATCCGCTGGCGAGTCGCTCAGCGAGCTCATCAAGTCCGTCAAACATTTCTCAGCGACCGAAATCAATCGTGCTCGCGGCATGAAGGGGCATCTGTGGGAATCTGAGGGATTCGATCACATCGTTCGAGATGGCGATTACTTCGCGGAGTTCGTCGAGTACGTGATGATGAATCCGGTTGCGGGAGGGTATGTGTCCAATCCAGGGAGCTATGCCTGGACGTTTGTGCACGCGAATGCAATCGGGCAGGAAGCCGCCGCGGAGCGGCGAGCCACCCAAGATGCCTTGCGCGTGTTCACGACGCGCCCGGACACAATCTTTGGGGCCACGTACATGGTGGTGGCACCCGAGCACGCGATTGTGAGTCACGCGCTCAAGGAGAACGCCGCGGAGCGGCGGGCCACCCTCGAACACTACGTAAACGTCGCCAAGAACAAGTCCGAAGTGGATCGCATGGCGGGCGCGGAGAAGGAGAAGACGGGTGTCTTCACTGGTCTGCACTGCGTGAACCCGGCGACGGGTGAGACGATCCCCGTGTGGACTGCGGACTACGTCCTGATGGGCTATGGCACGGGCGCGATTATGGCGGTGCCGGCGCATGATGAGCGGGATTGGGAGTTTGCGAAGAAGTTTGATCTGCCGATTGTTCCCGTGCTTGAGCCGATCAGTATTCCCGTCGCGGACAACGTCCAGTCTCAAGAGAGAACTGTTGCGGGAATGCAGAAGCTTCTCAACGAGCTTCGGCGTGGTGAAGCGTGCTTCGGCGGAGAAGGCGAAGCCGTCAACTCGAAAAACGCAGAAGTCACCCTCGACGGGTTGCCAACATCACAGGCGAAGCAGGCGATCATCGCGTGGCTGGAGAAGACCGGGCGTGGCAATCGCAAGGTGAACTACAAGCTGCGCGATTGGGTGTTCAGCCGCCAGCGCTACTGGGGCGAGCCGATCCCCGTGGTGTTCGATGACGCGGGGAATCACTACCCGATTGATGCGTCGCATCTGCCGGTGAAGCTGCCGGATTTGGCGGACTACTCGCCGGTGGAGAGCGAGGAGCCGCGGCCGCTGCTGGCGAAGGCGACGGAGTGGGTGAAGACGACAGCAGGCGCGGCGGGCGTGTCGGCGAATGTGCTGCCGCCGAATACGGTGGTGCGGCGCGAGACCAACACGATGCCGGGATCGGCGGGGTCATCGTGGTATTTCCTGCGGTACTGCGATCCCAAGAACTCGGCGCGGCTGGTGTCGCGCGAGGCGGATGGGTATTGGATGGGTGGATTGGGTGTCCTGGGTGGTCCTCCGCTCCGCGGAGGTTCGGCCTTGGAATCACAAGCACAGCAGAATCCGCCGCGGAGCGGCGGGCCACCCAGTGCGGGCGTTGATTTGTACATCGGCGGCTCGGAGCACGCCGTCGGGCATCTGCTGTATTCGCGTTTCTGGCAGAAGGTGCTGTTTGATCTGGGCGAGGTGGCGACGCCGGAGCCGTTCAACACGCTGTTTCATCAGGGGATGATCACGAGCTATGCGTACCAGCGTCCGGATAAGACGATCGTGCCGATGGACGAGGTGAAGGAAGTCGAGGATGGCAAGTTCGTGGAGATCGCTACTGGTCAGGCGCTCGCGCCGGTGGTGACGAAGATGTCCAAGCGGTACAAGAACGTCATCAATCCGGATGACATCATCTCGCAGTTCGGCGCCGACACCTTCCGGCTCTACGAGATGTACATGGGCCCGCTGGAGGCCAGCAAGCCGTGGAACACGAAGGACACCATCGGCTGCTTCCGCTTCCTGCAGCGCGCCTGGCGCCTGGCGGTGGATGAGCAGACCGGCGACCTGCGGCTCGCGGCTGCGACGAACCCGGCTGTGCAGAAGCTGCTGCACCGGACGATCGCCAAAGTCGATGCGGATATTCCCCGGCTGGCGTTCAACACCGCGATCGCCTCGCTGATTGAGTTCGTGAATCTGGCAACCTCGTCAGGAGGCGTCACGCGCGAGCAACTGGAGCGATTCGCGCTTATCCTCGCGCCGTTCGCGCCGCACATGGCGGAGGAACTCTGGGCGAAGCTCGGACACGCCGAGTCGGTGGCGTATGAGACGTTCCCATCAGCGGACCCGGCGATGCTGGTGGACGCGGAGGTGGAGATTCCGGTTTCCATCATGGGCAAGGTTCGGCACAAGATCATGGTGCCCACGGGGGTGGATAAGCCCACGCTGGAGGCGATCGCGCTGGCGGACCCGAAGGTGCAGGAACTGATCGCGGGAAAGACGGTGCAGAAGATCATCGTGGTGCCGGGGAAGATGGTGAACATCGTTGTGCAGTAATCCCAAGAGACTTTGAGGGCGGTGGGAAGGGTGTCATCGACGTGCTTGTTCGCAGCCCGTTCCTGTGTTTGCTGATCTTTCACTGATTCACGGCCTCCACTACACTCCATCCAATGTCGCATCGCATCCCCCTCACCCTCTGGCTCTACGTCCTCAGCGACCTGTGGAAGCTGGTGCTGCTTACCACAGGCGTGCTGGTGACGGTGATCGCATTCGCCGCGGCGGTGAAGCCCTTAGCCGATGGCAAGCTCGGACCCGAGGACACGCTGACGTTCATGCTGCTGGCGATGGTGCCGATGCTGCAATACGCGCTCCCCTTCGCGGCGTGTTTCGGTGCCACGCTCGCGTATCACCGGCTCTCCACGGACAACGAGCTGACGGCCGCACATGCGGGGGGCATCAGCCACCGGATGATGCTGGTGCCCGCGGTGCTCAGCGGGTTGGTGCTGGCCGCGTTGCTGCTGACACTCTCCAACTCGATCATCCCGCGGTTTCTCAAGGGCATGTCCGAGCTCGTCGCGCAGGACGCGGCCAAGTACATCGTGAGCTGCGTGCAGCGGGGCGAGGCGCTGCGAATGGACAACACGCTGATCTACGCGGACAAGGTGCTGCGGCTCGGGCCGGATGAGCAGTCCGGCGCGTATGAGCGGCTCTGGCTGGGTGGGCTGCTGGTGGTGCGGACCAATGAAGCGGGCGAGATCGAGAGCAATGGAACGGCGACGAATGCTTCGGTCTGGCTCCGCCGCACCAGCATCGTGCGCGGGCCGCGTGGCCAGGTCGTCGAGACCGGCGGCAAGCCCATGACCGAAGTGGTCATCAAGCCCACGAACCCGATCGGGCTGGGGCCGACGTTTCGGGCTTCGGGCGCGGACATGGTCTGGTCGTTCGTGCTGCCCAATGCCTTCGGCGATAACGTGAAGTTCCTGAGTTTTTCGGAGCTGCAGCGGGTGCGGGCCGAGCCATCGGTGATTGATCGCGTGGACAAGGATCGGCGTGTGCTCGCACTTGGGCTAGCGCAGTGCGATGTGATGGACCGGATCAATCAAGCACTTCGCTCGAATAGCGGAGCAGCGTTTGAGGATCCGTTCAAGACGAGAATGATCCTGCGCGGGTCCGGGCTCCGGCCCACACGATCCAAGGCAGATGGCAAACGCGATGCGAGCGTCTATCAGATTCTTCCGCTGACGAAGGAAAAGTGCATCCTCTGGGAACCGGCGGACAATACGGCAAAGATTCCCCCCCAGAAAGCCGCGGTCGGGTTTGTCCGACTGACGTTGGGCGGTAGTCCGGATCGTCGAGCCGCAACGGTGTCGCTGCAACTCCAGAATGTTGCCGCCGTCTCCTCGGGCCAGGATGGTGAGGTGCAAACACCCGAAGAGTTCAGCGCGGCGCGCGGCGAGCGGGAGCAGACGCTGATCCCGGACCTGACTTTCTCGGAGGATCAGGCGACCACGTTTCTGGCCCAGCCCACCCGCGAAATCGAGCGCCTCGCCGAGAAGCGCATGATCGATAAGCCAGGTGACCAGGTCGTACTCGGCCCGCTGCTCGGGTCCATGCGCTCGGACATCAAGGAACTGCTCAACGAGGTGCTCAGCAAGGAGCAGGAGCGCTACGCGATGAGCGTGGCGTGTCTGGTGATGGTGCTTGTCGGCTCGGTGATGGCGATGCGACTGCGGGATGCGCTGCCGCTGACGGTGTATCTGTGGGCATTCTTTCCAGCGCTCGCCACGGTGCTGGCGATCTCGGGCGGGCAGCAGCTCACGCACGGCAAGGGATTGATCGGGCTGCCGATTCTGTGGGCGGGCGTGTGTGCGCTGGCGGCGTTTGCGATCGTGGAGTTCATTCGTCTCAAGAAGCATTGAGCCGATCAGCAATGTTCTGGGTACCCCGCCGGTCCCCGGCGGTTTCTTTCGGTGATTTCACAAGACCCGCCGGGGACCGGCGGGGTAC
>JAYVRG010000109.1:0-41447 GCA_043776515.1 Phycisphaerales bacterium
GGCTTGGGAAAGGCGACGGCGCAGTATGGGAGGAGCTGCTCCCAGTACTCGGTCATGATGAGGTATTCGATGTTGAGCTTGGGGCCACGATCGAAGCCGTTTTTGCCGCTGTCGGGAGAGGGTTTGACCTTGGCCCACTTGTCATCGGGGAAGACGAAGGCGGCGGAGAGCTCGCGGGGGCGGTCGCCGCGGTAGTTGTAGAAGATGACGGTGTCCCCGTCTTGGATGCGAGTGGGATCGTTCGCGGAATCGAAAGCACCCACGATGGTCGGCGGGATGAACTCGTCGCCCTTCATCGTTTCGGCGGAGGGATTGTCGTAGTAATGCTGGATGGCATCAGCGGCGGTCGCGGCCCGGCGCACGCCGAGTGCCGCCGCATCTCGTCCGGTCAGGCATGCATAGGCGCGCTGCACACGCTCCCAGCGATTGTCGCGATCCATTGCGTAATACCGACCGATCACCGACGCGATTTGCACCACGCCTGCGCCGCCGATCTTTTCCAACTGCTCTTCGACACGCTTCGCAAAGTTCAGCCCGGTATACGGGCCGGTGTCTCGGCCATCGGTGAACAAGTGGAGCAGGACTCCGCCTTGTCCCAACTCCTTGCACGCACGTACGAAAGCGTACAAATGCTCAAGCAATCCATGCACACCGGCATCGGAGCAGATTCCAAGGAGGTGTACCGCCGTGCCGCGGCTCTTTGCGGCCAGGATTGCTTTTCTCACCGCGGGAATAGTGTCGAAGCCGCGCTCCATGGTTTTGGTGATGATGCGGGATTCCTGCTCGACGATGCGCCCCGCGCCGATGTTCTGGTGGCCAACTTCGGAGTTGCCCATGGTGCCGTCGGGGAGGCCGACATCTTCGCCGCTGGTTTTGACGAGCGTCCAGGGGTAGGTCGTGCGCAGGTGGTCGTTCACCGGCGTTTTGGCGAGCTTCACGGCGTTGAAGGCGTCGTGGGAGGGATTGGGATTTTCGCCCCATCCGTCGCGGACGATGATGACGACGGGGGATGTGGTGATGGGGGTGGGCATGGGGGAGTGTATGAGATGGTGAGGGGAATGGCGGATGTGGGATGTTGGAGGTGGGGGGGAATGTGGGATGTCGGATGTGCGATGTCGGATGTGGGAGCGGAGCGACGTTGCGGTGCGTGGTTCGGTGCTCCTTCCTCGCCTTCAGAGTCTTTGTCCTCTTCTGAGTTCTCATCCAGATCCGAATCGTCTTCAGATTCTTCTTTGTCCGCCACATCTTGATCGTCTTCAAGTTCGATCTCGTCGTCGAGGTCGCGGGGGTCGGGGGCGTTGAAGATGGCGACGGCGCAGCGGCGTTTTTCGTCGGGAGTGTCGGCTTCGTTGAGCGCGTCAATGAGGGTGCGGAGGGCGTCGAGGCGTGCGGAGGCGAGTTCGAGTGCGTAGGGGGACATGGGGGGGCTCCTGGGGATGTGAAATTTCAAATTTGAGATTTCAGAATTGAGAAAAGGAGGGACGGGGCAGGGGTGGGCGGCGTATCGGGTTAGCGAAAAAAACGGCGTCTCTACCCATGGGCCGAGATGCAGGTTTGCGCGCGCAAAGCCGCACATGTTTGGGGGCGAAATGTGCGTAAGTGCTTGTGGGGACTGGTTGAAAAAAAACTTTGGAAAATGGAAAGCGGGGGTGAAAGGTGTGCGGATTTGCGCGCGCAAAGCCGCACAAACTCCCCGGAGGTGGGGATGAGAAGAAGGCAACGAGGCAGGAGGCATCGAGCAGGGGATGTGGTGTGGTTGGGTTGCAGCAGCCCGGTCGTTCCGCGAAGCGCGGAGAGACCGGGGCACGGGTGACTTGTGCCTCGCTTGCTACATGCACGGGCTGCCGCGAAGCGCGGCGAACCCGTGATGCGCGTGGCAAGCGCACGACATCCAGCACCACCCGCACGGGTTGCCCGCTCAAAGCAGCGGGCGAACCCGTGGCACAGAATCAGAACTTCACGACGACTTTGCCGAACTGCTCGGCGGATTCGAGACGCGCGTACGCGGCCGCGCCGTTGTGGGCTTCGAAGACGTTGTCGATGGCGGGCTTGAGCGCGCCGCTGCGATAGAGGGCGGTGACTTCCGCGAACTCTTCGTTCGTCCCCATCGTCGAGCCGAGCAGGCGGAGCTGGTTCCAGAAGATGCGGGCGAGATCGGTGGTGGCATCCGCGCCGGAGGTGCAGCCGGGCGTGACGTATGCGCCGCCGCGCGCCAGGGACTTGATGCACTTGATGTGTGTTGCCTTGCCCGAAGAGTCCACGGCAACGTCAACCCCGCGGCCTTTCGTCCAGAGGCGAACGTCCTTGGACCAATCCTGACCGGAGTCGAGCACGACATGCTCAGCGCCGAGCGTCTTGGCACGATCGAGCTTCCACTGATGCCGACTTGTGACGCAGACGCGGCATCCGAGGTGGCGTGCGATGGCGAGCGCGGCACACGCGACGCCGCCGCCGATGCCGGTGAGGAGGACAGTCTGCCCCGGGAGCAGGTTCGCCTTGGTGCGGATCATCGAGTACGCGGTGAGAAATGTTAACCCGAACGCGGCCGCCTCAACCGGGTCCTGATCATCGCGCACAGGTTGCAGGTTGGCGATGGGGGCGGTGAACTTCTCGCAAAGCGTGCCGCTGCGGTGTTCGCCGATGAGTTCGTACATCGGGGCGAGCGTGGAGCGCGGGCCTTCATCTGGCGTTGGCAGCGGCGTGATGTCGAGTGCGGCGTTCAAGATCACATTGCGTCCGATCCACGATGCATCAACGCCCGGGCCGACCTGTTCGATGAGGCCGCAGGCGTCAGAGCCGCTGACACGCGGATAGGTGAGATTCAAGCCCGGCACGCCGCGGGCGATCCAGAGATCGAGGTGGTTCAGCGCGCCCGCGAGCGTGCGAACAAGGGCCTCCCCCTGCTGCGGCGCGTCGGGCTCGGGCCAGTCGGTGACAAACGCGATGTTTGGGGCGAGGGGTGTACCGGCGGGAGACTGGCGGACGAGCGTGAGGGCCTTCATGGGGGCAGGGTATCGCGCGTGGGAAAAGAAAAACGCAACGCTGGGGGGCGTTGCGTAGTCGTGAATACTTGTTGGCAATGGTTGTCAAGAGCATGGGCTGGTAAGCCCATGCCACGACGACACTCAGGCCTTGGCGGGGGCCTTCTCGAGGCCGCGGCGCTTGTCGCGGAGGCGGCGGGACTTGCCGACGCGATCGCGGAGGTAGTAGAGCTTGGCGCGCCGGGCGTCGGCCTTGCGGACGATCTCGTACTTGGCAACGCGCGGAGAGTGGAGCGGGAAGACGCGCTCGACGCCCATGTCCTCAACGATGCGACGGACGGTGACCATCGCGTTGATGCCGCCGTTGCAGAGAGCGAGGATCACACCCTGGAAGATCTGGATGCGTTCCTTGTCGCCTTCGATGATGCGGCAGTGCACGTTCACGGTGTCGCCAACATCCATCTTGGGGAGGTCGGTCTTGATGGACTCGGCGTTGAGTGCCTTGATGATGTCAACGGTGCGCTTGCGGGCCATGGTCGTGCTCGTTTCTGGCGGTGCGGAAAGGTCCAATTCGGGCCGGATGCGCCGAGGTGGGTCGAAAGGGTAAGCGTCAGACCCGAGGGGTTCCAGTTTGGGAGGGTTTTTGGGCCTCTTTGTATGGGCGATGATCGGGATATCGCCTGCAAATCATGGGACCGCGAGCATCCTGCACGATATGCGAAGCGGATCGGGTGTTCTGCGGGGGACACAAGGAGGATGCGCAATGGCGGCCGGCGTGACAACGAACAAGGTGCTGATGGTGATCGTGGCGTTCCTTCTCCCGCCGCTTGCGGTCGGGTTGAAAGAAGGCATCGGGACCTCGTTCATCATCAACGTGGTGCTGACGCTGCTGCTGTGGCTGCACGGGTTCATCCACGCGCTGATCGTGGTGTTGCGGTAGATCGGCGCGGATTTTCAGGGCATGAGGTCCGGCCTTCGATCGCGCGTGCGTTCCGCGCGCTGCTGGTCGCGCCACTTCTGGATTGCGCCGTGGTCGCCGGAGAGAAGAACATCCGGCACGGGCGTTCCCATCCACTCGCGCGGCTTTGTGTAGTGCGGACAGTCGAGGAGGCGAGGGGAATGTGAGTCGGAAGGACCGGCAGCTGACGCTGCTCGGCTCTGACTGAACGAGTCCTGCGAGGCGGAATCCTCGTGGCCGAGCACGCCGGGGAGCAGCCGGATGATCGCGTCCATCAGCACCATCGCGCCGAGTTCGCCGCCGGAGAGGACGTAGTCGCCGATGGAGATTTCCAGCGGCGCGAGTTTTGCGACGACGCGCTCGTCAAGCCCCTCATAGTGCCCCGCGATCAGCAGAATCCGCGGCTTGGTGGCGAGTTCTTCAACAACCGACTGCGTGAGCGGCTTGCCCTGCGGCGTGAGCAGCACGCGCGTGGCGATGCGCGGATCGCGGGCTTCGACGGCGTGAACCGCGTCCCACACCGGCTGGCACATCATGACCATGCCGGGGCCGCCGCCGAAGGGGCGGTCATCGGTTTTCTGATGCTTGTCGGTCGCGTAGTCGCGGATATTGGTGGCGTGCCACTCGACGATCCCCGCGGCGCGGGCGCGCGAGGGAATGGAGGAGTTGAGAGCCCCCCCCACCACGCCGGGGGTGTAGGCGAAGAGCTCGGGGAAGGTGGTGAGGATGTCGAAGCGGAGAATGGACACGCGATTATCCGTTGGGCGTGTCGAGCACATGCTTGAGGCGCGCGGCGAGGATCGGAGGATACTTTTCGATCCACGATTGATCGACGAGGCCGACACCGATGAGGTCTCGCACGTGGGTTCGATCCTTGTCGCGGTTGGCGATGAGCTTCATACGAACAAGCCCAACGAGCGAAACCACTCGAAACAGCGGTGCTTGCTCGTAGTTCTCAACTTGCGGGAGTGATTCGGCGTCATCTCCAAAGACCCGCTCGCCCGAGTACAAAATGTGAACACCCTCGCTTGGTCTTCCATCAGGACCGTCGCGAAATACGTCGAAACCAGGTCCGTTCCAGTGAACAAACCCGGCAGATTCAAGGGCAGGAATTGCCTTGACAAGATCGGGGCGGCGAAGAAGCAGGTCCACGTCGTGAGTGTTGCGAATAGCACCGGGATCAACGGTAGAAACCCACGCGGCAACCGCATTGCCGCCGACAACGGCGTAGTCGATGCTCGCACCTTCCAGCGCTCGAGTTGCTTTGAGCAGACGGCGACGAACGTTTTCCACGGCGCTCACCATCCGATCCAAAGAGATATCTGCCGCGGTCATAGTTGACCTTTCGGAAGTCCAAGCGACTCATGATAGGTGCTGTCCGTCGCTGGGGTGGAGCAGTGCCTCAGTTCTTCTTCTCTTCCTTCTTCGGCGGATTCTGCGGATGTGCGGCCTTGCGGGCGTCGTTGGTCTTGACGGCCTCGATGCGGGCGGCGAGCTTGTCGGCCCACTCCTTGCCCTCAACGACGTTGGCTTTGATGAGCATGTGCAGAACGGTGTCGGAGGGCTGGGCTCCCAAGGCGAGCCAGTGCTTGATGCGCTCGACGTTCAGCTCGACCTGCTTGGCCTTGTCCTTGGCCTGGGGGTTGTACCAGCCGAGATTCTCGAGCACCTGGCCGTCGCGCTTGACGCGCTTCTCGATGGCGTTGATGCGGAAGTAGTTGACGTGCCGGCGGCCGCCGCGCTGCAATCGGATACGAACCATAAAACTGACTTCCTTTCGAGAAGTGTGCTCACACCGGCGAAGGCCAATGAGAACGGTGATCTTCCGGGAGGCATGAATCCCCCGATCCCCCTGCCGGAAGGGAGAGAGGGTAGGAGCGAACATAGGCGAATCCAAAAGCCCTGAGTGTTTTGTGTCTTGCACTACTTCGCGTCACAGGTACGGATATTGTTTGGATCGAGCAGCAAATCTATTTAGCGCTCGCGGCGGCGGCCGCCTTGATATGCTGATCTGGTCTGAACTCAAGCGTATGCGCGAGGAGAATCCCGCCATGTCACACTTTGCTCTTGACCGCTTTGGTCTCGTATGTTGCCGCGCACCCTCAGCCGTGCAACCGAGATGGTCCCAGATCGGAGCGGGTGTAGGTGTAGGTGAGGGTGCTGGCTGGCCATTTCGGAGTTTGCGACTCATTCGTCTCATGCTGCTCGCAGTGACGATCGGATGGGGGTGGACGCCCGTGACTTTGGCGCAGTGTCCAGCCCGTTGGCTAGCAGGGCACTCTCTGCCTGTCACGGACGGTTTCATTGCCACTCTCGCCGCGCTGACCAATGGAGATGTGATCGCGGGAGGGACTTTCTCCGTCGCTGGCGGTGTGGTCGCGAGCGGAGTCGCTCGCTACAACCCTGTCACAAACACATGGGCCGCACTCGGATCGGGGGTGAACGGCACCGTACGGGCGCTCGCCGTGCTTCCGAACGGGGATGCGATCGCGGCGGGATCCTTCAGCACCGCTGGCGGCATCACGGCGAGCAACATCGCACGCTACAAGTCTTCCACGAACACTTGGACCTCGCTGGGATCGGGAACGAATGGCTTTCTATATGCTGTAGCGGTTCTCCCGGACGGGGATGTGATCGCGGGTGGGAGTTTCAGCATCGCTGGCGGCGTTGGGGTGAGCAACATCGCGCGATACAGCACAGCCAACGGCATGTGGTCCTCAATGGCGTCGGGCACAGACAGCATCGTGGATGCCATGGCGGTACTCGCGGATGGGGATGTGATCGCTGGGGGACTGTTCACCACCGCTGGCGGAGTCGCGGTTAATCACATCGCACGCTACAACCCGACGAACAATACCTGGTCGGATCTGGGAGCAGGGACCAACAACTATCAAGTATCCAGACTAACGGCGCTTCCCGGCGGGGATGTGATCGTGATTGGCGATTTCACCACCGCCGGTGGAGTTGCGACCAACCGCGTGGCGCGGTACCGTCCGAGCAGCAACACGTGGGCATCGGCGGGTCTTCCGACAGACGTCTCTCTCGGGCTTGTCACGGTGTCTCCGAGCGGAGACGTGATCGCCGGAGGTACCGTTACGCCAAGCGACGGCATCACAGTGAACTATGTCGGCCGGTACAATGTGGCCGCAAATTCCTGGAGCCGTCTGGGCAACGAACCCACGCACACCATCTCGGGTCTGGCCTTTCTCCCGGGCGGGGATTTCGTCGTGAGCGGGCCCTTTGCCTACGACGGATACTCCAGTGTTATGAGAATGTCGCGCTACAGCACGAACGGCAACACTTGGACTCCCCTTGATGGCGGAACGAATAACTCCGTCTACACGTTGGCCAAACTCCCGAGCGGAGATGTGATTGCGGGCGGTGCTTTTACGACCGTGGGAGGTATCGCGGCGAATCGGATTGCCCGCTACAACCCGGTCACCTCTACATGGACTGCGGTGGGTTCGGGAACCAACGATTGGGTTGGCGATGTGGTCGTACTCCCCAATGGGGATATCGTGGCGAGCGGAAATTTCACGATCGCTGGCGGCGTTGCCGCAAACAAGATCGCGAGGTATCGCCCGAGCACGAACACTTGGTCGCCGTTGTCGTCGGTAACCAACAACACGATTTACGCTCTCGCGGCACTGCCGAACGGGGATGTGATCGCAGCAGGTGGGTTCGGCTACATCGGTGGTGTGTTTGCAAACCATATCGCCCGGTACAACTCCAGCGCGGGCACATGGTCCGCCCTCGGAACTGGCACGAACAACAACTATGTCTCGGCACTCGCGGTGCTTCCCGGCGGTGATGTCATCGTCGGCGGCGATTTCACGATCGCGGGCGGGGTCACGGTCAACAAGATTGCTCGGTACAGCCCGAGTACTAGTACCTGGACCTCTATTGCATCGGGGACAAACTTCACTGCTGTGCAATCCTTGCTCGCGATGCCAAACGGGGATGTGATTGCGGCAGCATCTGTTTCCACAGGAACGACCGGAATCTCCCGATTGAACTCGGGATCGAACACATGGTCTATGTTGGGGTCAGCACTAAATAGCTCGGTGTTTGCCTTGGCACTGCACACAAACGGAGATGTGATCGCGGGGGGAAACTTTACATCTGTTGATGCGGTTGCGATGAACCACATCGCCCGATACGACGTGAGCACCAACTCATGGTCCGCTCTGGCATCGGGAACCAATTCCTATGTTGCTGCTCTTGCGGTTCTGCCGGGTGGGAATGTGATCGCGGGCGGCGGATTTACGATTGCCGGGGGCAGTGTCTCCGCGTACGTGGGCCGCTTTCAGTTCGGCGGTGCATGCAGGGCGGACTTTGATTGCTCCGGAGTTCTGGCTGCCCAAGACATTTTCAACTTTCTTGGAGCGTGGTTCGCCCGCGCTTCTGCGGCGGATTTCAACGGAGTCGGCGGCATTACCGAGCAAGACATCTATGACTTCCTCGCGGCATGGTTTGTCGGATGTTGACCCTTCAGAGCCGAGCGGCGTAAGCCGCCGGTGTTGGGCACGCATGCTAATGTATTCGGGCCGCGGCGGCCCGAGCACGGGCTGGAAAGCCCGTGCCACGTACAGACCCGCTCGGCTCTGATTGTGGGGGTCAATAAACCAATTGTTTTTCTTGCGTGACCGGCTCCGGCGGATGTCGCTTGCACTTGTGGCGGCGGGTCTTTTTTGGAGTTGAACCCATGCGAACATCGAATCAATCGGTCGGAATGCGTTGTGGCGGCGTGGTGCGAAATGGCGTGGTGCTTTCCGCGCTGGCGGTGGTGCTGGCCGCGGGGCAGCCGCGGGCGATGGGGACGGTGGTTGCGTGGAACAACTCCGCTGGCGGCGCGGCGTCGGTGAGCACGAACTGGTCGCCGAATCAGGTGCCGGTGGCGGCGGATGATGCGTCGTTCTCGCTGGCGGCGAGCTATGCGGTGACGTTCAACTCCAGCGTGCTGACGACGCGCACGCAGACGTACGGCGCGACGAGCGGCACGGTGACGCTGACGTGCTCCAGCCCGCACACGGTGACGAACGGGATCACCATCGGCGATGTCAACGGCGACAACGCGACCATGACGCTGACGACAGGGACGCTGACGAGCAACGCGGGCGTGACGGTCGCGAGCGCGGCCGGGAGCATCGGGCGGCTCAACGTGAACGATGATGATGCGGACCTGATCCTGACTACGAGCGCGGGCGACCTGACCATCGGCAACAACGGCGCGGGAACACTCAGCATCACCGGCGGAGGGCTGGTAGATGTGGCGGATCGGTTCACGGCGGGCTCCAACTCAACCTCGATCTCGACTGTGACGGTCTCCGGATTCACGATCGCGCCGGTGTCGGCATCGACGCTGCTGTGCCGCGGAACGGCGGCCCCGGCGGCGATCGGTGCGGGTGGAGACACGACCTTGAACGTATCAACCGGCGCACTGGCGCACTTCTTTGGATCACTGAACATCGCGCAGGGTTCGGCCTCGACCTCGACGGCGACTGTCGGGGGTCTTGGGCTATTGAGTGCGCGGCTCCAGGTCGATGGCGACCTAAATATCGCGGGCAACCAGGGCATCGGCGCGGCGGCGGGCAACGGCACGCTCACGATCAACGCCGACGGCGATGTGACCGTGGCTGGGGCGACCAACGTGGGCAACGACCCGGACGGGGGCACGGGCGTGCTCAACGTGAACAACGGCGCGACGCTGACCACCCACGACCTGATCGTGAATGACACGCGCGGAACGCTGAACCTCGCGGGGGGTGGGTTCATCTTCGTTGCCGGAGGCACACTCGATCCGCGCGGAACGACGCTCACGATCGACGGCGGCGGGTTCAACTCGGTGATCCGCCTCATACAGGGCGCTACGAGCACGCTTGTCGGCAGTGTGGCGACCCCCGCGCTCACCGTGGGAAACACAGGACAAGGCCAGCTCCAAGTCATCGATGCCGGGAGCACCCTCACATGTACGGGCAGCGTCTCGATCGGCGAGGCGCTTGGGGGCGACGGCGTTGTGGTTGTGGACAGTGGCGCTGCTGCGGGTCTGAGCGGCACGGTATCGGTTGGAAACCGCGGCACCGGACTCGTCAATGTAGTGAACCGGAGTTCCCTGACGACGGGAAACCTCTTCATCGGGCGGATCGGAAGCGCCAGCGGAACGCTGAGTGTGCAAAATTTCGGAACGACCTGGACGGCGAGCGGAGACGTCCGCGTCGGCGGCGATACAGTTTCCGGCGGAACGGGCGTGCTCAACGTGCTGAACACGGCACACGGGCATGTGACCTCCGACCTCACGGTCTGGAACGCCGCTAGCACGCTGAACGTGGACAACTCCACGCTGGATGTGGATGGCACGCTTGATGCACGCGGCCCAACCACGCTGACTGCGGGAACCATCAACACTGCGCTCTTCACGATGAGCAACACTTCCCTGACGGGGAGCGGAACCGTGAACGGGAGGTTTCTCACCACAAGCGGGTCGTCGGTGATCACCGCCACCGGAAATCTCACGCTCGGCGACGCCGCAGACGCCAACGGCTTTTCCAACATCGGCTCGCTGAGTGTCGGGGCCAACACCGTCACGCTCCGCGACGCAAACGGTTCGGTCACTGGCAACGCGACCATCGCGGGTGGGCACCTCGCGGCTTCCACAAGTTTACTTGTTCCGGTGGGGAGGGTTGTCAGCGGCTTCGGCACGATCGACTCGCCGGTGCTTCATTTCGGCACTATCACTGCCACGGGTGCGGGCCTCACCTTCAACGGCCTGGTGACAGGCATCGGCCAGGGCATCGGCGGGACGCAGATCACCTTTGGATCCACCGGCGGCTTCCTGGGCAACGGCTCGATTGCCGCGAAAGTGTCGTCCGCGGCGGGATCGGTGATCGAATCGGCCAGCACAAACGGCGGCACTCTCTCGCTGGGCGACGGGAGCGCGACGGGCGTGAATATCGGTGGCGAGCTGCGCTGCAACGCCGCGGTGGTCACGCTCAACGACAGCGCGAACGCTGTTCTCGGCACGCTCACGACATTCAACGGGCGCATCGACTCGCCCACCACCGTCGTCATTCCGGCCAACGGCCGGCTTGTGGGCGTTGGACTGGTTCAGGCCCCGCTCACTTCGGCGGGGTCGATCGAGCCGGGAATCGGGGTCTTCAATCCCCGCGTCATCACTGTCACCGGAAACTACATCGGCTCCGCCAGCACGAGCCGACTCCGCATTGAAATCCAGGGTGCCGGAACCGCTGATCGACTCACCGTCAATACCGCCGTCGGGGGTGGCGTCGGCACCGCGAGTATCGGCGGCGGCATCATCGTCACGCTGCGCCCGCCCTTCCATCCCACCACGCCCGCCACGTACACCGTGCTCTCAGCCGTTGACGGCGTGAGCGGCACATTCAACCCCGCCCTGTCTTCGCTCCCCGTCGGCTATCACCTGCGCTACACGCCCACAACCGTCGAAGTCGTGCAGTGCCCGGCGGACTTCAACAGCAACGGCACCATCGAGGTTACCGACATCTTCGCGTTTCTCAGCGCGTGGTTCGCGAGCAACCCGAGCGCGAACTTCAACGGTATCGGAGCGATCAACGTGCAGGACATCTTTGATTTTCTGTCGGCGTGGTTCGCGGGATGTTGAGCATTCAGAGCCGAGCGGCGTAAGCCGCCGGTGTGGATCATCGCGCGGCGGACTTCGCCGGTTGTCCACCGAGGGCTTACGCCGATCCGCTCTGATGGGGGATCAGGCGTAGCGGGTGGGGTCGGGCACACCCGCGGCGCGGAAGCCGTCGCGGCGGAGGGTGCAGGAGTCGCAGTGGCCGCAGGCGAGGGCGACGTGGATTGACGATTCACGGGCAGGATGCCCGTGCCACGGAACGGGGTCATAACAGGAGTGAGTGAGGGCGTAGTTGACGCCGAGGGCGACGCCGCGGGTGATGATGTCGGCCTTGGTCATGTGCGAGAGCGGGGCGTGGACTTTCAGTCGGTGCGCGTGATCGGCCTCAACGCCGGCCTTTGTGCCCAGGTTGGCGGCGCGCTCGAAGGCGGCGATGAACTCCGGGCGGCAGTCGGGATAGCCGGAATAGTCGATGGCGTTCACGCCAATGAAGATGTCGCTGGCCTTGGCGACCTCGGCGTATCCGGCGGCGAGGGAGAGAAAGACGAGGTTGCGGGCGGGGACGTAGGTGATGGGGATGCCGTGGGCCATGTCAGCGGCGGGGCGATCCTTGGGAACATCGATGTTGGCGGTGAGCGCGGAGCCGCCGATGGCACGGAGGTCGATGGCGACGACGCGGTGGTCGATCGCGCCGAGAACGCGAGAGACTTGCTCGGCGGCGATGAGTTCGTGGCGGTGGCGCTGGCCGTAATCGAAGGCGAGGGTGTGACATGCGAATCCGGACTGGCGCGCGATGGCGAGTGCGGTGGCACTGTCCAAGCCGCCGGAGAGGAGGACGATGGCGCGGGGTTGAGGGGGGTGAGAGGTCAGGGGAAAGAGTGTAGAAAGGGAGAGGAACGGGGAAAAGGCGGATGCGGCACGCGGAGGTTCGAGGAGGTTGCGCAGAGGATCGCGGAGGAGGAGTTGTGGATGGATTCTGGAACGGATTTCGCTGAGAACCGCGACGCAATTGCAGCGAATCTGCTAGTGATAAGTCGAATGACAGAACGAACCCTCACGGAAATGTGAGGGGTGAATCGGATCGGAGAATGAGTCCGAATAGGATGCGAAGCGGCGTTGCCGCGCGCCGAGCGCTGGGCCGATATCGTGTGGGCAAATCACGATCGCTGCCGATCGCAATCCGTAAGGGGCGAGGCCACGTAGATAGAGCGAAGGACTTGCCGTATGAAAGCATTGGATCGAAGCACGGCGCGCGAGATGGAAACGGATTCGAAGGAGAAGCCGGATCGGGTGCGGCTGATCAACGTGCTGCCGATACTGTCGATTCACATGGTCTGCCTGGGCGTGATCTGGGTGGGGTGGAGTTGGGTGGCGGTGGCGATGGCGGCGGCGCTCTTCATCGGGCGGATGTTCTGCATCACCGCGTTCTATCACAGGTACTTTTCGCACCGGACTTTTCGAGCGCATCGGATGACGCAGTTTCTGTTCGCGCTCGCGGGGGTGACGGCGGCGCAGCGCGGGCCGGTGTGGTGGGCGGCGCACCATCGGGCGCATCATCGGCACTCGGACACGGAGCCGGACCCGCACTCGCCGGGAATCTACGGCGTGCTCTGGAGTCACGTCGGGTGGTTTCTTTCGGATAAGGGGATCGAGACGGATTGGTCGGCGGTGCCGGACTGGGCGAAGTATCCAGAACTCAAATGGCTGGAGCGGAACCACATGGTCGGACCGCTGCTGTTGATCGTGGCGATGGTGATCGTGGGGTGGACGCTCGGGCACTTATGGCCAGAACTGCATACATCCGCGTGGCAGATGTTGATATGGGGCTTTGGTGTTTCGACGACGCTGTTGTATCACGGGACGTTCACGATCAACTCGATCTCGCATGTGGTGGGGAGCCAGCGCTTCAAGACTGGGGATGACAGCCGCAACAACTGGCTGCTCGCGCTACTGACACTCGGCGAGGGGTGGCACAACAACCACCATTACTTTCCCGGCTCGGCACGGCAGGGCTTCTATTGGTGGGAGATCGACATGACCTACTACGTGCTGCGTGGTATGCAGATGCTCGGGATCATCTGGGACCTGAACCCGGTGCCGGCGCGGGTGTATGCGGCGGCGGAACGGCACGCGCGGATGGCGGACGGCAGCGTGGAGGGCGATTCGGAGCCGCACCAATGAAGATCGCGATCGTGGGCGCGGGGATCGCGGGGCTGGTGTGTGCGCGGGAGTTGCACGCGCGGCATGAGGTGACGGTGTTCGAGCATGGGGCGCATCTGGGCGGGCACTCGAACACGGTAGTGGTCCGGCAAGAGGGGCGCGAGATACCGGTTGACACAGGGTTCATCGTGTACAACGAGCGGAACTATCCGCTGTTTACGAAGCTACTGGGTGAGCTGGGAGTTGCGACACAGGATGCGCCGATGTCGTTCAGTGTGCGCTGCGACAGGACCGGGCTGGAGTATGGCGGGGAGACGATTGGCGGGGTGTTTGCGCAGAAGATGAACGCGTTGCGGCCGCGGTTTCTGCGGATGGTGTGGGAGATTGCGCGGCTGGGGACAACCGGAGCACATCTACTCGGCGAGATCGAAGATTCGACGACGCTGCGCGAGGCGTGCGCGCGGGCGGAGTTCTCGCGGGAGATGGTGGAGCACTATCTGCTGCCGATGGGCGGGGCGATCTGGTCCGCGCCGCGCGAGCAGATGCTGGAGTTTCCGGCGAAGTTTTTCCTGCGGTTCTTTGAGCATCATGGGATGCTGGATCTGCGGAAGCGGCCGCAGTGGCGCACGGTGACGGGCGGGTCGCGGGAATATGTGTCGAGGATGGTGCGGCCGTTTGCGGAGCGGTGCCGCGTCGGTTGTGCGGTGATGAGCGTTCGGCGGACAGACGCGGGAGTTGAGGTGAGGAGCGCGGCGCGGGTAGAGGTGTTTGACGAGGTGATACTCGCGACGCACTCGGATCAATCGCTGCGGATGCTCGCGGACGCGACGCGTGCCGAGCAGGATGTGCTTGGTGCGATGCCGTATCAGGCGAACGAGGCGGTGCTGCACACGGATGCGGACGTGCTCCCGCGGAAACGTGCGGCGTGGAGCGGGTGGAACTATCGGATGGCTCGCGAAGAGGGTGCGCCGGTGGCGGTGACGTACAACATGACGATGCTGCAATCACTGGGGACGCGCGAGCCGGTGTGCGTGACGCTGAATGACGCTACGAGCATTCATCCGGCGAAGGTGCTCGGGCGGTTTCAATATCACCATCCGGTGTACACGGTGGCGGGGATCGCGGCGCGAGCGCGGTGGGGCGAGATCAGCGGGACGCGCGGCATTCATTACTGCGGGGCGTACTGGTTCAACGGGTTCCATGAGGATGGGGTGCGGAGCGCGGTGCGGGTGTGCGAGATGATTCGGGCCCGGGAGTATGGTGTGCAACAGAACGCGGAGATGCGCGAGGAGATCGCGGCATGATGCTGGCGAGCGCGATCTATGAGGGCGTGGTGCGGCATCGGAGAATGACGCCGCGGGAGCACTCGTTTGAGTTCGCGCTGTTCATGGTGTATTTGGACCTTGCGGAAATGGACCGGGTGTTCTCGATGACGCGGTGGTGGTCGATGAGGCGGATGTCGCCAGCGCGGTTTCGGCGCGAGGACTATCTAGGAGCGACGGGATCGCTGGATGGCGCGGTGCGGGAGCGTGTGGAGCGCGAGACGGGGCGACGGCCGACGGGGCCGATCCGGCTGCTGACGCATCTGCGGTACTTCGGGTGCTGCTTCAACCCCGTGTCGTTCTACTACTGCTTTGATGAGCGCGGCGAGCGGGTGGAGACGATCGTGGCAGAGATTACGAATACGCCGTGGAAGGAGCGGCACACGTATGTGCTGGATCGGAGCGCGGGATGCGGGAGCGGTGAGTTGATGCGGTGGGAGTTTGAGAAGCGATTTCATGTCTCGCCGTTCATGCCGATGGGGATGCAGTATGACTGGGCGTTTGCTGAGCCGGGGGAAGAGCTGTTTGTGCATATGAATGTGAGAGAGAGCAGGGGAGAGAGAGACAAAGAAGCGGGCACGCAGAGGGTCGCGGAGGTCGCGCGGGGGTTCGCGGAGGGGGATGGGGGGAAAAGACAGAAGGCGTTTGACGCGACGCTGCGACTGACGCGGCGTGAGTTGACGCCTTCACGGATGCGGATGCAGTTGATTCGGTTTCCGCTGATGACGCTGCGGGTGATCGGGCGAGTTCACTTTGAGGCATTGCGATTGTGGCTCAAGCGTGTGCCGGTGCAGGCGCATCCGGGGATGGGGGGGGCGGGGACGGGCGGAGTGGTGAGCGTAAAGGGAGCGGCGACGTGAGCAACATGAGCATGACGACGGGCAGGGGAGTGACGCTGGAAGGTGCGCCGACAATCGTGCCGCGCGGCGCGGCGGCGTCGATGGCGCGGTCGCTGACGATGCTGGAATCGCTGGGGAGAAAGATCATTCTCGGTGCGCTGGGTGGGCTCAAGTATGGGCATGTGACGATCATCGATGGCGATGTGCGCCACGAGTCGGCGGCGAGTGCGGATCGGGCGGGCGCGCCGGCGTGCGTGGTTCGGGTGCTGGATCGGCGGTTCTACTCGGCGGCGGCGTTCGGCGGGACGATCGGGATCGCCGAGGCGTTTATGGATGGGGCGTGGGAGACGGATGATCTGGCGGGATTGGTGGAGACGCTGACGGTAAATCAGGAAGCGATGGCGGGGTTGGAGGTGGTGCTGAATACGGTGCGCGCGCCGGTGGAATGGGTGCGGATGTGGATGCGGCGGAACACGCTGGGAGGATCGCGCCGGAACATCAGGGCGCACTACGACCTATCCAACAAGTTCTTCGGGCTGTTTCTTGATCCATCGATGACGTACTCGTGCGCGATCTTTGAGAACGGAGCGGAGACGCTGGAGGCGGCGCAGGTGGAGAAGATTGATCGGGCGTGCCGCAAGCTGGAACTCAAGCCGACGGATCATCTGCTGGAGATCGGAACGGGGTGGGGCGCGATGGCGCTGCACGCGGCGACGAAGTATGGATGCCGCGTAACGACAACGACCATTTCGGATCGACAGCACGAGATGGCGGAGCGGCGGATACGAGAAGCGGGTTTGCAGGATCGGATAACGCTGCTGAAAGAGGACTACCGGAATCTGACGGGGCGGTACGACAAGCTGGTGTCGATCGAGATGGTGGAGGCGGTGGGCGCGGCGAACATTGACGGGTATTTCCAGCAGTGTGCAAGGTTGCTGAAGCCGAATGGGGCCGCGCTCGTGCAGGCGATTGTGATTCCCGACAAGTTTTTCAAGAGCGCGGCACGGAGTAATGACTTCTTGAAGGAGTACATTTTCCCAGGGTCATGTCTGCTCTCGGTGCAACGGATTGTGGAGGCGGTGGCGAGGAAGACGGATCTGCGGGTGTGGGAAATGCGGGACTTTGGCGCGCACTATGTGAGGACGCTGGCGATCTGGCGTGAGCGATACATGTCGCGGCTGGATGAGGTGCGAGCGATGGGGTACGACGAGCGATTTGTGCGGATGTGGGAGTACTACCTGGCGTACTGCGAGGGGGCGTTTCGGGCGCGGCATGTTGGGGATGTGCAGGTGCTGCTGACGAAGCCGGGGTGGAGGGGGGAGGGGAAGTGACGGAGTGATTGAGTGACGGAGTGACCGTGTGACGGAGTGACGGAGTGACGGAGTGACGAAACGGAATGAGACGAAGACGATTAGGAGCAGGATTATGATTAGGATTAGGATCGGAAGGGTGAGCTGGGAGGGGACTTGGTGAAGCGGTGGTGGCCCATAGTGGTGAACGTGCTCGCGTTTGATGTGACGTGGACAGTGGCGTTGTTTTTGGCGGCGAAGGGGTGGACATGGGTTGGGGCTGGGGTGATGCTGGCGAATGTGGTGGGGTATCTGGGGTGGATGGCGATAGGGAATCGTGGGGCTTCGTGGCGACGGGAGCTCGGGTTGATCATGGGGTTCGCTTCGCTAGGCGCGGCGATGGATTCGCTGCTCTGCTCGCGCGGTGTGGTTGGGCTCGCGCAGCCGCGTTGGGTGTCGGCGGAGTTTGCGGTGTTCTTCTTCGCGCTGTGGGCGAACTTCGGGACGACGGTGCGGATCGGATTTGCGTGGGCATGGGATCGGGTGTGGACGGGGGTGGTGTTTGGGCTGGTGGGCGGGCCGCTGGGATATTTGATTGGGGAGCGGATCGGCGCGGTGATGATCGGGGAGGATCGCGCGTGGTCGCTCGGGATTTGTAGCGTGGAGTTCGCGGTGATGATGGGGGCTTGGTTCTTTGTGGCTGGGCGCGTGCTGCCGAGGAGGGTGGCATGACGCTCACAATGTGGGAGCAACTCGGGATCATCGGCGCGGGGGGCGCGGCGGTGATGCTCACTGGGTACCTCGTGCAGCGGCGGACGAAGGACGCGGGGATTGTCGATGCGATGTGGGCACTTTCGTTGGCGAGCGCGGCGGAGTTTGCGGCAATCACGGGCGCGGGAGAGCCGGCGCGGCGGGTGCTCATGGGCGCGATGGTCGGGGTCTGGGGGCTTCGGCTCGGGCTGCACGTGCTGACGGATCGCGTGCTGAAAGGCGGCGAGGATGGGCGGTACGCGGAGATGCGCGAGCGGTATGGGTCGCGGGCGCAGCTGTTCTTTGCGGCGGTGTTTGCGGCGAACACTGTGCTGATTGTGTTGCTGAGCACGGTGTTCGTGATCGCGTGTGCCGATGGCCACGCGGCGGGCGGGGCGGCGTTGAGTGTGTGGCAGTATTTGGGGGCCGCGCTGTGGGTGGTTGGGATCGGCGGAGAGTGGATCGCGGATCGGCAGTTGCTGGCATTCAAGCGGGATGAAGGGAACAAGGGGAAAGTCTGCGAGGTCGGGCTGTGGCGATATTCGCGGCATCCGAACTATTTCTTTGAGTGGGTGATCTGGTGCGGATTTGCGGCGGCCGCGGTGACGGGGCCACATGGGTGGGTGGCACCGCTCGCACCGTTGCTCATGCTGGGACTGATTACAAAGGTGACGGGCATCCCCCCTACTGAGGCGCGATCGCTCAAGTCGCGGCCGGATGCATATCGGCGGTATCAGCAGACCACGAGCGCGTTTGTGCCGTGGTTTCGGAAGGAGTCGGCATCGTGAGTCAGGCATCAGCAGTGAGCGGTGAGTTTGCGGCGTCGAACGCGGGCGCGAAACCGGCGTGGTATGAGCCGCTGCTGGATCGGGGCGTGCTGCCGGACGCGGTGATCCGCGCGGGGATTCGAGCGCGGCTGCGGGCGCAGATCGCGCATGAGGAACGCGGCACGATGGAGGAGCGACAGGAGCGGTTCCGCGTGTTTCTTGGAGAGCTGCGGCGTGCTCCGGTGGCGGTGCAGACGGCGGCGGCGAACGAGCAGCACTATGAGGTGCCGGCGGCGTTTTTCAGGGCGTGTCTGGGGCCGCGGATGAAGTACAGCGGGTGTTACTGGGGCGAGGGAGTTTCCACGCTGGGCGCGGCTGAGGAGGCGATGCTCGCGTTGACGTGCGAGCGGGCGCGGATCGCGGATGGGCAGGAGATACTCGAACTCGGCTGCGGATGGGGATCGCTCACGTTGTGGATGCTGGAGAAGTATCCGAAGGCGAAGGTGACTGCTGTCTCGAACTCGGCCTCGCAGAAGACATTCATTCTGGCGGAGGCGCAGCGGCGTGGGTTGCGATTGCCGGAGATCATAACGGCGGACATGCGCGACTTTGTGCTGGAGCGGAAGTTTGATCGCGTGGTGTCGGTGGAGATGTTCGAGCACATGAAGAACTACGGAGTGCTGTTGCAGCGGATCGCAGGGATGATGCGCGCCGATGCGCTGCTGTTTGTGCACATCTTTACGCACGCGCGGATCGCGTATCACTTTGTCCCGGGTGATGATTGGATCGGTCGGTACTTCTTCACGGGCGGAACGATGCCGTCGCAGCATCTGCTGCACCACTTTCAGGATGATCTGCGATTGTCGGAACAGTGGAATGTGGACGGGACGCACTACCAGAAGACGGCGAATGCGTGGCTGCGGACGCTGGATGAGAATCGGGAGGCGGCGATGGCCGCGCTCCGAGAGGGACAGGGTCCGACGGAGGCGTGGGCGTGGTTCAATCGGTGGCGGGTGTTTTATCTGGCGTGCGCGGAGTTGTGGGGGTTGAACCACGGGAAGGAGTGGATGGTGTCGCACTTTTTGTTTCGGAAGGGATAGGCACGGAGAGTGGACCAGAGCAAACGCACAGTCCACACAGCCAGCACACAGAGGTGCGCAGGGGCAACGCCCAGGTTCCTGAGAAGAACGGTTTAGAGAGCAAGACTCACAACTCGTCATCTGTGATCGCCGAGACCTTGCGGTTACGCTATAGGGTGATGATTTCTGTGGTTCGTGCGAGCTCGTTTCAACCCACACCGACCTGGCCAGAGCGGCAGGTCAGTGCATATCAGGCAAATCAATGGCACGGGAAGTTGGCATTTTGCTCATACAAGCGCATACTTGGGGCTTGAAACACTTGCGTGGACATGGCGGGCGGGTTCGGGCCAGGGTTGTGGCTGCGCTGACCGCGGCGGCGGGCATCGCGTGCTCTGGGGCTCGCGGGGATGTGGTTTCGACGGCGTATCCGTTTGTGGGCGGGAGCGACGCGGCGGCGGTGGCGAGCGCGGCATTCTCCGGGTGGTACGCGGTCGGTGATACGTTCCAGGATCGCGTGGAAGTGCGCGATGCGCGCGGCAATCTGAAGCGGGCAATCACGCGGAGCGAGATGGTGGCGCTCGCGCCTTGGATGTCACTCGACGGAGGGCCGGATGGGCCGAGCGGGTTGGCATTCAGCGCATCGGGGCGGTTGCTCTACATCCTGGTGCATGATGACACGGTGCCGAGTGATGGGCAGCCGAGCGATGTGCTGCTGAGGTATGACGTTTCGACGGACACGCTGACGCGGCAGGCGCGGCTGGAGCTGTTTGATCGCGGGGATGTCTGGCCGCATTTGGCAGCGGCTCATCACGCGGGGTTTGTGTACGTCAGCAAGCAGGGCGGGCAGATCGCGGGGTATCTCTCGTTCACCACGGCGACACAGTCCACGCCGATGGGAACGTGGACGCTGCCGGGCGCGACGGCGACGACGATTGTGCATGGGATCACAGTCGATCGGGACGCGGGGGTGATGTACGTTGCCAGCGAGAGCGCGGTGTATCGCGCGACCATCCCGGCGACACCGGCAACGACGCCGAGCTTCACGCAGGTGTGCGCAGGAAACGATATTCGCGCGCTGGCGTGGGGGGACCACTACGGAAGCGCGGCGCAGCGCGGCTTGTACATACTCAGCGGGAATGGCGCGGGGGGATCGAAGATTGAGTTCATTCCTGGGTTCTTGGCGGGGAGTTTCAGCGGGATCACGCCGGTGGTGTATGTGAGCACGGCGACGACATGGCATGATCTGACGGCGACAGCGGAGGGAAAACTACTGGTTGGTGGCACGCCGGGACCGGTGGTGATTTCGGATACCACCGACACGCGATTGGGCTTCGATGCGTGGATGCGCGATGAGCTGGCGCAGGCGACCGTGTTCGGGCGCGGACTGATCTCGCCGGATGGAGAGCCGAGCGGGTGGGTGATCGACGGGGATGTGCTGCCGGGGCAGAGCAGGTTTCATCCGGCGACGCCCGACGGCGCGGCGTGGACGGTGCTGCTATTGATGATGAACGAACGGATCAATGGTGATGCGCTGGCGCGGCAGGATGTGTCTCGGGTGCTGGTGCGTTACGCTGGGCAGGCGGGGGACAATATCAAGCCGATGCGGAATGCGGATGGGGTGTTCAAGCACTGGATTGACCCGCTAACGGGGAACACCAAGAGCGGATGGGCGGATGAGTACGCGACGCTGAGCACGATGAAGATTGTGATGGCCGCGGCTCGGGCGATGGATCGGTATCCGGACGATCCGACGATCGTGCGTGCGGCATCGCGGATCATCTTCGGATGCAGGAACTGGGAGACGTATTTCCAAGGCACGGGCGCGATGGCGTTTCGGGGGCTGGCGTTCGGCGGTCCGGACACAAGTTCGTGGGCATCTGGGTATCACGAGGGAATCATCTACGCGGAGGAAACGGGCGCGTATGGAGCATCGCCCGCTGGGGGGTTGATCGCGGCGAACTGGTTCAACCGGGCGACGTGGCCGACGGCGAGTTATGTTACCGGGAAGCCGATTTCGGTGGGCAACAGCGGCGTGTTTCAGCCCACGTTTCTCACGGTGTATCCGGCGTTGCTTTCGCCGACATATCGCGCCAGCGGAGCGTGGCGAACGCAGGTGGACAACGTGCGCTGGAACAGCGCGGGATACTCAGACGATGTGGCGACGAAGTACTACACGGTGTTCTCCGCGGGCACAAGCCCGAGCGGATACAACGCGGACACGCTGACGAACCATCCCGGGAATCTGACGACGTTCACCTCGCTGCTGGGGTTGTGCGCTTCGGGTGATCCGGCGGAGGCAGTGGGCGGATACGCGGCGTATCGCAAGGGGGCGCGGCAGACGTTCAAGACCGGCGCGAGCATCCTGTACCGGCGACCGTATGACTCGGGCACGTTCGTGCCCAACTCGGCGGGGCTGCCGGATGTCGCGTGCGGGGCGCTCGGGCTGAGCGACTTGATCTTGCCCGGGTCGATCGATGCGCTGCTGGCGCGGGCGTATCCGAAGATCGAGATGTGCCCGCAGGATGTTGATGGGGACGGGCGTGTGACTATCGACGATCTGTATCGCACGGTGCAAGCGCCGACTGATCTCAATGGCAACGGTGTGGTGGATGCGAGCGACGCGGCGTGTTTGGAGAACTGGCTGCGGCGGGCGGAACTCGCGCGGATGGTGGGGCGGCAGCGGTAGGGCGTGCTACTAGCAAAGGCATCCCGCGATTCGCTCGCCCCCCACCAACTCGCTCATCCCGGGCGTGTGGCAAAAACAAGCACGCCCCGCACAACGGGTGCGCGGGGCGTGGGAGAAGAGCAAACTGTTGCGGGCGGCTTATGGGCAGCCAGCGAACCACGCGGCGAGGAAGTCGAAGATGTCCTGCACGGTGATGCCGTTCATGTGGTTGAAGTCGGCGGCGGGTGCTCCGGAGAACCAGGCGGTGAGGAAGTCGAAGATGTCCTGCACGGAAAGGCCGCCGCTGTGGTTGAAGTCCGCGGCACAGGTCGAGCCCTGGGTGAAGGTGAGGTCATCGACCCAGACGGTGCCATACGAAACTGGGGCGGGGCTTCCGCCTTCGGGGAAGATGTCGAATCGCAGAGCGAGCAGTGTGGACTTGGCCGGATTTGGCGGCGGGATCCACATCGGGTCGGTGGGGACGTTGATCTCAGCTTGGGTAAGTGTGCGGGTGATCTGCCGCCACTGGCCGTTGGTGTGGATGCCCTTCTCAACGCCCTCGGGCGTGGTGACGTTCACGATCGTGCAGCCGGGGAAGGGGTTAGGAACCTGATTCGGGGGCGTTCCAGTGGTGGCCTCCGGATCCACATCGAGCCATTCACGCGCGAAGAAGATGCCGGGATCGCTGCCGTTGAGAAGCCCGAGCTTGATGCCGAAGCGAGACTTGATCAAGGGATCGCTGGCGGGAATGTTGAACCAGCAGGAGACGGTGATCGGAACGCCGCTGGGCGGATTGAAGTTGTACTGCGGCCAGTTGCGCGGGCTGCTCGGATTGGAGAAGTCGAGCTGGTTCTCGGCGTGGACACCCTGGAACTCACCGTTCTGGCAGCCGAAGCTGCCTGGGAGGCGAATGCTGTGTGTGCCGCCGTGGGTGACGGTGGCCGGGGTCAGCCCGTCGCCGATGAAGCGATACTGCGTGCAGTTGTATGTCCTGAACCCGACAGGCGCGAGCAAACCGAAGCTGCCGAGATAGGCGTCCTCGGTCTCAAAGTTGCCGTTGACGAGATTGGGAACCTGGGCCTGGGCGTTGCCCGCGAGACAGGCGGCCAGGAGAGAGGCGAGACAAAGAGCGTTCTTGAGCATGGAACATACCTCCGTGAAAAAAACCCTTCGCGGGGCGGAGCTTGGCGGCTCCCGAACGTGACACAAGGAGCAGAAATCGCCCACCGCGTAACCGCTTACATTGTGCATCAAGTTCCCCGAGTTTGCAAATCGGAATTGATCCGTAAGCAAGAATAATAAATGATGGGGTTTTCCCTTATATGTGGGCGGCTGGGATTCAATGGATTCGCTAAAGAAGTTTGCGCATTCGGGGGATGTGGGAGCGATAGTTGACCTGATTCGGGGGGGATGAGCAGTTGAACTGTGTGTGGCAGCAGGTGCGCGGTGAGGCGATTTGTGCCCAGTTCCGGAGCGGGCGTGAAGCGCATGACACGTAGAACCATCCGTGTCACTGGACACCTCAACTCTCAGGTTCCGCGAACATGGCATGCCCTTGGGCGAGGGGTGAGGCGTCATGCAGATCAGAGTGGGTTCTGGCACGGACACCGGCTATTTGCCGTTGTTCGCGTCGCCCCTCGCCAGTGACGCGAACGCCATCAGCTCGTCTGTGTTCAAGTCCGAGACCGCGCAGAATCGCATCCCGGGCTCGGACCACGCGACGGCGTGATATCCCCGGTCAACAAACGTCTTGGGCGCGACCTCTCCCACGGTCTGATCGGCGCAGGTCATCAGGTTGATGACGTGCGTGCGTCGGGTGTAGATGATCGCCGCTGCCGCACGACCAGCGACATAGTCCAATCGCCCGCCGGTGAGCGGAAAACCCTGTGCTGCGTGGTCAACAACCCGGGGAGCAAACTCCAACTTGCCAGCAAACCAGGGTTTCACGGCGTGCTGGTCGGAGACCGCGATGTCCGCGAGATGCGCGCCCATGAGGGAGCGAATGTGCGACGAGACCGCGTCGCGGACGACTTCATCGCGCGTCACGCCCGAATGCCTTGTCGGCATCAGATTCCACAGGACCGCCCCCGCGAGCAACAGGCAGGCGGCGAGCGACACCCACGCCCACGGGGGAGCGGACGCCCGCAAGCGGCGACGCGGTGATTGGTGAAGCGACTGTTCAATGAACCGCGTAGTCCGGGGCGGCGCGGGGTGAAACGGCATTCCGGCGATCAAGGCGGAGCGCAGGCGCTGCCGTTCGATGATCGACGCGGCGCAACGCCCGCACCCGCGCGCGTGGGCGATGAGTTCCGCCGCTTGCTCGGGTTGGAGCTCCAGGTCGATATACGCATCAAGCCAGGTGGACACTTGCTCACACTCCATCGGTGCGCTCCTTCGTGAGTTTGTCGCGGAGTGCCGCGGCGGCGGCATCTCTGGCACGCGAGACTCGGGACATGACCGTCCCGATCGGTATGTTCAGCACCAGCGCGATCTGGGCGTAGCTCAGGCCCTCGATCTCGCGCAGAACAAGTATCTCTTTGGCGGCTTCTGGGAGAGTCCAGACCACTTCGCCCACCATGCTTTCGTGCTCTCGTCGCGGGAGACTGGTCAGCGGCGGGTCGTCTTTGGACTGTTGCTCGACGGGCTTGTCCGAGGGATCGGGCGTGGCCGATCGGCCCCGACGGGCGCGGCGGAGACTATCGACCACGCTGGTTCGGACGATCGCGAGGAGCCAGGACTTCCCATCGCCGCCTTGAAATGAATCGAAGCCGCGCCAGGCCTTGAAGGCCGCGTCCTGGAGGGCATCGCTGGCGAGGTGCTCGTCATGGAGCATCCACAGAGCAAGGTTGTACCCCGCGTCCAGGTGGATCAGCACACTGTCCTGAAACGTCGGCTTGTCAACGTCCTGGTACACGCCGGGTGGCTCCGGTCGCGTCGATCCGTCGGGCGTGAGACTGAGCACCCGCGAAGAGATGGTATCGGTCGGTTCCTTTGGAGAAGGACACGCGCCAGCATTTCGGGGTGGAATCGTCACGGCGTGAAGTATCCCGCGCCATGGGTGAGCAAGCCGCCGAAATGACCCGCGGCACCGGCGATGGCCGCGAGAGCGAATATCCCCCATCGAGCGATCTTCGAGCGTGTGCCGCGGCGCGCTCGGAGAGCCAAGCCACCACGGGCGCCGCAACGCCGAGTGCGGTACCAATCCAGCGATGCAGCCCTGTGATGGACGTGGGGCTCGATAGCGGGCCTGCAAAGCCGTCGAGCGCGTGAATCCAGCCGAGACCGGCCGCGACCAGCGAGGCGATCGCCCCAAGGGCCACGCACAACCGCACCGAAGAGAGGACGACCGATGATCGCCGGTGCATTTCCCAAGCTTCGGCCACTGCCGCGACGAGCAACAGCGCGATTGGGAAGTGAATGACAATAACGTGCAATCGCCCGAGCAGCACCACGAGGCGGGAAACCGTTGCGCGATCGTGGTTCTTCGGAGGCGGATCAGCCGGTGCGTTCGGCGCACCGGTGCTGGCGGACGGAGCTTGCTTTGATTCGGGCGACCAGGTGATCGCTCCACTCGCAAGGTCGAGAGGTGGAGCGCCGCCCACGATCCAGCGCAGAACGGCGTCTTTTTCCGCCGGCACGAGCGGTCCCGCTCGCGCCTTGTCGGGCGGCATGTCTCCCTCGTCGATTGCTTTCCACAACTCTGACTTGTCCGGTTGTCCGGGCACGACATACTTGCCCGAAGCGACGAGGCGGTTCAAGTCATTGACAAACCCGAATGTCGCCTTGGGATGGGGCACCTCGGTGCCGTGGCATTGCACGCACTTGGTTGCGAAGACATCCAGGGCGGCGCGGGCGAGCGGGTTCTCTTGGTCGGGGGACTGGCCGCGGGTCGCGTGGGCGAGGGCGAGCGTTGTGGCGACCAGCATGATTGATTGACGCACCGATCACTCCAGAGTCGAGTCGATGATCGCAAGAGCGGCCGGTCGTTCCACGTAGTTCACTGTTGACAGACCCAGGGTCGAGCGCAGTTTGTCCGCGGCGACGCTCTTGATCGGCCCGGGCTTGTCCGCTTTGCCGGGTTCGGGCTGTGGGAAGGCCGTGGACCGGCCGGTGTGGAACGTCACCTTGCCCTCGATTTTCTGGAGGACCTGGTGGACGTGCCCGTTGAGAACCGTGACCGAGCCGAAGCGTTTGAGGAATCCGAGTGCCACGTCGGCGTCCTGCGTTCCCCATCCCCACTTCTCATACACAGTCCAGAGGGGCACGTGTGCGTACACGACAATCGGCGTGTCGGCGCCGAGCACCTTGAGATCCTGCGCGAGCCAGCGCAGCTGGGCCTTGCCCAGCTGCCCCAGGGCGCTGGTTTCGCCGTGGTTGACGACGTTGACGAGCCCGACGAAATGCACGCCGTTATGCGTGAAGCTGTGCCAGCCATCGCCGAGCACGTCCTGACCGCCGTAGCGTTCCAGGTATTGCTTGCTGCCATCGGTCGTGGTCAGGTCGTGCTCGCCGGGTACGTACACCGTTCTGCCGACGTTGGCGGTCTTGAGCAGCTCGGCGACGGTGTCGAACTCTTTGGGGTCGGCCAGGTGCGTGAGGTCGCCCGTGTGGATCAGCAACTCGGGGCGCCGGGGCAACGCGTTGATCTTCTTGATCGCCAGACGGAGCGTCCCGACAACGTCTTTGTTGGGGTCTTTGCCGAATCCGATGTGGCTGTCGCTGATCTGAACGAAGGTGAAGTCGGCGGCCTCAATCGCGGCAAGTGCGCCGCCCTTGGGGTCATCGGCTGGCTGCCCGGGCGGCGACATCTTTGCGGCCCCGAGTCGCTCGGATGCCATCACGCCGCCGCTGGCGCTGAGCAACACACCCGTGCCAACCCATGCCATGCACTTGAGCATGCCGCGCCGGTCGATGCCATCGGCAACGTCGGCGGGGTCGGCGTGGCGGATTGATTCGTCGGACGTGAGGTTCTGATCCATCGAGTATCTCCCACGGAAGCGTTTGGTGGAGCGGGGTGCGTTTGTGCCCGGCGAGGCGGGCCTGCGCGGACGAGTAGCGATCAACTCAAGAGTCGTCGTACGGCCAGTCGGAGTGCTGTTGTGAAGCCGGGGCCGCCATCCTGGAACCCGTCGAGGCGCAGCCAGAGGCGAGAGCGGCAAGCCCCAAAAGAATGGTCACGATCACGAGGGATATGGTGGGGCGTCGCACGTTGAATCTCCACGGACCGATACGGAAGCTCCGATCAAGCACACGGTTTCCCGGGTCTTCTCAAGAGAGGACGTCGCGCTGGCGTTGGATATTCCGTGGTTTCAAGCGAAACATCAAACTCTATATTCGAGGGCGGCGATTTGATCTTCCGGATCGCCAACAGCTCAAATCCCGTCCACCCACTGGCCCGCTCGGCGCGGCTGTGGAAGTTGCATGTGCGTTCGTAGAACGGTGCGCTGGCAGCGCAACTCCTTTCAGGGCAGTGAGAACGCCTTTCGACGTGCTCATCGAAGAGTTGTGTTTTCAGGAGCTCGGAGTGCGGGGCTATTTGATGCCTTCGGTGGCCACGCTCTGCACAAAGGTCCGCTGCGTGAGCATGAAGAGGATGACCAGCGGAGAGATCATGATGGTGCTGGCGGCCATGAGCAGGTTCCACGGGGTGTTGCCCGCTTGGGATTGGTAGAGCTGGAGCCCGAGGGCGAGGGTGAACTGGTCGCGGTCGGTGAGGAAGATGAGCGGGCCGACGAAGTCGTTCCAGACGTAAATGAAGTGGAAGAGCGCGACGACGGCGAGGGCGGGCTTGCTGAGCGGGAGGATGATGCGCCAGAAGATGGACCAGTGCGAGCAGCCGTCGAGCCGCGCGGCCTCGTCGAGCTGCGTGGGAATCGTCATGAAGAACTGGCGGAGCAGGAAGATGTTGAACGCGCTGCCAAACCACGCGGGGACCCACAGGGGCTTGAGGGAGTTGTTCCAGCCCAGATCGCGGAAGATGATGTAGAGCGGGACCATGAGGACGGGGAAGGGGATCATCATGGTGGCGAGAATGAGGAAGAAGACCAGGCCGCGGCCGCGCCATTGGATGCGGGAGAGGCCATACGCCACGATCGCGCTGGAGAGCGTCATGCCGATGACGCCGAGGACGGCGACGATGAGCGTGTTGCGGAGGTACAGGGGGAAGCGGATGGTACGGTCGTTCCAAACGCTGGAGTAGTTGGCGGCGGCGTGGGAGAGGGTGCTGGAGGCGGGCTGGGGGAGAAGATGAATCTCGCCGGAAGCGGCTTGCACCTCGGGCTTGATGGAGGTGGAGAGCATCCAGACCAGCGGGGCGAGGAAGGCGATGGCGATCAGAATGAGCGCAAGGTGCTTGAGCACCACCAAAGGTGGATTGTGCGTGCTCGGATTAGAAGAGCAACTGGGCACGAGCAAGTGTTCTCACAGACGGGAGTAATGAACGAGTTTGCGACCGACCAGCAGCAGCACGCCGGTGAGCGTGAGGACGACGACGAGTTGAAGCCACGCCATGGCGGAGGCGTAGCCCATTTTGCCGTACACGAAGGCGTTTTCGTAGAGGTACATGGAGTAGTAATGGCCCGCGGGGTTCTGGCCGTCCGGGCGGCGGAAGATGACATAGGGCACGGCGAAGATCTGCACCGCTGAGATGGTGAGCGAGATGACGTTGAAGAGGATCGCGGGAGAGATCATGGGGAGCGTGACGTGCAGGAAGCGGCGCGGGGCGTTCATGCCATCGATGGTCGCGGCCTCGTAGAGCTGCTGGGGAACATCCTGCATCGCGGCGATGTAGATGACCACCCCCTGGCCAACGCTCCAGAGGGACATGAGGACCATGGAGACGGGCACCCAGTTTTGATCGACGACCCACGCTGGGCCGCGGATGTGCAGCAGGGCGAGGAGTTTGTTGATGAGCCCGTACTCGCCGTTGAAGAGCCAGAACCAGACCATGGCGGAGGCGATGAGGGGGACGAGGGTGGGGATGAAGATGGCGGCGCGGTAGAGCGCGGTGAGGCGGCCGCGCCCGGCGAGCATGGCGGCCAGAAACAGCGCGACAAGCGTGTACAGCGGGATGGAGAAGGCGGAGTAGATCGCGGTGTTCTTGACGACGCGGCGAAATGTTGGGTCGGCGAAGAGGTCGGTGTAGTTGCCGGTGCCGCGCCAGAGCGGGGGCTCCAGCAGCGGATAGTCGGTGAACGAGTAGTACAGCGACATGAGCATCGGCCCGAAGACAAAGAGCGAGGAGCCGATGAGCCAGGGGCTGGACCAGAGCAGCCCGGTGAAGAGATTGCGGCGGCTGGCGCGGCGCTCGGCGCGCCCGGAGAGGGGCGATGATGATGAAGGTGATGCGACGTGCGGAGCGGCGGTCATGTCGCCCCCCCATTCCCTATATCACGCCCACTGCCGCCACCGCTGGCGGGCGCGGGGCCATAACGGCGGAGTTGCTGATCTGCGGAGCGATCTAGCAGTGATTGGATGCGGAGTTGCAGATCACCAAGCGCGGCAGAGGGAGTTGCGTCCAAGCGCCAGAGACGCTGCACCTGGGTGTCAAACTCGTCCTTGAACTGCTGCCAGATTCGCGTACGCGGCGGGACGAACGCGCCGGGACTCTTGAAGATGTCATAGTGAACGCGGATGCCGCGGTTGGGGTGATTGGCGAGGAAGGACTCGCTGACCTTCGCGAGCGGCGAGGGCTTGCAATGGGCGAGGGCGAGCCGCTCGGTGTTGTCCTGGCGCTGCGTGTAGCCAATGAACTCCATCGCGGCGTCGGGATTTTTCCCGCCACGCGGGATGACGAGGACATCGGTGTCGATCAGCCCGACGGGTGCATCTGCGGGAGCACCGGAGAGTGTCGGAAACGGCGCAACGCCGTAGTCGTGGTCGGGCTTGAAGGCCTGGATGAGATTGGCGATCCACGGGCCCTGGATGATCATCGCGACCTTGCCGGTGAGGAACGGATTCTCGGGAGTGAAGTAGTTGCCGAAGCTCTCGGCGAAGGTCTTGAGACGCTCGATGCCCAGATCGCGGGCGTAGGTCTGCATCCACTCCATAGCGCGGAGGCACTCGGGCGAGTTGATGGTGGCGGTGTTCGTGGCTTCGTCGTAGATGCTCCCGCCGAAGTGGTTGGCCCAGAGCCAGGACCACCAGCCCGGCTCTCGATGCAGAAAGCCGACGCGCTGCAGCTTGCCGGATGCGTCGCGCTTGATGAGCTTGGCGTGCATCGCGTCCAGCTCGGCGATGGTGCGCGGCGGGCGATCGGGGGCCAGACCAGCATCACGAAACGCGGCGCGGTTGTAGTAGAGCGCGACGGAGCCGGCGGTGTTGACCGTGGCCCACCAGCCGCCGCGATGGGTCATCACGCGCCGGACACCGGGCGTGTATTGATCCAGCGAGAGCCCGGCGGCGGGGGCACGCTGATCCAGCGGCAGGATCGCACCGGCCTCGGCATACGCGGGGACGTTCAGCGAATACAGCCCGATGAGGTCGGGCGGGTTGCCGCCGGCGATGGAGACGAGGGACTTCTGGCCGATGTCGCTGACAACGAGGTAGCGCACCCAGATGCGTGATTGGGATTTATTGAACGCGGAGACGATCGCTTCCATGGCGTCGCCCTCGTGGCGCGTCCACTTTTCCCAGTAGTCCAGAACGATGCGCCCGGGGGGAATGTCCTGGCGGCCACGCGGGCCGAGAAGGGCGAAACCGGCCGCGCCGGCGACGAGCGTTCCGAGCGCGGCCCGACGCGTGAGCGCGAGGCCGGAGCCGGGAGTGTGTGCGGGAGTCACCATGCGGCGAGCAGCTTACCTGCCCGAGGGGGCTGCCGGGGCGCGAGGGGCGGAGGGGGCGGATGGGGCATCGTTTCGAGCGACATCTTCATTGATGCGCTGAACGGTTTCCTTCCAGTCGCCAACCGGGAAGCCGTTTGGCTTGCCGGTTTTGGGATTGGTGAGACCTTGGTTGGGGTCAATGGGGTGGGCGCGCATGTAGAGTTCCTTCTCCATGACGCCGCGTGGAACTTGCCAGGTGTCGCCAGTCTCGGAATCCCGGAGGGTGACCAGTTCGGTGAGCTGGGCGACCTCGGACTTGGCGGTGAGGCGCATGTACAACATGCCGGCGGCGAAGATCATCAGAACGGCGGCGAATCCCCAACCGACCATGGGGTTCTGCTGCATGAAGGCGCGGAACTTGTTCAATGTGTCCCTTTCGAGCATCGCGAGCGATCAGCCGCCGATGCCCCAGTTGTAGAACGGGCCTGGGTTGCGATAGCGATCGACCGCGTTGACGGGCAGGGCCTTGTACCAGGCGAAGCCGCGGACGGACTGGTCGCCAAAGAGCATATAGATTTCGTTGCCGCGCTGCAGGATGCCGCTGGGGCTGCTGTTGGCGCGATCGGTCTTGGTCTTGCCGGAGTGACGGGGGACTTCGTCGTAGGCGTCGGCGATCCAGACGAAGGCGTCGGGATATTTCACGCGAGCGTAGCGTTTTCCGGCGACTGGGAGGGAATCGTTGAACCAGTATTCGGTATAGGCCGGTGGGTTGAGGGGATCGACGACGACGCCGGCGATCATGGTGAGATCGGCCTGGTCAGGGTCCGGATCAATAAAGACTCGCCCACCGATAATTTCCGTGTAGAGCCGCACCTGCGGATCGATCACCGATGTCCCGCCGATCGCCCGCGGGCACTTGTAAATCTTTGTGCGCCCGTCGCCGCAGTAGTCGGCGAGGGCGCGGGGCGCGACCCAGTGGTCCAGACGATTGGGGCGGTATCGGAGGTTGAACCAGTATGGGTCTTTCTGGTCATCCATGTACATCTGCGTCGCCAGACCGATCTGGCGGAGGTTGTTCTTGCAGATGATGTCCCGCGCGGTGTCTCGCGCGCTGCCCAGCGAGGGGAGCAGGATGGCGACCAGCAGCGCGATGATGGCAATGACCACGAGGAGCTCGATGAGCGTGAAGGCGCGGCGCACTCCGCTGGAACAGGCGACGATGGTCGTGGTCGTGCGATTGGGCGTGCGAGTGGGCATGGGTCAATCCCTTCGATCGTGGTTGGCGTGGTGTCCGGCGGGAGCGGCGGCGGTCCGTGCCGGCGGGCCCGATGCGCTGATGTGCAGGCCCCAGGAGACGGTGATGTTCAGAACCTTCGCGGAGCCGAAGTCGCTCTCGCGGAGAAGATTGCCGGCGTGCTCGCGCCCGTTGATGGTGATACGCGCGGGCATGGCGGAGACGAACTGCGCGGCGTCAAAGGAGAGGTTGACGGTGCGCCCGCGCCAGAGACGGGTGGCCGAGCATTGGCCCATCGCCGCGAATGGGCATGGGTCTATACGCAGGCCGTCGAACTCCGGACGCATTCCGAGGATCCATTCGAGGGAAACGCGGTTGAGCCACGCGGCGGAGCCGGTGTACCAAGTCCAGCCGGCCTTGCCGGGTGTAGATGAGTCCGGACCATCGACGTTGCCGGGCGTGACATATGGCTCGGCGCGATACGCCTCGGCGTCTTTGGCTCGGAGCGGAGGCGAGACGGAGAGCCAGATTTTCTCGACGGCGCGGACATCGCGGCGCTTGCACGCGGCGGCGAGCGCCCAGGTTGCGGCGTGCATGTACACGCCGCCGTTTTCGCGCAGGCCGGGGGCGTAGCGGGTGATATAGCCGATCGTCGGGTCCGGCTCGGTGTACGCCGGATACGAGAGCAGCGGGCCCATGAACTGCAGCAGGTGTTGCTTGACGCTGGCCCATGCGGCGTCCTCACGCTCCTGCGGAGCCGTCTCAGAAAGAATGGCCCAGGTCTGAGTGTTGAGGAATATGCGCCCTTCCTCGTTGGTGGCGGTGCCGATCCAGCGCCCGTCGTCGCGGGTGGCCGCGCGGTACCACTGGCCGCCGGAGTCGCCATCCCAGGCGTGATCGTTGATGGATTTGATGAGCGTGTCACGATGCGTGAGATACTCGGCGGCGAGCTTGGGGTTCGGGCCGGTTGCGCCGCCCTTGGAGACTATGTGGCCGAACTCCTGGAGCAGATGGGCGAGCCACTGCGCGAGCCAGACGCTCTCGCCCTTGCCACCGACGCCCATCGCGGAGAGGCCGTCGTTCCAATCGCAGGAGCCGATGAGCGGCAGGCCGCGCGGGCTGTGGCGGGCGAGCGAGCGGGCGATGGAGCGGGTGCAGTGATCGAGGATCGTGCTGCCCACGGCGTCATCGACGAACGGCGCCTTCACATCGAGAATGGCCCAGTCGCCGGTTTCCTTGATGTATTGCACGACAAGGAACGGGAGCCAGAGATAGTCGTCGCTGCACGCGGTGCGGAGCCCGAACTCGGCGAGCGGGTGCCACCAGTGGTAGACGCTGCCATCGGCGAACTGGTGCGCGGCGTGCAGGAGAATCTGGTCGCGGGTCTTGGAGGGATCGCGCGGCAGCCACACCTGGCTGTCTTGGAGTTGATCGCGGAAGCCGAACGCGCCGGACTGCTGGTAGTAGCCGGTGCGCCCCCAGAGCCGTCCGGAGATCGCCTGATACGGGAGCCAGGTGTTGTTCAGCAGATCGAAATCTGGGAGTGCCGTTTGCACCGTGGAGGGCGCGAGGATGGCGTCCCACTTCTTCTCGATGCCCGCGATAACAGCATCAGCGGCCGAAATCGTGGTGTAGCGCTCCAGCAGGTCTTGCACGGTGCGCTCATCGGCGGCGATGGCCAGCGTGTACACGAAGGTGGCGGAGGCGCCAGCGGCGAGGGTGATGTCTCCGCCGAGGGCCGCGCTGGCGTCGCCGAAGCGACCGAAGACGTTTTTATCCGTCGGCTGCGGCACGCGCTTGGCCGTCATGACTTCGGGATTGGCGCCGGAGGTGTTGCGCCCCGTGAACGCGCCCTTGTCGGCGATGGCGAGGTCGGCTGTGAAGGGTGTTCCCCCCACCGCGTGGCCCGCGACATACGGCCAGGGCTTGTTCCAATGCTCGCGCTCGTCCTTGCTGGGGACATCCCACATGTTCTTGCGGGCGATGATGGCGTGGCGTTTGGCGTCGTGCTTGGTGGTGATGAAGAGCTTGTGGAACTCGCGCTTGGAGTCCGGAGCGACGCCGCAGTTCCACTCGAAGAACGAGGACATACGGAGCGTGCGGGCGCGGCCGGAGGTGTTCTTGAGCGTGACACGCCAGACCTCGACGGGTTCATCGGGCGCGACGGCGAGCGTCCACTCGGCGGCGATGCCGGAGTATTCCGTAGAGAAGGTGGTGCGCCCTTGGGTGTGCTCGCACTGGTAGCTGGTGAAGGCGGGGAGCGTGGGCGCGGGTGCGGCGGACCAGACCTCGCCGGACTCAAGATCGGAGATGTACAGGAAGCGGCCTTTGTCGTCGCGGACCAGGTCCATCTCCCAGCGGGTGAGGACGTTGAGCTGGCTGTTGTCCAGCCAACTGAAGCCGCCGCCGTTCTGGCTGACAACCAAGCCGTAGTGGCCGTTGGAGATGACGTTGATCCAGGGCGTGGGCGTGCGCGAGTCGCTGATGACAAACCGCTTGCCCGAAGGGTCAAAGGTGCCGAACGAGTTGGAGAGCGGGTGGTTGGTCACGGGTATTGAAACGCTCGCGGAACAGAGGTGCGAGAGGGGTTGGACGGGCGGAACGGCGCGAAAGAGCGGTCCCGGTGCAAACGCTTACATGATTACTATGCCTTGGTTCCGTGTTCGCGTCAAATTGGAAGCAGATCGTGTGTTGACAACTTCTGAATATCTGGCCTAGCCCGCCGGTTTCGGGGGGTATGGAGTTCGGACACGGATGTGGTCAGAAGAGCGGCCAGAATGAAAAAGGGCGTCCACACATGGTGCGGACGCCCTCGAAACGTGTGAATGAACCGAGGACCGACCGGATTAGCGGCGGCGACGGCGAGCGGCGAGGAGGCCGCCCATGCCGAGAAGGGACGCCGTTGCGGGGCCGGGAACCGCGATGGTGATGTTGCTAAAGGTGACGTCGATGTTGCCGGCGACAACAGGGCCGCCACCATTGGGGCCTTGTGTGTAGAAGCCGATGAGCGTGTTGGGGTTCAGGCCTCCGAAACTCTGATTGCCTGTGAACACGCCGTCAACACCGTAGTTGATGGAGGAGCCGCCGGGGCTGGTGTTGTAGATGAAGGTGAGGTGGCGGGTAGCGTTGCGAACGGCACGATTCATGCCGCTGTTGGCGGGCTGGTTGTTGGAGAAGAAGGGGAGCACGCCACCAAATGCGGCGATTTCGCCGCTGTTGTCGGGAAGAAGGACGAAGTTGCCGACGTCGGCAAGGGCGGAGCTGGGGTAGTTCGGGGCGGTGCCGACCCAGATGCCGGCCTCGGTGCGCGCGGGGCCGGGGCCGGTGATGATGACATCAACATCGAGCCGGAAGGCCTGCGCGCCGGAGAACAGATACGGGGTGTTGTTCACGGCCAAGGCAGTGTGGTGGCGGTTGGTGAAACCGGTGCCGATGAAGTTGCTGTCCTGGATGCGAACGGAGGTCAGTCCGTTGTTGGTGACCGTCAACGTGCTGTTGGGGAAGTCGTTGAACCAACGAGTTCCTTGCGCGTTGATGGAGTTGATGGAAGAGAACAGATCGGCCTGGGCGGCGCTCGAAGCCCCCAGCCCGGCCACGATAGCAGCAATAGCAAACACCTTGTTCATGTGGTACCTCTCTCAAACTCTCCGAGATCTCGGGGCCGGTCGAAGAGACCGAGGAAACACCCGGACCGCTGGATGATAACGCTTACACCGTACCTCGTGTTTGGGGATCGTGCAAGCGTTTTCTTTACGATTTATACCAGTTTCGGGTGGAGAGGGTCCAACCCGGTTTACTTGGGGGCGATAGCCCAGCCTTGGCGGGCCGCGGCGGCTCGGGCCTCGGGAGAACCGTTGAAAAGCCGCCAAATCAGGCCGGAACGGGCGTTTTCAAGGGCAAGCACGAGCGGGCCTTGGTCAATGGCCACACAGTCGGGGGCGGTCCAGCCCTTGCTGATATTGAAGGAATCGCGGAAGCCGAAGTTTTGTTGATCCGAGTTCTGAGACCCAGAAGTTTGAGAGCCGTTGCTTGCGGGAGAGGGGGCACGCCAGACGATGGGCTCGCCGCTGGGGAGTTTCAGGTCGCGGTAGTTGCGGAGCGCGGCGAGGGACGGGGCCGGATCAAACATGAGGGAGCAGGCCGCGGCGTAGGGGGCGATGGTGCCATCGCCGAGGTCGTCCTTGGGGGCGAAGTCGGCGAAGTCCACTTGCGGAATCTGGTCGGATGTCTCGACGCGGGTGGGGTAGATACCGGGGACGCAGTAGCCGGTGGGGCAGTCGCAGGCGGAGAGGCCCCAGGAGTTGGCGTTGAAGGCGGAATTAGTCGCGCTGTCTTCGATGGCTTTGGTGCGATGGAAGTTGACGGCGCGGCGGGAGTTTTCCCACCAATCCACGCTCGGGCGATGCGTCGCGCCGTGCGCGCCGGGGTTGTCGGGGCCTTGATGCGCGTAGTCGATGAAGCAGTGCGCGAAGAAGTGGGTGAAGAGCGCGCCGGACCAGGGGAACCAGACATGCACGCCCGAGCCGTTGTGATCGCCCAACATGCGGCGGAGACGGTAGTAGATGGATGGGTCAACGCGATGGGCATCAACAGGCGCGGCGGCGGCGAGGAAGCAGACCAGCCGTTGCTCATCGCCCGCGTCGGCCCAGGCGTAGGGGAGCAATGCGCCGTCGCCGGTTGGGTTCTGGAAGCTCTTGGGCTTCCAGCCCAGTGAGATAAAACCCTTTAGATAGGGCTCATTTTTACGGGGTTGGTTGATAACGAAGAAGGACCAATCGGCGGCGGCGAACAGCCGCGCGGCCCGCTCGCGGACCTCGCCGCCGAAACGCTCACCGGAGACGAGGATGCCCGCAAAGAGGAGCGCGGAGTCAATGGTGCTGACGGCATCGTTGTTCATCGGTGCGGCGGTGCCGGGCTCGAGGAAGTGATAGAACAGTCCGGCTTTGCGGTTGCTCGGGTTGGATTCGAGTGCGCGGAGAATCAGCAGCGAGCGGTCGCGGCCTTGCTCTTCGGTGATCCAGCCGCGTGAAACGGCGGCGGGGATCGCGGCGAGCTGGAAGCCGACGCCAGCGACGCTGATCATGGTGGTGCTGGTGCGATCGCGGACCATGCCGGTGGCGTCGTCGCACGCCGTCCAGAGATAGAGGAAGGAGGCGTGCTGGATCTCCTCGAGGAAGCGGTCGTCGTCTGTGTTGAACTGGAACGGTGGTCGGAGCTGGCCGGGAGGAGACGCGATGGTCCAGTCTGAGGATTTGGCAAGCGTGCCGGGAGCGGGTTCGCGGCGGAGATCGACGGCTGAATGTGAGGCGCAGGCGGAGAGAATCGCGGCGGAGAGAATCGTGAGCAGGGAAAGTGTTCGCAAGCGTGGAACAGTCGCTCGCTGTTTCAGTCGCACCGACGTGCTCGCGGACTCGCAAGTCGGTGGCACGCTGCACGTCTGTGACACGAAGTGAGTCGGCGGCACGGAGAAATCTGTTCTGTTTGGAGATGTAAGCCCTTGCATCATCGAATCTATGGTCGGTCCACGGTATCTTCCACCCCCGTGGCCCGCCGCACCCGCACATCGTCCGATTCAGCATCCATTCCGGCCAATCGTGCCGCGTCGATGGAGGATGTGGCGCGAACGGCGGCCGTATCCACGGCGACGGTGAGCCGCGTGCTGAACACGCCGGAACTGGTCGCGCCGGAGACGCTGGAGCGCGTGCACAAGGCGATCGCGCAGCTGGGGTATCGGCCGAACGTCTTCGCCCAGGGGCTGACGACCAGGAAGAGTTACCTGCTGGGCATCCTGCTGCCGGACATTCACGGCGAGTTTTACTCGGAACTGATTCGCGGCGCGGACGCGGAAGCGCGGCGGCTGGGGTACAGCTTGCTGGTCGGCAGCGAAGGTCTCGCGGGTGATGGTGGAGGAAAGCTGCCGCTGTTCTCGTCCAACATCATCGGATTCATCGCGGGGCTGGCGGTGATGATCACGGAGCCGAACGAGCAGCTCTGGGCGCAAGCGCACGGCGCGGGGCTGCCGCTGGTGGTGATCGACGAAACGCTGCACGGCAACGGCGTGGACCGGGTGCTGGTGGACAATCGCGCGGGGACGCTTGAAGCGATGAACCATCTGCTTTCGCCGGCCTTCGCGGGTGCGGAAAAGCCCATCGCGCCGGAGCGGTGCTATTTTCTCGGCGGTCCGAAGGAGAACTTCGACACAGCGGCGCGAGCGAAGGTGTTCATCGAGGCGCTGGCCGCGCGGGGGCGGAAGGCAACGGCGGATCAGGTGCGATACGGGGAGTACAGCGTGGAGTGGGGCCAGCGGGCGGGGGAGGAGTTGTTCGCGGCGCGAGCGGAGAGAGGGCGAAAGGGGGAAGGGGCGAAAGCGGGAAGGGGAGAGAAGGACCGTGGGTTTGGGGGGCCGATCGGCGTTCTTGCCGCGAACGATGAGATCGCGTTCGGGCTGCTGCAAGTCGCGAAGGACCTGGCCGTGGGCGTGCCGAGCGAGCTGCGGCTGATCGGCTTCGACGACACGCGGCTGGCCTCGCTGGTGCGCCCGCAACTCAGCAGCGTCCGCGTCCCCATGGCCGAAGTCGGCGCGGCCGCGGTGCGCATGCTCGCCGAGCGCGTGCAGGAGCCGAAGCGAGCCACGACGACGACCACGCTGCCGACGAGGTTGGTGGTGCGGGGGACGAGTGGGTGAGGGATGGGGGATGTCGGATGGACGGAACACTACCGCGAGCGCAAGCGAGCGAAACAGAGCCGGAAATGCGTCCACAGAGGGCTCGGAGGCAACACAGAGGGCACAGAGAAAGGCGGGGACTCTCGCGGAGGCGCGGAGGTCGCAAAGGACTGCGCGGGGGAATGGCGGAGAATGTAGAATGGGGGCATGAAGCCGCACCCCCAACACCCGAGAATCCGCAAGACGATCAAGTGGGGCGGGGCGGTGGTGACGGTGCTGCTGGTGGTGGTGTGGATTGGTAGTGAGTGGGGCGGCATTGGCTATTTGTCGCAGAGCGGAAGTGGGTTCGAGATCGCTGCGGGCAGCATCTACTTCTCGTTTCGAGCATGGCTCGAGCCATATTCCACTGGAGGCTGGCAATTGAGCGCCCACTCCGGTGGCTTCGACAGATGGCCGTCATGGAGGGGCGATTCGCAACTCTGGTGGCTGCGCCTCCCACTCTGGATTCCATTTGTTGCCATGCTCCTCGCCACGGGTGCTGCCTTGCGTCTGGACACCCTCGCCCGCCGCCGCGCGAAGTTGCACGTGTGTCCCAAGTGCAACTACGACCGCACCGGCCTCGCGGCGGGGGCGGTGTGTCCGGAGTGTGGGGCGGGTCCGGTGGGCGTGTAGGTTCTCTTTTGCTGATGGCCTTCGGCCCGAGGAACTGGCGAGGGTCATGCTGCCCCGCTGTTTGCCTTCGCTTTCTCCCCCTTCCTCAGGCTGAAGGCCATCAGCAATGTCTTTCTCTTCTAATCGCTGGCGCGGTAGACTGCACGCACCATGAACCCGCACCCCATCATCCGCAAGACGATCAAGTGGGGCGGGGCGGTGGTGGCGGTGCTGCTGGTGGTGGTGTGGATTGGGGGGCTTTGGCTCACTGTCACGTGGACATCGAGCGACTTGAACACCCGCATCGGTTTGGATGGCGGCGCGCTACATGTGGCAAGATCCAACGTTCCGATGGCTGGCTGGAAACAGCTGCGATCGCCCCCGACTCCCGGTGTGTCCATCCAGCAATCTGGGTTTGCAGTGAATCTCCTACCTAGTGCCGTCCACTTCAAGACTTCGTGGGATGTGTTCGTCCCGGTCTGGGTGTTCGCACTCGGCACGCTCGTGCCAGCTTGGTTCGCTGGGAAAGCGGAGGCGGGTTCGCGAGGTCGGAGCGCGAGGACACTCTGCCCCAGGTGCAACTACGACCGCACCGGCCTGCGTGGGGGGGCGGGTGCGGTGTGTCCGGAGTGCGGCGCGAAAAGGTTGGATGCATAAATGGGTGATGCTCAGACATGGCATCGGCGAGCGAGTTGGTGCAAGCGGTGGCTCCTCGGGTCTTTCTCTATTGTCTTCGCATCCGTTTGGGTTCTCGCAGCCGGGTGGCGCTGGTATGTCTGGATTCCTTGCTGGATCGTTCTTCTCTCGTGCGCCGTCCCGTCCGCTATAGCATGGATTGCCCACGCACGACGTTTTCGTGGCAACCTCTGCCTGAAGTGCAACTACGACCGCACCGGCCTCGCGATGGGCGCGAAGTGTCCGGAGTGCGGCGTTGGCGGCGTCGGATAGGGGTGATGCGGAATGATGGAGGGGTACGCCGCGCTCAAGGTGGGGTACGCGACTCCGAAGGTCGGGTACGCGGCTCTGCGGGTCGGGTACGCGACTCCGAAGGCGGGGTACGCGACGCTCAGGGTGGGGTACGGAACTCTCAAGGTGGGGTACGGAACTCCGCAAGGGGTCGGTTATTGACCCTGCTTCTTCTTTCCCAACCCGCACACTCGCGTTTTCGGCTCAAAAACCGCCCTTCCAACCCGACCCCCGCCTTTCTCCGTGCCCTCGGTGTGCTCCGTGTTGAAATTCTTCGGATTGCACGAAAGTCGATTCGAGATCGCGACGACAAAGAGTGCGGCACGAGCAGTGTCGTGTGTATCGGGCTTCGTGTGAAGCCCTGTCCGACTCGCGCCCGCAGCCCTTGGAGTTTTCACTATGGGAGTCATCCCAACAAAGATCACGGAAGAAATCACGTTCGGAGAAGTCCACGCACCGGTCTGGTCGGCGGCAAACACCACCGTCGGCTTGCCGGTTGTCACATGTACGGCCATCAGCGCGGCGGTGCTTGCGGCGCGGAAGGCGTTCACGGACGCGGAGTCGGCCCGCGAGAGCAGCAAGGCGGCGACCAACACGCTCAAGATCAAGATGGCCGCGATGCACACGCTGCTCTCCGACGCCGTGCAGAGCATCCGGCTCTTCGCCGAGAGCACCAACAATCCCAACGTGTTCACGCTGGCGCAGATTCCCGCGCCCGCCATGCCCACGCCCGCGCCCCCGCCGATGC
>JAYVRG010000110.1:0-92511 GCA_043776515.1 Phycisphaerales bacterium
AAACTCACCCAAACGTACTTGACCATTGCCGAGCGACACCAGCCCGCGACTTTCGCCCATCCAAATCACGTGCATCCACCCGCTCCCAATCCACACCACAACCAGCAGCACCGTCACCACCGCGCCGCCCCACTTGATCGACTTGCGGATTCTCGGGTGCGGCTTCATCATTGCATTCTACTCAATCCCGCCCCCGCTCCCCCGCCTTTCTCCGTGCTCTCTCCGTGGTCACCGTGGTCTCCGTGTTTCACACTCCGAAGATTGAAACACGGAGCACACGGGGCACACGGAGATGACACGGAGAGGATGATCCAATGAGCATGGGGAAGCGGGTTCGCGTCCTTTGCACTTCTGGGCCCCCCGCCTGCCTTTGCGCTCTCCGCGCCTCCGCGAGAGTCCGGGCTTTCTCCGTGCCCTTCGTGCTGCCTCCGTGACCTCTGTGGACTGCATCCCGTCCGTAGGCCTGGGGCGTCATCCCTCGCTTGCGCGTCGGGCTCGTTGGGAGTGCCCGCCTTCACATCCCACATCCGACATCCCACATCCGACATCCCCGCCACCCTACCATGCCCCCGCATGTCTACTTCTACCACTCAATCCGCCCAGTCCCCCCACTCTGGTCCCACCGGCAGCAGCCGTGCGTCGGGGGGGTGGCCCGTCGCTCGCGTCCGCCAGCAGTTCATTGACTTCTTCAAGAACAAGCCAGCGAGCGGCAATGGGCATGTGTTCATCGCCTCCAGCCCGGTCGTGCCGCACGATGATCCGACGTTGCTCTTCACCAACGCGGGCATGAACCAGTTCAAGCCGTGCTTCCTGAACGCGACCACGCCCGGATCGCCGCTGCACGGGCTGAAGCGCGCGGTGAACTCGCAGAAGTGCATCCGCGCCGGCGGCAAGCACAACGATCTGGACGATGTCGGCAAGGACACCTACCACCACACCTTCTTCGAGATGCTCGGCAACTGGTCGTTCGGCGACTATTTTAAAAAGGAAGCCGTCGATTGGTCGTGGGAGTTGTTGACGAAGGTCTACGGGCTGCCGCCGGCCGCGTTGTATGCAACGTACTTCGGCGGCAATGAGCAAGCTGGCCTTGAGCCCGACCACGAAACCCGCGAGCTGTGGCTCAAGTATCTCCCGCCCGAGCGCGTGATCCCCGGGAACATGAAGGACAACTTCTGGGAGATGGGCGAGACCGGGCCGTGCGGGCCGTGTACCGAGATCCATGTGGATCGCCTGACCGCGATGGGGATCGCGGGGGAGGGGGGGCGCATGGTCGCGCACAAGGTGAACGCCAGCGACCCGGATGTCATCGAGATCTGGAACAACGTCTTCATCCAGTTCAACCGCGAGCCGGGCGGAGAACTCAAGCAGCTTCCCGCCAAGCACGTCGATACCGGCATGGGGCTGGAGCGGCTCACGTCCATCCTGCAGAACAAACGCTCCAACTACGACACCGACGTGTTCTTCCCGATCTTCGCGGAGATCGAGAAGCTCACCAAGGGCCGCTTCGGATACCACGGCAAGCTCGGCGCGGCGGACAAGGATCATGCGGACACGGCCTTCCGCGTCATCGCCGACCACATCCGCACGCTCACGTTCGCCATCACTGATGGCGCGACGCCCAGCAACGAGGGCCGCGGCTACGTGCTGCGCCGCATTCTGCGGCGAGCGGTTCGCTACGGGCGACAGACGCTCGGGCTGGAGTCGGGCTTCTTCGCCAAGCTCGTGCCGGTGGTGGTGGCGAACTTCGGGGAGTTCTTTCCGGAACTGAAGAAGAATCCGGAGCGGGTGATCGGGATCATCAAGGAAGAGGAAGAGAGCTTCGGCAAGACGCTGGATCGCGGGATCAAGCTCTTTGAAGAAGCATTCGACAGATCTCTCTGGGCTGTGATGGTTAATACTCAGTTGAATCAGAGTGGAAATCCTCCACATTCAGCGGACGCATACTTCCAACAAGTCAAAGCCGAGTGGCTGCAAAGCCGTGGAATGGCCAGAGTGAGTCATCCGACGATTTCCGCAGAAGACGCCTTCAAACTCCACGACACCTATGGCTTCCCCATCGACCTGACTATCCAAATGGCCGAAGAGCGCGGCCTGAAAGTGGATGTCGCGGGGTACGAAACGCTGATGGAAGCCGCGAAGGACAAGGCCCGAGCCGGCAGCGGCGGCAAGTTCTCCGCCGCGGGCACCGGCATGATCCTCCAGCCCGACACCCTCGCCAAGCTCGAGCACCAGCGCATCAACAAGACCGACGATGCCGACAAGTTCCACGGGCGGACCATCCAAGCGACTGTCAAAGCCATCTGGGGCGGCCACAACTTTGATGAGCACGCCCGCGCCAGCGCGGGCGGCCTCAAGCCCATCGGTGTCATCCTTGATCGCACCAACTTCTACGCCGAGATGGGCGGCCAGGAGACCGACTACGGCACGATGGTCGTGCAGAAGGGCGGTAAGGGTGAGGCGGCCGGTCACGGCGAGTTCCAGGTCGCGCATGTCCAGTCCTTCGGCGGCTTCGTGCTGCACGTCGGCCACGTCGCCAAGGGGGAACTCCGCGTTGGCGACACCGTCGAGCTCCACGTGGAAGCGGGCCGCCGCGGCATGATCGCCGCCAACCATACCGCCACGCACCTGCTGAACCTCGCGCTCCGCGCGAGTCTCGGCGAGGGCGTCGATCAGAAGGGTTCGCTGGTCGCCACCGATCGGTTCCGCTTCGACTTCTCGCACACCAAGCCAGTCGAGCCGGATGTGCTCGCAAAGATCGAGCAGAAGGTGCAGCACGACATCAAGGAAGACCTCACCGTGTACGCCGATGCCGCGCCGCTCTACGTCGCGCGAAACGTCAAGGGGCTTCGCGCCGTCTTCGGCGAGCAATATCCCGATCCCGTCCGCGTCGTCTCCATCGGCGTACCGATCCGCGATCTGCTTGACAGCACCGACAGCTCCGCATGGGCCGAGGTCTCCATCGAGTTCTGCGGCGGCACGCACGTCGAATCCACCAGCGCCATCAGGCACTTCGCGCTGGTGAGCGAAGAAGCCGTCGCCAAGGGAATCCGCCGCATCAGTGCCCTGACCGGTGTCGCCGCGCAGGCCGCGTTTGAGGCGTCGGACCATATGTTACAGAAGATCGCCCACGCCGCGGCCACGCAGGGCGAGCAGCTCGCCACCAGCGTGCAGGAACTCACCGCCGAGGTAGACACGCTCACGCTGCCCGCTTCCCGCAAGACCGACCTGCGCAGCAAACTCGCCGCGCTTGGCGAGCGCGTCAAGGGCGAGCAGAAGCAGCAAGGCGCGGCCCGCGCGAATCAGGCCGCGTCTCGCGCCAGAATCATCGCCGACGACGCCGCCAAGCACGCCGAGCAGGTCATCGTCGCGACGCTCGAAGTCGGCAGTGACCGCAACGCTTTGCAACACGCGCTCAACACCGTGGTGCAGGTGAACCCGCGCGCCGCCGTCATGCTCTTCTCGCCCGATGAGGTCGAGGGCAAGGTCTCCATCGTCGCCGCCGTCCCCATGGCCCTGATCCACAAGGGGTTGAAAGCAGGTGACTGGATCAAGACCGTCAGCGAGATCGTCGGCGGCAAAGGCGGCGGCAGACCCGAGGCCGCACAAGGCGGCGGCACCAACCTCGCCAAGGTGAAGGACGCGATCGAAGCAGGGAACAACTACGCGAGGAAGCTGGTTGGGTTGTGATGGACGGGATTCGGCAATGGGCATTCGGGGAACCGACCAGCCGCGGAGGAACGCATGAGTGAGTCGATCCCTCCATCGTCCGGCGATCCGCGGTTGGAGATGCCCGAGGTGCTGCGCCGGCCCATCAAGAAGCCGGATGCGCTGCTGGAATACGACAAGCGCGATCGGGCCGCCAGCGGCTCCGGCGTTTCTGATTCCACGCGCCAGGCCACCGGCTGGGTGATCGCCATGACCTTCGTGTACACACTCGCGGCGGCGGGCTTGCTGGGGTGGGCGATCCAGACATGGGCATGGCCACGCACGGCCCCGTGGCCGCTGCTCGTGGGGCTGATTCTGGGCCTGGTTCTGGGCATGGGCCGGTTTATAAGAGATGCGATGAAGGCCAACAAGGGCGCGTAAACCCGTCTTCTCGCGCAGCATCTTGCGTTCGCACCCGCACGGCTGGTGGCCGGGCCAGCCCGAGGGATGGCCGTGTGGATACCCGCTCCTGGGCTCGAAATCTGACTCCTCACGCCCTACTCTTGCTCCCCTTACCCGAGGCGGATTTCGACCCGCCCGTTCCCGATATGCACCCCGAGATGACTCCACCCATCCCTCCATCATCCCCGCCAGTCCAGTCGAGCGTGTTCAAGGCGCGCAGCGTGTTCGCTGTCGTGATCGGAGCATCGCTGGTTGGGAGTCTGATCGGCGTGGCAATCTGTCTGAGCGCGGGATGGGCCCAGGGGCGGGCATTGACTTCGGGCGCGACCGGCGCTGGCGTGGTCTGGCTGGTGGCGTGCGTGCTGGGTGTGCAAACACTTGTAATCGGCACGGGGCTCTCTGTGGATCGTCTCGGGTTCGGCGTGCTGGCGTCGTCCATGGCTCGGATGCTCTTTGCTCTCATGTTGGGCCTGCTGGCATACTTTGTGGTGGGCTTTGAGGGGCGTTCGTTCTGGGTCTGTTTTCTCGCTTGCGGGCTGACGGTGCTCGTGGCCGAGTCCTTGTGGGCGGTTCGAGTGATCAACGCCGCCGCCGCGTCCAGCGCGGTTTCCGGCAAGCATGGAGCGGTGTGAATGTTGAATGATCTCATGGTCATCCTCGCCGCGGAAAATCCCGTGGACCACGTGGTGAACTCCGTGCCGCACTGGGGCACCGGCGATCTGTTCGGGATGAAGGGCGTGTGGCTCTGGAACGCGCATGTGGGAACACTGCTGCTCTCCGGGCTGATCACAGTCGCCCTGCTGTGGTGGGCGGCGATGAAGATCAAGACCGGCGCGGCCAGCGAGGGCACGGGGCGATACGTCACCTCCAATCCGCTGGCGCACACCATCGAGGTCATCTGCACCTACCTCCGAGACGGCACCGTTCGCCCGTTGCTGGGCGACCGCACCGACAAGTTCATGCCGTTCCTGTGGACGATCTTCTTCTTTATTCTCGTGAACAACATCCTGGGCCTGGTGCCCATTGCGGACACTGCCCATCTGGTGGACCACTTCGCCGGCGGGCACTATCTCTCCGGCGTGATCGGCGCGACGGCGACGCAGAACATCTTCGTGACGGCGGCCCTGGCGATCATCGCCGCGCTGGTCATCAATCTGGCGGGCATCCGCGAGCTTGGTATCGGCGGCTACCTCAAGCACCTGACAGCGGGAACACCTGTCTTCTTGTGGCCGCTGATGATCCCCATCGAGATTCTGGGCACGATCATCAAGCCCGTGGCCCTCGCCCTGCGTTTATTTGCGAACATGACGGCGGGGCACATCCTGGTGGCCGTGCTCTTCATGTTCGCCGTGCAAGGGCTCGGGTTTCTGGCCGAAGCCACGGTTGGCAAGCTGGTGCTCGGCGGGTTGATCTCGGGCATGTCGCTGGTGGCGGCCGTGGCCATCTACTTCCTCGAGCTGTTCGTCGCCTTCCTGCAGGCGTTTGTGTTTATGTTCCTGACCACCGTGTTTATTTCCCAACTCTCGCACCATGATGAGCACGAGCATCACGATGCGCACGATCACGAGCACGCCCACGCGTGAACAACGGATCGACGCCGCCCCCAACCCCATGGGCGGGGCGGCATGGCTTCTCGTGCGGTTTTGCAAAGGATGACAGATGAAGAAGCAGATGAAGTTTGCGTTGCTGGCTCTGGGCACTCTCGCCCTTCTCCCCGTTCTTGCCCATGCCCAGACCGACGCGTCGCAGGTTGACCTCACCAAGGTCGCTGGCGTCTCCAAGTCCATGGGTGGCATCACCATCGGCCAGGGCCTTGCGGCCATCGGCTCGGGCCTCGCCGTCGTCGGTGGCGGCATCGGCATCGGCCTGATCGGCAAGGGCGCGCTGGAATCCATCGCACGCCAGCCGGAAGCCAAGGGTGCCATCGGCACCAACATGATCCTGATGGCCGCCCTCGTCGAGGGCGCGACGCTGTTCGCCGTCGTCGTCGGCCTGCTGGTCGGCTTCATCAAGTAATCAACCGCGACGCGGCGCCGACAGGCGCCCCGTCACTTTGCCCCGCTCGCTTCACACCTCCATTCGGAGCCCGTCCGATGATTCCCAAGTTCCGATCGCTGATTGTTTCAACCCTCCCGACGCTTGCCCTCTCCGGCCTAGCGTTCGCGCAAGAGCATGTTGGCGAGCACGCCGCTGGCCATGAGCTCATGCCCAAGGCGGGCGTGGTGCCGACTGTCACCGAGGGCATCACACCGATGCTCGTGGCGATCGGCGTCTTTCTCGTCGTCTTCGCGATTCTTTCCCTCAAGGTCTGGCCGACGATCGTCAAGGGTCTGAAGGACCGCGAGATGAAGATTCGCAACTCGATCGAAGAGGCCGAGATGGCCCAGCAGCAGGCGCGTCAGGCGCTGGAGCAGTACGAGCGCAATCTCGCCTCCGCCCGCGCCGAGGCCCAGAAGATGCTCGACGACGCCAAGACCCAGCAGCAGGCCATCACCGCCGAGCTCAAGCAGCGTGCTGATGTCGAGCTCACACAGATGCGCGACAAGGCCAAGCGTGATATCGACGCCGCGAAAGCCGCGGCCATCGCCGAGATCCACTTCCACGCCACCTCGCTTGCCACAACCATGGCCGGCAAAATCCTCAAGCGCGAGATCAACGCCGGCGATCAGCAGCGCATGATCCAGGAGTCGCTGCACGAGATGGGCGCCAGCCGCAACTGAATGTGGGATGTCGGATGTGCGATGTCGGATGTTGAAGCCAAACTAGGTACACGAGAGCCCGCGAATGCCCCTGACTCACACTGAACCCGACGCCTTGGCTCGCATCTACGCCGCGAGTCTCTTTGATCTCGCCAAGCAGGACGGTGGCGGCCCGCAGGCGTGCGAGAGCACGCTCGGCGAGCTTGAGGACATCCTCGAGATCGCCCGCGCCAACCCGCAGTTCGGCGAGTTCCTCGCCTCGATGATCCTCTCCTCCTCGGAGCGGAAAAGCTCAATGCAGAAGATGTTCCAGGGTCGCGTGAGCGACCTGACGTACAAGTTCCTGCAGGTCGTGAATGAGAAGGACCGCCTCGGCCACCTCCCCGCCATCGTCGCCGCGTTCGAGCAGATGGTGCAGCAGTCCTACGGGCGCGTTGAGGTGGATGTTTATACCGCCGCGCCGATCGACCAGAACGAGATCGCCTCGATCCGCACTCGGCTGCAGTCCATGCTCGGCAAAGAGCCGGTGATCCACGCGTACACCGACGAGTCCATGATCGGCGGCCTCCGGCTGCAAATCGGCGACCAGCTCATCGACGGCAGCGTGCAAACCCAGCTCCGCAAACTCCGCGAAAAGGTTTCGTCCACCGGCGGAGCCGAGATTCGCGCCCACGCGGCCCGGCTCATCGAAGGCAACTGAGATGATTCACCGCGGAGGGCCGCAGAGTACGCGGAGAAAGACACGATTCAGGAACAGCGTTGGCCACAGATGCACACGGATGAAACGGATAAGACCTGATTGCAACGATCTATGATTCCCAACTGCATTCTGATTGCTGCTTGATTCCGATCCAATCTCCTCTCTCTGATCCGTTCCATCCGTGTTGATCTGTGGCAAATGCCTGTATTCCTCCGCGCTCCCCGCGGCCCTCCGCGGTGATTCTCTCCGAGAGACCCCATGAAGAAGACCATCACCCAGACCGACGTTTCCGGCAAGCGTGTCCTCACCCGCGTGGACTTCAACGTCCCCATTGAGAACGGCACCATCGGCGACGACCGGCGCATCCGCATGGCTCTGCCCACGATCCAGTCGATCATCACGCGCGGCGGCAAGGCGATCCTGATGTCGCACCTGGGCCGCCCCGAGGGCGTCGGCTATGAGCCCGGCGAGTCGCTCAAGCCCTGCGCCGAGCGGCTCGCGCAACTGCTGGGCAAACCCGTCGCCTTCCCGAGCAACGACTGCACCGACGCGGCGGCCGCCGCGGGCGTGGCCGCGATGAAAAACGGCGATCTGCTGTTGCTGGACAACCTCCGCTTCGCTAAGGGCGAGAAGAAGGGCGACGCGGCACCGGGGGGGTTTGCGGCCAAGCTGGCCGCGTACGGCGATGTCTACGTCAACGACGCCTTCGGGACCGCCCACCGCGAGGACGCGTCCATGTACGCCGTTCCGATGGCCATGACGGGCAAGCCCCGCGTGGTCGGTCTGCTGATGGAGAAGGAACTCAAGTATCTCTCTTCGGCGCTGAAGAACCCAGCCAAGCCGTACATTGTCGTCATGGGCGGCGCGAAAGTCTCGGACAAGATTCCGATGATGCACGCCGTGCTGGAAAAGGCCGACGCGGTGCTCATCGGCGGCGCGATGGCGTACACCTTCCTGAAGGCCAGCGGCAAGAAGGTCGGCTCCTCACGCGTCGAAGAGGAGATGCTTGGCGAGGCGAAGAAGATTCTCGATGAGGCAATGCGGCTCAAGTGCATGCTCGTGCTCCCCAAGGACCACGTCTGCAACACCGTCTTCGCGCACGACTCTGGCGACATCCACACCTTCGATGGCGATATCAAAGATGGCTACATGGGCCTGGACATCGGCCCCAAGACGCAGACGGACTACGCCGTGCGGCTCATGCACGCCAAGACCATCGTCTGGAACGGCCCGATGGGCGTCTTCGAGTGGCCCCCGTTCGCCGTCGGCACGATGAGCGTTGCGAATGCGATCGTGAGCGCGACTGCAAAGGGGGCGACAAGCATCGTCGGCGGCGGCGACTCCGCCGCGGCCGCTGAGCAGTTTGGCCTGGCCGACAAGTTCAGCCACGTCTCCACCGGCGGCGGTGCGTCGCTGGAGATGCTGGCGGGGAGGCCGTTCAAGACGGTGGAAATTTTGGACGCGGCATAACTACGAGCCCTCCGCGCTATCGGAGGAAACACCACGCAAATCCGTTACGGCACCGTTGGAACGGATTTCTTCAAGCGATACGCATCGCCGCTGTCGGGATCGCCGACGGTAACCAGCAAGTCAAACGGCGGCTTGTCGCCTGTGATATGGATGGGAAAACTGGTGTGCCGAACGTCGATTCGCACACATGTCCACAACTGGTCCGACTGGCACTTTTCGAGTTTCCAAGTGCCTAGATCAATTTTGCTCGTGCCGTCACTTCCCTTGCAGCGAGTCAATGTGCATTCGCCGTCTTCTCGGATGTCGATCTCACAAGTAGTGTCTTCAACCGTGGAAGCTGCCGCTCCATACCAGTTGGAAACTACGTATTTTCCTACGATATCCGGCCGATTCACTTGCGCCTTCGTGAACTCGCCGGCAAATGGATCGCTGCAACCGAGCACTACGACAAGACAAAGTCCGAGGATCGCGAGCGGTGTTCGGCGGCTTCGCAAGCTGTTAGTGACCTGACCCAGCAACGGTGGACACAAAGCGGTGTCATGCTCTGGCGGCTCGGGCGGCCTCGAACTGTTCGGGGCTGAGATACCCGAGGGTAGCGTGGATGCGGACGCGGTTGTAGAAGGCCTCGATGTAGTCGAACACGGCGGCCCGGGCCTGGGCGAGGGTGGCCAAGTGCTCGTGGTAGAGCGACTCGGACTTGAGCTTGCCCCAGAACGACTCCATGACCGCGTTGTCGTAGCAGTTGCCGGTGCGGCTCATGCTCGCCTGGATGCCGTTGTCCAGGAGTTGCTGGCGGTAGCGTGCGCTGGTGTACTGCACGCCGCGATCGGAGTGGTGCAGCAGACCCGCACTCCCACCAGCACCCGCACCCGCGCCTCCAACTCCACCCCCACCGGCAACGACCACGGGCCGGCGTGTGCGGATGGCCGCGTCCAGGGCCTTCTGGACCAGATCGGTGGTCATGGTGTGATCAATGCTCCAGCCGACGATCTTGCGGCTGAACAGGTCCATGACTCCGGCCAGATACACGACGCCCTCGCCCGTGTGGATGTACGTGATGTCCGAGACCCAGACGGTGTTGGGCGCATCGACAGTGAACTCTCGGTTGAGCGTGTTGGGCGCCACGGGGTTGTTGTGCCTCGAGTCGGTGGTCTGGACACGGAACTTCCTGGCGACTTTTGAGCGGATTCCCGCCGCGGCCATGAGCCGGGCGACGGTCTTGAAGTTGAGCCGGCGATGACGGGGGGGGCGGTGCCGCAACTCCTTGGTGATCTTGATGCAGCCGTAGATGCCGCTGGACTCGGCGTGAACGACGCGGATCTGCTCGGTGAGCTGGCGGGCGCGTTTGGCCCGATCGCTCTCGGGCCGCTCCAGCTGGGCGTAGTAGCCGGCGGGGGCGACCCCGAAGACGGCGCACATGACGCCGACGTCGAACTCGGCGCGGTGGTTGTGGATGAAGGCGTGCTTCACAGACGCGACCCCCCTTCCAGTGCCGCGAAGTAGGCGGTCGCTTTTTTTAGGATGTCCCGCTCCATCCGGAGCCGGGCGTTCTCCTTCTCCAGTTCACGCACACGCTGCTCCAGGGGAAGCTCCTGAGAGATCAGCGACTGCGGGGCACTGCTCTTGGCGGCCAGAACCCACTTGCGGAGCGTGTGGTAGTTGACGCCCAGCCGCTTGGCGACCGAGCTCATGGTGTGCCGCTGCACCACGACCATCTCAACGGCCGACCGCTTGAACTCTTCCGTATAGACCCTCTTGCCGACGCTCTTGCTGACGCTCTTGCTGACGCTCTTGCTCATGGTGGACTCCTTTACTCGGGCTGTTGTAGCCCTCGGAGCTTTGTGTCCACCGTTGCTGGGTCAGGTCATTAGAATTCTTCGCAGTGAAGTTGAACCGGCTGCCCATATTCGAAGCCTATTCCGGCGAGGTGTCGGGAGGTGATACCATTTGCATGTTACTCGATCACTTTATCGAAATTCTCTCCACCCGGAGCCCCCCATGCCCTCCCGTCTCGCCCGCGCCGCCCTCCTCACCCTCGGCCTCGCCACCTTTACCGTCGCGCCGCTCTCTGGTTGCCAGAGCATGGGTGGCCTCGGAGGTTTGGGCAGCAAGACGGCGATGGAACTCCTCGCCCCTGCGCTCAAGGACGCGGCGAACTCGTATCTCAGCAACGTGTCGCAGCTCACCGGCGCGCTGAAAAACGTGAACGGGTATCAGGATTCGCTCAAGCTTGTGCAGCAAGCCGAGCCGATGGTGAAGCAGGCCTCTTCGGCGTATCAGACGCTCGCGGCCACCAGCGGCGAGGACCGCGCGAATCTCATCTCCGCCTTCGGCCCGCAGCTCAAGTCCACCAACTCCGGCTTCACCTCGCAAATCGAAAAGGTGAAGGGCAACTCCATGTGGGGCCAGCTGGTGTCGCCGCTGGCGGAACGGGTCAAGCTGTTTCAGTGAGCGCGAGTGGCTCGCTGGTTACGGGCAACCCGCAAACCACGCCGTCAGAAACGCGAAGATATCGGCCACGTTGACGATCCCGTTCGCATCCACATCCGGCACGCATGGCGGCGTGCTGAGCACGCACGCGTTGCTGGTTGCCACGCCGCACACGTTGGTCGCGTCCAGCGTGTAGCTGCCCGCGTCGGTCCACCCTGATTCAGAGCCGGGGTCGGCGACGGGATTGATCGTGAGCGTGGGTGTGTTCACGCCGGTGAAGCGGAAGTTGTTGGGTATTGGAAGACCATTGCGCTTCCACTGATACGTCGGCGCACCGGTCGCCGTCACGACTCCCGTCATTGCAGCCGTCTGTCCCGGGCGCTTCGAGAGTGATGCCGGTGGCTGGAGCGTGAAAGTCGGCGAGGTACACGCGCAGGTGGAAGTCGTCGCCTCCAGGCCCGCGAGGTTGGGCGTGTAGGTCAGAAAACCCAGCCCGACTTGATCGAAGCCGTCTCGGATCAAGGCATCAATGGCGGGCGCGCTGGTCGTGCCCCACCAGTTGTTCGGCGCGCTCACGCTCGTGCTGGAGAGCATCTCCAGGTTGTACGTCGTGTTGGCGTAGATGTCGCAGCACTCAATGGTCGGGGAGCCGTTGACCTTGATGCCCTTCACGTTGTTGTAGATGGAGCAGCGACGTATCAGATCGCACCCTTGAACCCCGATCGTGTTGTTCACAATACCGCAGCGGTCCAGATTGGTGCTCTGACCAGTCTGCGCCGCGACGCCGGTCGGATTGTTCAGGAAGGTGCAGAGCGTGAAGTTGCACTGCCCGCCGACATCCGCGCCGGTCACGCCACTGTTCTGGAAAACGCAGCTCGTAAAGTCCGCATACGCGACGTAGTTGGTGCCGTACACGTTGTTCACGAACGTGCAGTTGACGACCTGGCGGTGGATCGAGCCGTGATACGCCTGCATCCCATATACACACCCCGTGAATGTGCTATTGCGCACCGGGCCCGCCGCCACCGAGTTGTTGCAGCAACCGTAGAGAATGCCAGTGTTCAAGGTTGAGAAGTCACAATAGTCAAACGTCCCGTCGCCGCCCGAGCCGTTGACGAGCTCGACTCCGAACCCTGTTGGGTCCGATGACGAGTTGAAACTCACATGACTGGACGCGGTGCCAATCGCCATGATGTTCCCGGTCTGCGCTTTCAGCCGGGTGTTGGGGCCGAACTTCACGAGCACACCCGGATCGATTGTCAGCGTTGCGCCGCCGACAACGACCACATCGCAGGTCAGAATGTACGGGCTGTTGATGAACGACCAAGTCGTGTTGGTGCTGATCGTGCCACAAACGTTGGTCGCGTGCGCTGAGGTCGCAACGCCCAGCAGTGCCGCCGCGGCACAAGCGACTGCCGCGCTCCGACGAACAAACGATGCAATCCAAGTGCGAGTGGTGGTCACGATGCGCTCCTTCCGATGGATTCCGCGGCCCGGTTTCACTCGGGCCGTTCACCAAAATCCTACCACACTGTTGGAGCAACACAAAGAATCCGCAACGCCGACCGAACACCTACCGAGTTCCTAGACCCCGTATTCCACCTTGCGGCTGGCTACCGTCTCGATAACGGTGGGATTCATCCGCAGAATCGGCGGCCAATCACGCACCGGATATCCGCACTGCTCGTCCCCGGGCATCTTGGGCGTGCTGTCAAACGCGACGCGGCGGCCGCAGATGCTCAGCGAACGGTCGCGTTCCGGGGACATGTGGGCGAGCCAGTGGAAGAGGGGATTGTTCAGGTCCGCGAGGTCGGCATCCGCACCGACGGCAATCGTCCACGCGGGAAGACCAATCTCATCCGCAATGCCGCCGATCGCCTTGATCGCCCGCAGACCATCGCCCGCCGCACGCTTGTCGATCCGCAGCAGCAGCCACCAGCCGCCGAGTTCATCCGGCACGCGGGCATCCAGCACGCCAGGGAGCGTGCGGACACGCTGCTCGGTCGCCCGCGCGGCCGCGCCGGTGATGGCAACGACGGGCGACGATGCGCAAAACTGCGCAGCAAGTCCCTCCACATGCCGATGCGTTTCCGCCTCGCTGGTTTTCCGCGTGGCGTCCATGCCGATCTTCGCGGCCGCGCCGAGGAACGGTGCGGCGTGGTCGAGAATGTCCACCGGGCCGCGCACGACTTCCACATCGCGCGTCGGATCGCACTTCTCCCCCACCGCTCGCAGAACGGCATCTGTGTCGTGGACATCCACATCCTCATCCACAACCACGATCGTCTTGGTCCACGCCATCTGCCCCGCGCCCCAGATGGAGCACATCACGCGCCGGGCCTGCAACGGATATTCCTTCTTTACTTTCACAAACGCGCAGTTGTGGAACGCGCCGAACATAGGCAAGTCGTAGTCGATGATGTCCGGAATGATCGTGCGGAGCAGCGGCAGAAAGAGCCGCTCAGTCGCCTTCCCCATGAAGTAGTCCTCCTGCGGCGGCAACCCCACCACCGTCGTCGGGTAGATCGGATCGCGCCGGTGCGTGATCGCTGTGACTTCCAGCAGCGGATAGCGATCCGGCAACGAATAGAAGCCGGTGTGGTCGCCGAAGGGGCCTTCGAAGACGCCGCCGGGGCCAATGGTTGCACCCGACGAGCGCGGATCGAAGCCGGGCATGCCCGCATCCGCATTCACATATCCCTCGATGACGATCTCACTGTTCGCGGGAACGTCTATGGGCACAGTCTTGCATCGCACCATCGCAATCCCGCCGCGGTTGAGAAATCCCGCGAGCAGCAACTCGCTGATTCCCGGCGGCATCGGCGCGGTCGCGGCGTATGGCAGCACGCTCTCGCCGCCGAGCGCGATGGCGACGGGCATGCGCTCGCCTTTGGCTTTCCACGAGCGCCAGTGACGTGCTCCGTCGTGGTGCATGTGCCAGTGCATCGCCATGTGCCTCTTGCCGAGCAGCTGCACGCGATACATGCCGATGTTGCGGCTGGGCGGGCTGGGGTGGCCGAGATCGTCACGGTGGATCGTGTGGATGCCGCCGAGCGTGATATAGCGCCCGCGGTGCTCGCGTTCCCACTGCTCGCCGCGGCCGAGGCCGGGTATGCCGTCGTTCACATCCGCCGGATATCCCATCGACGCGAAGTCCCCATCCTGCGGCCAGCAGCGCAGCAGTGGAAGGCACGTGAGATCGAGTTGATCGCCCGTGATGACGACTTCTTGGCAGATGCCGCTGCTCACGCGCTTGGGCGGAATCCGTGCGAGTTCGAGCAGCTCGGGAATCATCTTGAGTTTCGCGATCAGCGTCGGCGGCGGCTCGGGCTTGACAAGCTTGCCGAGTCGCTCGGCGAGGGCTTCGAGGCCCTGAGTAGCCCGGTTCTCCGAACCGGGTTCGGAAACTGAAGACCCGGTTCGGAGAACCGTGGCACCCAGAGCCATCTCGATGCGGCGATACGAGCCGAACTGGTTGATGAGCACCGGTATGCCCGAGCCCTCGACGTTCTCGAAGAGCAGGGCCTTGCCGCCGAGATGATGGAACTTGGGATCGGTGCGACGAGTCGCATCGCTGGGCAGATTCGGCGCGGCCGACTTGCTCTGACGATCCGTGATTTCCGTAATCTCAAGGAGCGGCGAGACGCGGGCCTTGATGCGAGCGAGCTCGCCGGCTTTTTCAAGCGCTTGGACAAACTCGCGTGTGGTTGCGTACATTGTCCTCAGCGTATGGCCAAACAACCGAGAAAACCGCGTGCGTCCGCATCTCCTGGGGCGCGAACTCCGAAAAAGTCAGGGTGGAATGCCGTTCGCACGAAGCGAAAGCCGCGGGCTCTTACCGCTGCGCCCGCGCCCAAGAAGGCGATGGACTTCGCTGCGGAGTTTGACTGGCCGGGATATTTCAACGCCGTTGAGGGCAAGCCCGCCCGTGAGACGCTGGTCAAAGCGCTTTCGCTCTTTGATGAGGAAGACGCTCGTACCAAAGGCAAAGGGGTTCGCAAACGCACCGCCATCGACCTCGGCTGCGGCGAGGGCCGCGACACGCGCGAACTTCTCCGCCACAAGGGCAAGTCGCAGTGGTCCTTGCTCATCACCGACGGCTCGGCCAAGGGGATCGACATCGTCCTCGATTCACTCCGCCCCGCTGAACACGCTCGTGTCTGCGCCGTGCAGTGCATGATGGAGATGCTGCCGCTTCTCTACGCTCGATCCGTGCCGATCGGGGTGAGCGAGGTGGAAACTCCGCAGGTCGATCTTGTCAACGCATCGTTCTCGCTCCCGTTCTGCCCAGCACGCGAACTCTCCGCACTCTGGGCGTGGATCGCAGCTCGTATCCGTCCCGGCGGCCGCTTCGCGGGCCAGATCTTTGGCGACCGCGACACATGGGCGCACGTCCGAAAAACCACTGGTGTGCCGCGCACCACGGTTGATCGCATGTTCACCGATTTCGTCTTCGAGGAACTCCGCGAAGAAGAGAAGGATGATCGCACCACTATGGGCGAGCTGAAGCACTGGCACGTCTTCCATATCGTAGCACGCAAGCGCGGATAACTCCGAGGAGACGTGCTGCCACCTCCTCCCCGATACAGGCGTGTAGTCCATTTCCGCGTCCAGCACAGGCCAGCAATCCGGGCAAGTTCATCCAGCCGCGCATCGACCTCCCCGATAGCCAATGTGCCGGACACTTCGCCCGGCCACGGTTCTTCATGGAGTTTCTCTATGCGTATTCGTTGTGCCCGCCGCGCTCTTGCTGTTCTGGCTGCTCCCTGTGTCCTCGCGTGCTTGGGCACGGCGGCTCCGGCGTTTGCGCTCGATGATGAGCACGGACATACCGCGGTCGCCGCGGACCATGATGACCATGGCCACGCCGCGCCCGCGAAGGATGCGCACGCACAACCCGCGGCCAAGCCGATGACAGAAGCGCCGAGATCCGAACGCAAAGAAGCAGCGAAGTCCGAAGCGAAAACAGACGCGAAGCCCGACGTCCACACCATCTCCATGCGCAGCGGGGAGAGCAAGCCCGAGCCGAAGATGGTGAGCAAGGCAACTTCCGCCGCGAGCGCGGCCGATGCGCCCGTCACGGCGGATGCCGCGCTGAAGATGCTGCAAGAGGGCAACCAGCGCTGGGTGATGGACAAGGACGAGAACCCGAACACAGAGCCGTCACGCCGTGTGATGATGGCAGAGAAGGGACAGAAGCCGTTCTGCTCCATTCTGACCTGCGCCGATTCTCGCCTCCCCGTGGAGCGCATCTTTGATCGCGGCGTCGGCGAGATCTTCGTCGTCCGCGTCGCTGGAAACGTCGCGGGCACGAGCGAAACCGGCACACTGGAGTATGCCAACGAGCACCTCAAGACGCCGCTGTTTGTCGTCATGGGCCACACCAAGTGCGGCGCGGTCGCCGCGGCGGCCAGCGGCGCGGTACTGCACGGCGCGCTCGGAGAGCTGGTATCAAACATCGCTCCTGCCGTTGAACGTGTGAAGCGGAACAACCCGGAGATTGACGAGAAGCAGATCGCACCGCTGGCCGTGAAAGAGAATGTCTGGCAGACCATCACCGATCTGCTCAAGCGCAGCCCCGAGATACGTGCGGCTGTGAGCAAGAACGAGATCAAGATCGTCGGCGCGGTCTGCGACATTGCCACCGGCAAGGTGGAGTGGATGGGCGAGCACCCCTGGCAGGCGGAACTGGTCGAGGCGTTCAACGTTCGCGCGAGCAAGGCGACCGAATCGGCCGATGCCACCAAGCACGACGAGAAGTAAGCGGCAGCCGCAATCGCGGAGAGACGAATCCGAATCACCAGGGGCGACCGGCACGGGCCGGTCGCCCCTTTGCCATTGGTGTGGAGAGCACGGGGGCATCAGGGTAAATGCAAAGTCCTCAGAACCAGCACGCAGAGGTCAGCAGGGGTTGCGAGGAGGTTCGCAGAAAGAGGATGGAATTGAGAGCGAGTTTCACACCTTCTTCTCCGCGCTCCCCGGCGCGACCCCTGCGGACCTCTGCGTGCTGACCGAGATTGGCTTTACTCGGGGAATGTGGGCTGAATGCCCGGAGCGCGATTGGATCGGATACGCTTCTCGCCTCACAACAACCCACACCATGTCATCCGCCACTTCCATTCTCGATACGCCCCTCAGCGGCCCCTCGGCGCGGACGCTCTCGGACCTTGCGCTCGATCTGCACGCGGTCTCAAAAACCTACTCTGGCGCGTTCGGCACCAAGAAAGTCCACGCGCTGCGCGAGATCGACATGCGCGTGCATCGTGGCGAAATCTTCGGGCTTCTACCCGAATGGTGCGGGCAAGAGCACGCTGGTGAAGATTCTGATGACGGTGATCCGGCCCACGACCTGCCGCGGACTGATGCTCGGGCGGCCGGTGGGCGACAAAAGTTCACTGCGGCGCGTCGGGTATCTGCCCGAGCATCACCGCTTTCCGGATTACCTCACGGCCTCGCAACTTCTGGACTATTTCGGAGCGCTCAGCGATGTGCCCCGCGCCACGCGCCGGATGAAGTCGCAGGAACTGCTGGAACTGGTCGGCCTGACATCTTGGGCGAATCACAAGGTGAAGGGCTTCAGCAAGGGTATGCGCCAGCGTCTAGGCATCGCCAACACGCTGATGATGGACCCGGAACTTGTAGTGCTGGATGAGCCGACGGACGGCGTCGATCCCGTCGGACGGCGCGACATCCGGCAGATTCTCACGACGCTCCGCGATCAAGGTCGCACCGTTTTCCTGAACTCGCATCTGCTCAGCGAACTGGAAATGGTTTGCACGCGGGTTGCGATTCTGGTGCAGGGGCGCGTCTCGGCGCAGGGGAGCATTGACGAACTCACTCGCGACAGTCGGCGTTACGAAATCGAGGTCTCCGCGCCAGCGGGAATGAGCGATGAGACGCCGCCGCATGTATTTCTGCCTGCCGCGCTCGCGCATGTTTCGCGGCTGGAGCCGGTCTCGGAGATCGCCGCGCTGGCGGGACCAAGCGGCTCGGGCCAAATGGTTGCCCCCGCCGCGATGATTATCCGTGGCAGCACCACCTCCGGCATCCCGCTCACCATCGACCGCACCGGCATTCGTGTCGGCACCGACGATCCCGCGGCCGTGCAGCCGCTGATTGATGCGCTGCGGGCGAAGGGAATCACTATCCGCGCCGTTCGGCCGGTGCGGGAGTCGCTCGAAGACCTGTTTATGAAAGCCGTCACCGATCCGAACACCGGCAAGGAGTTCAAGCCGGGCGCTGCCGATGTCAAGCCCTGATTGATCCTCACCAAATCCACCATGCGACAAACACTCGCCATTTTTCTGGATGCGTATCGGGAGCTGAACAGCAAGAAACTGTTCTGGATCTCGCTGAGCATCTCTCTGGTTATCGTGGCGGCGCTCGCCCTGCCAGTGCAGACCGATCGAGGCGTGAGCATCTTCGGGGCAAAGTTGGAGACGGGTCCGGCCATGCTTGTAAGCAGCAAGGCGATCTCCGCGTCGGCGTTTTACAAGTTTCTCTACTCTTGGTTTGGCATCAACCTCTGGCTGGGGTGGGGCGCCACGATACTGGCACTCATCACCACCGCCAGCATGATCCCGGACCTTGTTTCCAGTGGCTCCATCGAGCTCACACTCGCCAAGCCGATCGGGCGCCTCCGACTCTTTCTGACCAAATATGTCGCCGGGCTGGCATTTGTCGGACTCCAAGCCGGGGTCTTTGCATTCGGGACGATATTGGTTATTGGGCTTCGGAGTAGCGTGTGGGACGCTCGCCCGTTGCTGATCGTTCCGATCATGGCGATGTTCTTCTCGTTCCTGCATTGCATCAGCGTGCTCGTCGGCTTGGTGACTCGATCAACGCTTATGTCGCTCTTGGCCGTACTCGTTCTTTGGCTCGGTTTCTGGGCGATGGGCACGGTCGAAAGTGTTTTCCTAGGCCAGCGTGACGGTGCGGAGCGCGTCGTCAAACGCATTCAAGATCAGCAGGTTTCACTCCAAACTGCTCTGAAGGACTTGGACGCCCAGATCGAGCGTGCCGCACCAACGCCCGCACCTAACACGCCTGAACCACCCGCTCCGGATGAGAGCCGGAAGGGTTCAACCAGTGTCACCGATCCCGCACCGGCTGCGACACCCACCGACGAACCAGACATCCGCTCTCGACGAGAAGCGCGCGGCTCAACCAACCGCCTCCTCAGAGCCGGCGAGAAGATGCTCGAAGCGGCAACCGACACAAACATTGATTCGCTGCGCTCACGCCGCGCGGACAGGCAAAAGCAACTCGCTGCACTTGATGCCAAGTTGCCGGCAAGCTTGGACGATCTGGAGTCCGCGCGCAAGTGGCATACGCGGTTCTACACGGCCTATACCGTGTTCCCCAAAACCGGCGAGACTAAGGACCTGTTTCAGCGGTGGGTGATCGACAAAAGCGACTGGGACGGGTTTCTCAAAATGATCGATCAACTCAATGATGGCGGCGGCCGCCAAGATCCGCAGGACTCGCTCAACAAGCGTCCGCTCTGGTGGATTCTCGGCACTTCGTTCGGATTCGAGGCAGTGATACTGGGTATCGCGTGCTGGATATTCTGCCGTCGGGACTTCTGATGCGTCCGATACTCTGCGATGGCAAGCCCTTTGAGCCAGGATCAAGGCACCGGCAGCTCGCGCCGCTCGCCTCTGAATCTCAGTTGTTCCGCGCCCCCACCGGCTCCCCCTGATTCGCCTTCGCCAGAATCCCATCCAGCAACCCACGGACTTCCTGCGCCATTCGCGTGTTGGGGAACTCATTGACAATGCGGCGGCCAAGCGCAGCGGCCTGTGCCCACTGACGGTCCTGCACGGCGATCTTGAACTGCGCTCCGAGGTTGTCGCGGGCCTTGGAGATCACGCCGCGGGCGACCTCGCGGAGCGGCGCGGCCTCTTCCTCCGTCAAATACGCGTCCAGTTCCTTGAGTTGGACCATCGCCTCGTCCACCTTGCCGTGCTGAGCGGAGTCGAGGAATCGACGCTCCAGATCGCCCTTGTACACGCTCCGGGCCTGCTCCACGCGGTCGCGAAGACGTTCCACACGGGTGGAATCGGGGAAGAGCCGCTGGATGCGCCGGGCCTCGTTGGCGGCGACATCCCAGCGACGCTGCACGATGAGCCCGTCCAGCCGCGCGATGGAATCGGCGACCTTGCGCTCCTGAATCTCCGAGCGGGCCAGCTCGATGCGGGCACGGAACTCTTCCGCGTCCTGGCGATAGCCGAACCGCTGGGCAAGCTCATCGCAGAGCACCAGCGCGGCGTCCCACGCCTGGGCATGGATGTCTTCTTCAATTGCTTTGCAGAGCATGTTCCGTTCCGCGCCGCGGTTGAGCACGCGACGGGCATCATCGGAGACCATCGCGTGGTCGCCAAGGTGCTGAATCGCGCTCACGAGCGTGTCCATCTTGCGTGAGATTACCGCGTTCTGCTGGGCACGCTTGCGCATCTGCCACATGAGCGGCGCGATGGTGAGCACGACGATGAAGCCGAGCGCGCCGATGCCTTGAATCACCACGCCCGCGATCGCGTCGTTTGGCCACGTCTTCATCACGGTGCCGAGCACAATCAGGCCAAGACTCAGCACCAGCGGAAATCCGTGGTCCAGCAGGATCGCGGCGAACGGGCTGATCGGGGCGCGCTGGCGCGGCTGGATCGGACCGGAGGGCAGGTTGCCATCGTTTTGCGAGTAGTTTGAGTCAGCCATTGGTCGTCCTCCGTGATTGCCCGCCCGAGCGGCGTTCTACACCATACCCACTCTTCCAGCCGCCGGATGCGTTCGTACTACGAACCGCATCAAACCGCCCCGGCCCGACTACGGAATAGTATCGACCAATGGCCAACCCCAGCCGAGCAGACCCCGCATCTACCAGCCAAACGCCCAAACCGGGCGTGGAGTGCTTCACGCTGGGTCCGTTTGCCACAAACTGTTATGTGGTCACTCCCTGCCCGAAACCGGCGGGTGGACCGTGCTGGATCGTGGATGCCAGCTTTGAGCCGGGGCCGCTGATTGAGTTTGTGCGCGGGGCTGGCTTGACCCCCGATGCCCTCATCCTGACGCACACGCACGTGGACCATATCGCAGGGGTGCGGGAGGTGCTCGCCGCATTCCCCGGCACGCCCTTGCTCGTACACCCGCTGGAGCGGGAGTGGCTGTGGGAACCGATGCTGAATTTGTCGGCGATGTCCGGACAGTCGATCACGACGCCCGAGCCAAACCGCATGATCGACGAGGGTGAGACGCTCGCGCTGGGCGACATGCGCTGGCGGGTGCTGCACACTCCGGGGCACTCGCCGGGAAGCATCACGCTCTATCACGAGCCGTCGAAAACAGCAATCGTCGGCGATTCGCTCTTCGCCGGTTCAATCGGGCGAACCGATTTTCCCGGCGGCGATCTGGCGACGCTGGAGCGATCCATCCGCGAAAGGTTGTACACGCTGCCGAGTGAAGTGCGCGTGTATCCGGGGCACGGACCCGCGACGACGATCGGGCGCGAGCGGAAGAGCAATCCATACGTGCGCGGATGAATATGTCGTCTCAAAATCAACAAAGCCCCGGACTGCTCCGGGGCTTCGAGTGATGTGCATGTGACTGGAGTTACGGTTGGGTTTCCGGGCTTGCGACCGTGCGATCGATTGACTGCAACAGCGCGCTCGCCTGCGGATTCTGCGGGTCCACCTGCTGGGCCTGTGCGAGGGTGGTGCGGGCTTCGGCCATCTGGCCGAGGTCCTGCTGGATGATGGCCTTGAGGACAAACGGCGCGCTGTTCTTGCCTGCCTTCGCCGTTGCGGCGTCCGCCGCGGCAAGCGCATCGTTGAGACGATTGTCCTGGCGGCAGAACATCGCTTTGAGCATGTAGCCCTCGGGGCGATCGGGTGCCATCGCCATCACCCGCTGCATGGCGTTGCGAAGGCCGCCCTTGTCGTGCAGAATCGCACAGACGTTGCCGAGGTCGATCCACGAACGCAGATCGGCGGAGCCATCCTTGTCGGCGGTAAGTTCCTGGAGCGCGGTGCGGGCGTCCACGGGGCGGTTCAGCGCGATGAGGCACTTGGCCCGCATTCCGCGAAGGTCACGCCGGTTCTTGTTCTCTTCCTTGGCCAGAAGTTTGCCGAGCAGCGATTCCGCTTCGGCGTACTGGGCCGTGGAGATCTGCGCCTGCACCAGGTCCTCGCTGATGGACTGATCACCGGGAGCGAGCAGCAGCGCTTCGGTGAACAGCACGACAGCGCCCGCGTTGTCGGACTTGAGTTCCGCGATGTGACCCATGGTCTGGCGGACCGCGGCGTTGTACTGGAGATACTGCTTGCGATCCACGAGCAACTGGCTGGCCTCGTCGAGCTTGTTCTGGTTGATGAGCATCTCCGCCGCAGCGACGACGTACTGCGCGTTCGCGGAGTCCAGCTCCATCGCCTTGGTGTAGCTGGCGAGCGCCTCGTCGGACTGGTTCACGCGCTCGTACACGATTCCGGCGTAGTAATACGCCTCGACGAACGCGGGATCGATCTTCTGCGCCGTGAGGAACTCCTGACGGGCTTCCTCCAGCCGGCTCTTCTCCAGCATGATGCGCCCGCGGAGCAAATGGCTCTTGGGCACGGTGCCGTTCATGGCGATCGAGCGATCGACCGTCTTGAGTGCCTTGTCCAGATCGCCCGCGAGGAACTGCTGGTGGGCCATCTGCCACTCAGTGCCGCTCTTGAGCATCGTCATCTTTTCCTGGGCCTGGTTCAGATGCTCCTGTGTGAACTGGCCATGCTTGCCGAGGGCGCCGCACCCGGTCAGGGCCGCGGCGGCGAGGGTGGCGAGAGCGAGCGTTGCGGTGCGGATCAGGCGGGGGGTGCGAGGTGTGCGGTTCATGCGGGTGCTCCGGTTATGGGTCTGGTCCGGTGATATCGGAAAAAAAGGGACGTGGGGTTTGTTTCCCACGTCCCTGATTTGACAAATCGTGCGATTTACTTGCTGCTGGATTCCGTCTCGACCCCCGCCGTGGCGGGCTCGGTCTTGACGGGAGTGACCTGCGCGGGCTCCGTCTTTGCGGCCGGCTTGGCCGCGCTGGCGGTGGACTTGGCCAGAGGACGGTCCTTGGCATCAAAGCCCGCGGCCCAGAGCTGGCCGGTCTTGGGGTTGAAGACCCAGCCGTAATCGGACTGGAAGGTATCGCTGGGCTTCTCGCCGATGACGACCTTGGAGCCGTTCTCGCCGCCAACGTAGGTGTTGACGGGAGCGGTCTTGATGAACTGGGCGCTCACGAGTTCGGCCCAGCCGTTGTGCTCGCCCTTGCCAAGCTCGGGCTGTTGGCCACTGTTCATGAGGCCGAAGAGCTCGATCTGGCCGCGGAGGCCGGGGAGAGACGCCCGAACTTCATCGGTGAGCTTGAGCTCGTCGGCGGAGAGTTTCGGAACCGTGTAGGTCGGCTGCGGCTTCTCGCTGGCGGAAATCTTGACAGACGCGGCCGCTGTCGGCTCGACATTCTGCGTGGTCGTGCTGGTGAACGTCGGAGTAGACGTGACGTTCGCGGCCTGATCCGAGCCGCTATTGGGCATCGGAGCGACGAAGCTGTTGTTGGATGACTCGGTGTTGATTGCGGTCATCACCGGAGCGTTGACGGGAGCGGCCACCACGGGTGTGGAGTTCTGCATCGCCATGGTCTGAGCCAGCGTGTCCATCGCCGAAGCGGTGGGCGCGGTGTTGCTGTTCGTCTGCGTGCTCGATGTGTTGCTCGGGCTCGCGTCGGAGTGCTGCTCCGCATTGGTTGTAGAAGTCGGCGCGGGCTGGGTGGCGGTGCCCTGCTCGGTAGTTGTGCCGTTGTTGTTAGTGCCGCCGAGCAGATTGCTGCCGGGGGTGCTGATGGTGATCGCCTCGCCAGAGTTCACGGGTAGGACGTTGCCCTGACCGGGCATCACGATCAATGAAACGGTGCTCGCCGGAGCGCCGATCGGAGTCGCGTTCGCACGCGGGGCGGGCGGAACGACTTTGTCCATCGGGACGTTGACGGAGCCACGGGGCTTCAGATTTTCCTGCTGCGAGGGCGCGGCGGGGATGCTCTCCACCCGCTTGGAAACCTCGGACTGCAGATACGAGTCGAGCATGCTGGGGTTGGACCAGTGCTCACGCATGCCGGTGATCTTCTCACGCAGGCGATACGCCTCGGGCTGGTTCGGGTTGAGCGAGAGCGAGCCCTTCACCTTGTGCAGGGCCTCCTCATACTTGCCGTCGCGGGCGAGCTGCTCGGCCTCGACGTTGGCCTGATCGGTCATCTTCTCGCGGCTCCAGGGGAGCAGGCCCTGACGCATGCCAGCGCGGGTGCGCTCGATGTCGCCCAGAGCGCGATCCGATGCGCCCGCAATGAGCGTGTCGGTCACGATGGTCGGAGTGATCAGGAAGATGATCTCGCTGCGGACGGTGGTGTCCTCGTTGCCACGGAAGGCCGCGCCGAGGATCGGTATATCACCCATCCACGGAACCTGGCGGCGCGTGAACGTGGCGTTGTCGGTGAACAGACCGCCGAGCACGACCGTCTGGCCGTCGCGGACGTTCACGTTGGTGACCATTTCCTGCGTCACCTCGTCGGGGATCGTCACGGCGCGGCCGCCGGAGTCGGTAATGGTGCGGATTTCAGCCGAGGAGACCTGCGGCTTCAGCTCCATGCGCACCTCGCCAAGGGTGGAAACGAAGGGGCGGAAGTAGAGCTGCGTACCAGTGTCCAGGAACGCAACGGTCTGCGTGGTCGAGGTCTCGGTCTGCGTGGTGTTCAGGTATCCGACCCGCTTGCCGACCAGCACGCGGGCGGGCTGGCGGTTCAGAGCGAGGATCTTGGGGTTCGAGAGGATCACCGTGTCGGTGATCTGGTCGAGCATACGGACGAAGATGCCCACATCGCCGGCGATCACGCCGGCCTTGAAGCCGCCGGGGCCGCTGGTGTTGCCGACGGTTGAGGTGACTGCGTTGCCGCGATCACCAGCGGGCGAAACGCCCTGACCGGATGAGCCGCTGCCGCCCTTGATGAGCGAGCTAGCCGCGGAGAGCGCGCCGCCGGTGTTGATGAAGTCAACAAAGTTCAGGTCGCCGATGACGGAGAAGTCCACGCCAAAGGCGTTCGCTTCGTTGAGCGAGGTCTGCAGGATCGTCGCCTCCACGAGCACCTGCTGCGGCCGGGTATCAAGCTGCTTGACGAGCGTCTCGATGGCGGCGACGTTCTCCTCGAAGTCGAAGATGACCATCGTGTCGCTGAGGGCGTAGTCGTTCTTACCCACCGGGGACTTGTCCGGAATGGTGAAGTCCTTGGTCTTCTGATTGACCTTGACCTCGCCGCCATCCTTGGAGAGCAGCGGGGAGACGAACTCCTTCGCGTCCTCGGCGTTAATGTAGTTGAGTTTGATCTCTTTGGCGACGCGCTTCTTAAGCGCGGCCTGAATGCCCTTGAGTTCATCATTCGTATAGACGTAGATGAAGTTGCCCTGCTCAACGTAGCCGAAGCCGTTGACGTGCAGGATGGCATCGAGGGCCTGGTAGAACGTGACGCCGTACAGCGTCGCCGTCACCTTGCCGCTCACGCCCTTGCTGGCGACGATGTTCTTCTGCGTCTGGATGGAGAGGAGCTCGAGCACGTTGCTCAAGTCCTCGTCCTTCAGGTGCAGGTCCACCGTGTTGTGTTCGCTGACGGTGACCTTGGACTTGCTCTTGTCGTCATTGGCGGGCTTATCCGCCTTCATGGGGTCCCGCACGGCCGCGGGCTGCTGGGCCCAGACGAACGAGGGCAGGGCCAGCAGGCCGAATGCCGCGATCAGCGGGAATCGGCCAGCTTTGGACACGAGCTCACGGGCGGTACGCGTACGACGGGTGAACATTGGACCTCTCCGAAAAATGAACTGCGGCCGGCTGGTCATCAGGCCTTGGGTGCCTGCCGCGTGGAAGTTGTCGCCTCCGCCGCGTGCAAACGAGCACGCGGTTCGATCACGTCATCGCCGGTTCCTTCGCGTAACTTTGGGAAAGTGGGGCAACGCACGTCAAAGTTTTCCAAGTGCGCAACAAACGCCGACTGGGGAGGGCCAGTGGCCGCCGATGTCCAATAACCAAGGCCCACGATCCGGGCAGGGAGGAGAATCGGACGCTGCAACGAAAACGGGCCTGTCCCCGGATGGGGGCAGGCCCGTGTTGTCTGTCCATATGTATCGGCGTGCTTACGACGCTTCATCGGCATCGTCCGGGCTTGCGCCCCGGGCCTTGCCGCTCTCGTCGCAGGTGCCATCGGCGCGGTTGCAGCATTTTTTGTATTTGCGCCCGGTGCCACAGGGGCAGGTGTCGTTGCGGCCGAAGGTCTTGTCCTTCTTCACGATGGGTGCGACCTTGACATCACCATTGGTTCCCGCGCGATTCGCGGAATCCAGAGCACGCTGCTGCTGCTCGGTCGGCTGTGCGATGGGAGCGACTTCGAGTCCCGGGCCGGAGATCATGCCACCAGCGAGCGCGGCACTGCCAGAACCCGAGGGTGGCACGTATAGCCCGCCCCCACCACCACCCGAGCCGCTGGCAATGCTCTGCAGCGCGGCTTGCACCGGCGCGGGGCGCGGCGCAACGTTGATCTGCGGCGTGAGTTGCAGCTTGAAAACGTAATCCGTCACGCGATCGCGGACCAGACCCATCATGTCCTTGAACATCTTGGAGCCCTCGCGCTTGTACTCGATCCGCGAGTCCTGCTGGGCGAAGGCGCGGTAGTGGATGGAGTCGCGGAGCTGGTCCATCTGATAGAGGTGGTCCTTCCACAGCTCGTCGAGTGTGTCGATGAGCATGGTGCGCTCGAAGTAGAGCAGCTCGGCACGGAGTGACGACTCCACACGGGAGCGAATCGCCTGCTCGCGCTCAGCGCCCACCAGACGACGGATGTTGTCCGGTGGCTGGAGGTTAAGCTTTTCCGTGAAGTGCTTGTCCAGCGCATCGTGGTCGGTGATCGCCAAACACTCGTCAATCTTCTTCTGCAGCGTGTGCGTCTCGACGAAGACCTTCGAGGCGTCGAGCAGTTGCTGACGGATCTGCGGGGGCGGGGTTTTGATGACCGTCTCGGGCGTCCAGCCCAGCGCATAGCGCTCGTTGGCCCAAGTCACCAAGTGCGTGATGGCCTGCGGCCCACTCTGGCGGAGCATGGACATGGTCACGCTCATGATGAACTCAACGGGATACTCGATCTCGCGCTTGGTGTACAGCGCCTCGGCCTGGCCGAGGATGAGCTGCTCGACGCTCTCCTTTGAGGTTTCGGAGGCCTTCATCACCTGCTCTGGCGTGATGGCGATGCCGAACTTGGCGTCCGCCCACTTGCACAGCTCGGTCGGGCCGTAGCTGCGATCGGTGAACTTCTTCAGGCCGGAAAGGTCCGCCTCGTCGATGCGATTCTCGGCGGCCTCGGTCAGCGTGTCCTGCACGGCGCGACGGCCTTGCTGTCCCTTGGCGCGGATGTCATCGGGATTGAACTCCACGCCGAAGTGGGCGCGGGCCCAGCGGCAGAGGCCCTCGGCATCAAAGTCGATCTCGATCTCGCTCCCCTCGGCGGAGATGTACTCGCCGAGTGTCTTGCCGATGATCTGCCGGGCCTCTTCCTTGGCCTCGATCCGGATGCGTTTTTCCATCTCGTTGATCTCGAGATTGCGGAGACGCTCGGGGTAGATGTCCACCTCCAGCTTCTGACGCACGAACTCGCTGGTGCATTGTGCGGCGTAGTTCTTGTTCAGATACAGCTCGACCGCGTCGCGCGAGGCGTCGCGGATGTAGGTGAAGATGAGACCTCGGACATCGCGCCCTTGCAGCACGCGCTGCCGCAGGGAGTAGAAGCCCTGGCGCTGGTGCTCCATGACTTCGTCGTATTCCAGAATGTTTTTGCGGACCTGGAAGTTGCGCTCCTCGACCTTGCGCTGCGCCCGCTCCACGCTCTTGGAGAGCATGGGGTGCTCGATCGCGTCCCCCTCCTTCATGCCCAGCGTGGAGAGAATCTTCATGGTGCGCTCGCCGGCGAACATCTTCATCAGATCATCCTCGAGCGAGACGAAGAACCGGGATGAGCCGTTGTCGCCCTGGCGACCGGAGCGGCCGCGAAGCTGGTTGTCGATGCGGCGTGATTCGTGTCGCTCGGTGCCGATGACGTGCAGGCCGCCCATGTCCTCGATGCTCTCGAACCAGCGGACGCGGTGCAGAAGGAAACGCCCGTTCTCGTCGATCCACGCGCGGAGGTCCTCGCCGGATGCGCTGTCGATTTTCTTGGGAGAAATCCAGGTGTACTTCATGGCCCACTGCCGGAGGAGTTTCATCTCCAGATCGGCCGCGGCCATCTGCTCCACCTCGTGCTTGGGCAGGTCCAGCTCGCGTGGACCGATCTTGCGGTAGATGTTCTCCCGCAACTGATCGTCGGTGGCCTCAATCTTCAGCTCGCGCGAGGCGATGCCGCGCCGGAGCCAGTGGTCCAGCAGAGCTTCGCGCGGGCAGGCACCGAGCTTGATGTCGGTGCCGCGTCCGGCCATGTTGGTGGCGATCACAATACTGCCAAGCTGGCCGCCGTTCTCGATGATCTCGGCCTCGCGTGCGATCTTCTCCGGCTTGGCGTTCAGCACCTCGTGCTTCACGCCGTGCTTCTTGGTGAGCATGGCGGAGAGCATCTCGCTCTTCTCCACGCTCGTGGTGCCCACCAGCACGGGGCGACCGACGTCCGCGAACGCCTTGATCTCGTCGGTGATCGCCTCCCACTTGTCCTTGCCGACCAGGAACATCAGATCGTCGCGATCCACGCGGCTGACAGGCAGATTCGTAGGGATCGAGACCACATCCAGCCGGTAGATGTCGTGGAACTCCTGTGCCTCGGTGTCGGCGGTGCCGGTCATGCCCGCGAGCCGCTTGTACATCTTGAAGAAGTTCTGAATAGTCACGGTGGCGACCGTCTGAGTCTCCTGCTTGATCGGAACGGCTTCCTTGGACTCAACGGCCTGGTGTAGCCCTTCGGACCACTGGCGTCCGATCATCGGGCGCCCGGTGTTCACATCCACGATCACGATCCCCGGCTCCTCGCGCCCGGTGCGCTGGTTCTCCACGGGCATGATGATGTAGTCGCGATCCTTCTGGTACACGACGTGCGCGCGGACCGCCTGTGAAAGCAGGTGCGGCATGTCCATGTTCTCGCCGACGTAGAACGAGCCGACGTTGGCGACGCGCTGCGCCTCGGCGGTGCCGTCGTGGGTCAGGTGGACCTGCTTGCGGTCCATCTCGACCTCGTAATACTGCACGAAGCGGGAGCGTTCCTTCTCCAATGCCGGAAGCTCGGCCTTGGCGCCCTTCATCTGTGCTTCCATCTCCGGGATTTTGGACTTGTCGCGGGCGTTACGGATGTCGCCCTCGATGCCCTTGATGGTGCGCATGCACTTCTGCACCTTGTCGTCGGCCTCCTGCCAGGGACGCTGCTTGCCGAGCAGGTGCTTGGCGAGGTTGTCGGCCATGTCATAGCGCGGCGCATCCGCGTGCGCCTCGCCGGAAATAATCAGCGGCGTCCGGGCCTCGTCGATCAGGATCGAGTCCACCTCGTCCACGATCGCGAACTGCCGCCCCTTCTGCACCTGATCCTCCGAGCGACGCTTCATATTGTCGCGCAGATAGTCAAAGCCGAACTCGGCGGTGGTTCCGTACACCACATCGCAGGTGTACATGTCGCGTTTCATGCTCTCGGGCTGCATGTGCTGCGGGTGGATCGCGCCGACCGTGAGGCCCAGCGCGTGGAAATACGGGAACGTCCAGTCGCGGTCGCGCTGCACCAGATAGTCGTTCACGGTGACGACGTGGACCTTCATCTCCTCGATCGCGGCCAGATAGCACGCCAGCGGGCCGACGATGGTCTTGCCTTCGCCGGTCTTCATCTCGCTGATTTTACCACCAGAGAGCACCATCGCGCCGATGAGCTGAACGTCGAAGGGCCGGGCGCGGAACGGGGGCTTGGACAGCTTGTAGATCTCGCGGACCGCCTCGTACAACTCAATCGGAATATCAATCTGCAGCCAGCTCGGCTGCGGCTCGGTGCAGCCGAGAAACTCGCCCGTCGGCGGCGCGGCAGGAGTCGCGGCGACCTTCTGCTTGACATCCTCGTACATCGCTCTAGCCGCGGCCGAAAGCAGATCGGGATTGAATCTTGCCTCAAATTTCGGGTTGAAGATGTTGCGGATGCCCACGGCGCGGTCCATCGCCTCGCGGGCGACGGCGAGCGCTTCGTCGAGCATGTCCGCCGGGGCTTCGCCCTTTTCCGATCGCTGGCGGAACTCGATGACCATGGCGCGGAGCTGCCCGTCGGTCAAGGTGCGGGTCTGCGGCTCCAAAGCGTTGATCGCCTCGACGCGCTGCGTGTAGCGCTTCACGAACCGTTCGTTGCGGGAACCGATCAGAAGGTTCAGGAGGGGCCCGACGATCGGAATGCCCTGGCTGATGTTGCTGGACTTGGCCATTGGAGACTTTCTGCGGATGGCGATGCGGCCCGGCCGACGTCATTGGAAAAGACGTCTGGCCGCGGGCGTCGCGGTGGATGGCGGGAGTGGTGATAGCGAATAACCCGGCGTGGCCGGACAAACGCCCCGGATGGAACACTGGCTGCCTGTGTGACGGCCAAAAGGCCGCTCAGCACAGCGGCGGGGGCAGGTTTAGGAGCGCGATCAGAACACGCTCGTCGGGGCAACTCGCAATGCCGACGACCGCTGCGGCTGTCGGTTCGATCGTGGGCAGGGAAAGCGGAATGACGCTCGCGGCGGAAAAGAGCGACCCGGAACCGACCGGACGAATCTGCCGGTCGGGAACTTCTCGCTGTCCGGAGAGCCGCTTGATGGCCCGCTCGGTCGGCATGGCCCGTTCGGTGGCTTGCTGAAGCCGAGTGGAGTTGTAAGTGCCAATCTCGCGGCCCTTTGCGAGGGTGGGCGTGGTGGTCAGGGCAAGCGTCACCAGCATCAGCAGCGTGACGCCACTGACACCCAGCGAGGGCGAGCGGCGGACGGGCCGGGGATGGCGAGTGCGGTCAGGCATGAACGGTTCAAGTGTATCGGCAGCCAAACCTCGGGGCGAAACTGCTGTTTTGGCAGTGAGAGGCGAACGGACGGGCTTGAATCCCAGATCAGAACACTGTTTTCCACATCAACCGACGCCGATTCTCCCAGTGAAAGTGCGAGTCGCGTGCCAAAGTGAAGATTCCGTTCAGAGAGAGTTGCAGTCTGGCCAAGGCCAAGATATTCTCGCGGCTCGTTTGTGGCCGGTCCGATAGCCACAGCGGTTTGGATGCGAGCGAGGTTGCCTGTTTAGCGCAGGCACCGAGCATTCTTACTTCGATTGAGTTGTTCGGACCGCCGCGAGCGGACAGGGCTGTCTATCTCGCAGGTGGGCGGTGGCATCGCCGCAATTGTTTCCGGCTGGTGAAGCAAGGACGCTGAGAGGACACCCGGCATGGTCGTGCATCGTCAAACACTCCCTAATACCCGTTCTTCCCTGACTCACAAGTTCTGCATCAACGGGCACGAGGGCTACCTCACCGTCGGGCTGCACTCGGACGGGCGGCCGGGCGAGCTGTTCATCAAGATGGCCAAGGAAGGGTCCACGATGAGCGGCATGTGCCAGGCGTTCTGCCGCGCCTTCTCGCTGGCCCTGCAATACGGGCTGTCGCTGGAGGACGCCGTGCAGCGTTTCCGCGGCATGCGTTTCGAGCCGATGGGCATGACGGCCAACCCGGAAATTCCGGAGTGCCAGTCAATCGTGGACTACGTCGCGCGGTATCTGGAGCTGAACTTCAGCCACATGGCCGCTGGGCGCATGTGACCCATCAGAGCCGAGGGGCGTAAGCCCCCGGTCTGCGCTAATAGCTGTCCCGAACTTGAAATCACCTGCCAAGTGGCCGGGGGCTTACGCCCGTCGGCTCTGATTTGCCTTCGACCGGCGCGGCACGAAGCAACTCGTCGATCTTCTTCAGCATCGCCTGGTCATCGGGCTTCACGGCGGGCTCGTAGCGGGCCACGACGTTGCCGCTCTTGTCAATGAGGAACTTGGTGAAGTTCCACTTCGGCTCGCCGCCGATGGGTGCGGGCTGGGCCGCGAGTTGCTTGTAGAGCGGCTCAACGCCCTCGCCCTTCACGACGATCTTCTCGAACATCGGGAAGGTGACGTTGAACTTGGCGGAGCAGAACTCCTTGATCTCCGCGTTGGAACCGGGCTCCTGCTTGCCGAACTCGTTGGCGGGGAAGCCGAGAATGACGAGGCCATCGGCTTTCTTCGACTCGTATAACTTCTCCAGTCCGGCGTACTGCTTGGTGTAGCCGCACTGGCTGGCGACGTTGACAATGAGCACCACCTTTCCCTTGTACGTCGCAAGGTCCTCGCTGCCTCCGTCTATGCGGTTCATCGTGTAGCCAAGAACGTATGGGCCAGCGACAGTGGGCTTGGGCTCAGGCATTTTCGCATCCGGTTTCATGGCGTCGGGCTTCTTTGGCTCATCGGCTTTCGGCTGTTGGGTTGGGTTCGCAGTGGCGGGCTTCGGATCGTTGTGACCCGATCCAGAAACGACCGCCGCGGCGATCGCAACGCCGATCGTGGCAAACAGAACAATGGGCGACTTGCAAACGCAGCAGGACATGGGAATCTCCAGGAAAAGGCGGTCCACTTGATGCAATAGTAGGGTGGTGGGGCGGAAGCGGGCCGCGGATTGGTGTACCGTTCTGCAAATGCTTGAACTCTCCAGATGTGTCCGGTTTTGCGTGAACGACGCCACGATGGGGACGCCCGAATGGGGCGACCCGCTGAACACGTTCGCGGCGTATCCCAGCATGCGCGGCATGGGGCGGTACTACGAACTGGAAGTACGCTGCCGCGGCACGCCCAGCGAATCGACCGGGTATTTCCTGAATATCAAGCAGATCGACCAGGCCGTTCGCTCGGCAGGCATCCCCGTGATCGAGCGTGCCTGCCGCGAACGTCCGTGGATGGACCCCGCGGGTGCACTTCTGGATGTTTCCGGGCCGGTGAATGATGCGCTGGGCGGACGGGTGACGCTGGTGCGGTGGAAGTTGACCCCGTACTATTCGGTTGAAATGAGCCCCACCACCATTCCATTGATCGCAGGCGAGCCGCATGTGCTGCTGCGCCAGCAGTTTGAGTTCGCCGCGTCGCACCGGCTGCACAGCGCATCGCTCACGGACGCCGAAAATCTCGCGATGTTCGGCAAGTGCAACAACCCGAGCGGACACGGGCACAACTATCGCGTGGAGGCGTGCGTTGATTCGCCGGTGAGCCGCGACGGGGCGCGGATCTCGCTCGCCGAGGTCGAGCGTGTCGCGTCGAAAACGATCGTGGATCGCTTCGATCACAAGCACCTGAACGTGGACAACGCAGAGTTTGACGTCCATCGCGGCGGTGTGAATCCGTCGGTCGAGAACATCGCCCGCGTCTGCTATGAACTGCTCGCTCCCGAGGTGACACGTATCTGCCCGGTTGCCAAGCTCCGAGCGATCACCGTGTGGGAGACGGACAAGACGTGGTGTACGTATCCGGCGGGGGAAGAGAAGTAGCCCGGGCCGACGGCTCTGTGATTCCAGAGCGTGTCGCGTCTTCCAGACTCTCTAGCACGCAGAGCATGACACCTCCATCTCGCATCCTGATCATCCGGCCCAGCGCACTCGGCGATGTCTGCCGCAGCGTGCCGGTGCTGGCGAGTCTGCGCCATGCGTTTCCCGCGGCCCAGATCGACTGGTTGGTGCAGGACTCTTTCGCGCCCGCGATCGCGTCGCACCCGGTGCTCAGTGGCGTCGTGGCGTTTCCGCGTGCCAAACTGCGTGAGTGGTATCGTCCATCCGTTGCGCCCGACGTCAAGCGATTTCTACACGATCTGAGCGAGCGGAAGTATGACCTTGTGCTGGACTGCCAGGGATTGTTCCGCTCCGGGCTGTTTGCGATCGCGACCAAATCACCACGGCGTATCGGGTTCGACAACGCGGCAGAACTCGGATGGCTGGGGCTGACCGAGCGCGTCCATTCGCCTCGCGCCGCGCACGCCGTGGATCGCATGTTGACGCTCGCCGAGCACGTCGGAGCGCGGCCGGTGTACGACATGCGGTTGTATACCGCGCCAGAGGATCGATCGTGGGCCGAGGCACAGCAGGGACTCGAAACCGGCGGATACGCCGTGATCGCGCCGATGACCCGCTGGCCGGGAAAACAGTGGCCGCTGGAGCGATTCGCGGACCTGACGCGCCGGCTTGTCGCGGGCGATGTGCCCGGCACTCATCATGTGGTGCTGGTGGGCTCGCCGTCCGAGCGCGAGCAGGGCGCGGAACTGGTGGCCGAGTTCGCGGGCGACGGGCGTGTTGTGGACATGATTGGGCGCACAAGCGTCGGGCAGCTCATGGCGCTCATCGAACGATGCTCGCTGCTGGTCGGCTGCGATTCGGCGGCGGTCCACATGGCCGTCGGATTTCACCGGCCGCTGGTCGCGCTGTATGGGCCGACGCGCGTGGAGCGTGTTGGGCCGTATGGCCGCTCGGCGCATGTGGTGCAGCGACTGATTCCAGGCGATGCACACGACCATAAGGACGCCGCGGCGGGGCAGATCATGATGAACCGCATCACTGTGCAGGATGTGATCGACTGCACGAGAACGCAGATCGGCCCGCACGGGGATGTGCGGGTGACGCGGTGATACAAGTTATGTTTGGAAGCCGGGTACCCCTCCGGTCCCCGGCGGGTTTGTTTCGGATACAGAAAAGAAGCCCGCCGGGGACCGGAGGGGTACCCAAACCGCAGAGAATCCACGGTTGATCAACATCACTTCGCCTTGGGCATCGCGCGCGTCTCACGATTGAAGTGCATCGGCGTGGCCTCCTTCATCAGGAACATGTACCGCATGCCATCCGTCGTGACGCCCGGGTAATACCAGCCGTCCTTGAGCAGCATGATCCGCAGATCGCGCTGCTCGTGGTGCCAGTTGCCGACGGTGTCCTTGGTTTCGACGATGACGCGATCACCCTCGGTGTGCGCGGCGTACGTCACCTCCGCAAAGCCACCGCTCAGATAGTCGAAGCCGTCTCCGTCATCCTCGTACACCTTGCCCATCGCGCTCCCGGTGTCATCGAGTGAGACCACAAGCGTGAGCGGCATTCCCTTGTGTTCGACCTTGCCCGTGGTGTCGCCGGTGTACTGAATCACAGGCCCGACGGGCACGATCGCGCCGCCGCGCACGTAGAGCTTGGGGAGATCGGGATGATCGCCCTCATCCACCAGTTGCAGCTGGTTCCAGATGCCCTTGGGCAGTGTCGGAGTGCGATCACGCTCGGGCGTCAGTTTGGGAACCACCAGCAGATCGGAGCCGAGCAGGAACGCATCATCCTCGGTGCGCAGCGCGGCATCTTTCGGGTCCGCGAAGAAGACGGGACGCAGAATCGGCATGCCCGTCTGCTGGGCTTCCCAGAAGAGCGTGTACAGATACGGCAGCAGGCGATAGCGGCGCTCCAGCGCGAGACGCGCCGTGTGCTCAATCTCAGGCCCAAACGCCCACGGCTCCTTGTTGATGTTTCCCTTGCCGGTGTGTCCGCGGCTGAACGGAAGTAGCGAGCCGACGCCGATCCAGCGGGCGAAGAGTTTCGCATCGCCGTTGCCGTTGAAACCGCCGATGTCCGGGCCGCAGAAGGGCTGGCCGGAGAGGCCGAGATTCGCAACCATCGAGACGGACGCTTCGAGATCGTCCCATTCCGCAGAGTTGTCGCCCGTCCACGTCGCCGCGTATCGGTGGCTGCCCAAGTAGCCAGCGCGGGTCAGCACAAACGGGCGCTTCTCCGGCGCGGCCGCCAGAATGCCCTCGAACGTGCCCTTCGCCATCAGCGTGCCGTACACATTGTGATACTTCAGATGCGGCCCAGGCGGCAGAATCTGCTTGCTCGCGCCCTCTTCGCTCTTGCCCATCCAGACGCGGGTGTCCCAAGGGCCGCCAGTGTGGATGTTGTCCTCGGGCATGGTCTTGGACTTGACGTTGAAGACCGCCGGCTCGTTCATGTCGTTCCAGACGCCGGAGACGCCCATGTCGATGAACGCTTTGTACAGGCCACCCCACCACTGCCGCACGTCATGGCGCGTGTAGTCCGGATACACGCACCAACCGGGCCAGACCTCGCCCTTATAGACCTCGTTCTTAACGCTCTTTACGGCGAAGTCCTTGGCCATCATCTGGTCGTATACGGAGTACCCCGGCTCTGCCTTCACGCCCGGATCGATCATCCAGATGCGGTGGAAGCCCTGCTTACCGAGATCATCGTTGAGTTTCTTGGCATCAGGAAACTGCGATTTATCGAACGTAAAAATGCGATACCCATCCATGTAGTCGATGTCGAACCAGATGACATCGCAAGGGATGCTCTTGTCGCGGAACGTCTGCGCGATCTCGCGCACGCGGGATTCGGGGTTGTACGAGTAGCGGCACTGGTGATAGCCAATCGCCCAGAGCGGCGGCATCGGCATGGTGCCGACGAGTTCGGCCAGACCCGTCATCACTTCCTGCGGCGAGCCACGATCAATCACATACACCGGATATCCGGCACCTTCGCCGCGAAAGACGATCGAACCCGACGCCTTCTCGCCCTTCTCCGCGCCGGTCAGATCAATCTCGCAGCGCCAGGTGGTGTCCGCGAGCACGCCGAATGCGGAACCGTCGGCCCGCACGGCCAGCACCCACGGGTGCGACTGATACAGCGAGGCGTTCTCTTCCGTGTAGCCGTACGCGTCGGTATTCCAGCAGATCGTCTTGCGCCCGTTTCGCAGCAGCGGGCCAGCGACCTCGCCGGTGCCGTAGAGAGATGTCCCCGCATCAATGTCCACACGAACGCAGAACTTGCCGTCCTTGTCCTTCCAGAAGAGCGGCGCGGCCTTGATGTCCGTGGCGGCCGCGCCGGTGGTCTTAGGGACGCGGGCCAGCGCGACCGATGGCGCGAACGTGTCGAACCTCACGCCCTTCTCGACAAAGCGAGCGATGCCGCCCTTCTTGGACTCAACGGCCTCGGAATCGCCGGCAACCTGCCCCCACGCGGACGCGGCGAACAGGCAGAGGAGCAGCCCGACGAGTTGGGCGAGCATCAAAGGACGACAGAAAGCGATGGGTCGCATGGAGCACTCCGGTACGGGGACGCGGAGTGTACGGACATTGCCGCGTACGCAGTGCGTACCCACAACGAAAAATTCTCGCTCAAGGAGCGTGTCAATAGTTCGGCGTCGGTGCCCGGAACGAGTCGATGTCCACGCTCGCGAAATACGCGATCGCCTTCTTCAGCCCATCGCGCAGCGGCACCTTCGGCTCCCAGCCGAGCTTGCTTTTGGCGAGCGTGATATCCGGCTGGCGCTGCGTCGGATCATCCGCGGGCATCGGCTTGTAGACGATTTTGCTGCGGGCGGGCTTGCCCGTCACTTCCGGCACCAGTTGCGTGGTGAGTTCCGCGAGCTGCTTGATCGTGAACTCCGTCGGGTTGCCGATGTTCACCGGGCCGACGAAATCCTCCGGGCCGTTCATCATGCGGATGATGACCTCGACCAGATCGTCCACATAGCAGAACGAGCGCGACTGCTTGCCCTCGCCGTAAAGAGTCAAATCTTCGCCGCGCAGCACTTGGCGGATGAAGTTGCTCACCACGCGCCCATCGAAGGGGTGCATGCGCGGGCCGTAGGTGTTGAAGATGCGAACGACCTTTATCTTCACGTTGTTGGATCGGTGGTAGTCAAAGAAGAGCGTCTCGGCGGCCCGCTTGCCCTCGTCATAGCACGCGCGGATGCCGATCGGGTTCACGTTGCCGCGGTAGCTCTCCGGCTGCGGATGCACCGTCGGATCCCCGTACACCTCGCTGGTGGAGAACTGCAGCACCTTGGCGCGGCAGCGCTTGGCCATGCCCAGCACGTTGATCGCGCCGAGCACCGAGGTCTTCATCGTCTTGATCGGGTTGTACTGATAGTGGCCCGGCGCGGCGGGGCAGGCGGCGTTATAAATCTCATCCACCTCCAGCCAGAGCGGGTGCGTCACATCGTGGCGGATGAGCTCGAAGTTCGGCCGGCCCAGCAGGTGGGCGACGTTGGATTTCTGGCTGGTGAAGAAGTTGTCCACGCAGATGACATCGTGGCCCTGATCCACGAGCCGCTCGCAGAGATGCGAGCCGAGGAAGCCGGCGCCGCCGGTGACGAGAATGCGCTTGGTTGCGGGCACAGGAAAACTCCGTTGGCGCGCGGGCAAGCCCCGTGCGCTGGGTGGGGAGCAAGGGTATCGGCTTGATGCGCGGCCGTCCGAAGATTCAGTGTGAGGAAGTCGGGGCGGGCGGAATCCGCAGGACGGCCCCGAGTTTGGGCCGGTCCGGGTCCGGGAGCGTGTCCTTGTTGGCGTCGGCGATGGTCCGCCAGAGCACGCCTTTTCCGTAGAACTTCTCGGCGATGCTCCAGAGGGTGTCGCCGCTCTGGATGGTGTAAGTCTTGCCCTCCGGCTGCGAGACGGGCTTGGGCGGCGGCGTGACGACCACGGGCTCATCGGGGATCGGCTCATCGACCCAGACGAGTTTGCCCTGGATGTTCTCAGGGTCCACAGGAATGCGGACTTTGGTCTCGCCCGCCTTCAGGCGATCCGGGGAGACCAGCGGGTTGGCGCGGCTGATGATCGCGGCCTTCGTCGAGTCGCCAAAGACATCCTTACGGGCGGCGATCCGCTCGAAGCTGGTATCACCCTTCTGGACAACATACTCGCGGAACTGCGGCTCGACCATCTTCTGTACTTTGCGGGTCTTCTGCACTGGCCGCTGAGGAACGGGCGGGGTGGGCAGGAGCACTAGCGGGGGCGGCTGAACGAAAACCGGTTCCGGCACACGGGCTACGGCGACCGGCGCTTTCTCCGGCAGCGGATCCAGCGTGACCTTGGCGCGAACGGGTTGATACACCCAGTACGTAACAATCCACACGCCCAGCAGGACGCACGCGATGCCGACGATTCGTGCTGGGCTCTCCGTCATGGCGATGGCTCCAACGCTCGGATCGGGAAATGCGCCCCGGAAAGGAGCACGCACCCGTCATCGGCCATGCGGGCGGGGCGGCTTCAGGCCGCGGCCCGCCCGGAATCCAGTTGGTTGCCGCCGGAGCCCGCCAGCCCTGCGCTGGGCTCGGTGCCGTGCGGGTCCATTTCCTTGACCCAGAGCAGCGGCGCGGCAACGGCGATCGATGAATAGGTACCGACGATGATGCCGATGAGCATGGTGTACGCGAAGACGCGGACGCCCTCACCGCCGACGATGTACAGCACCATGGTCGCCAGAAACGTCGTTCCGGCGGTGATGATGGTTCGGCTGACGGTCTGGTTGATGGCGTCGTTGATGACCTTGCGGCTGGCGTAGGGGAGCTTGCCGCGGTTCTCGCGGATGCGGTCCATGACGATGATGGTGTCGTTGAGTGAATAGCCGAGGATGGTGAGCACGGCGGCCACCACGTTCAGGTCGATCTTGAAGGGGAGGATGCCGAGCTTGCCAGCAAGCCCCGGGTTCCAGTCGTACATGACAGTGGCGAGTGCAACGAAGCCGATGGCCACGAGGCAGTCGTGCAGCGTGCAGACGATGGCGGCCAGCGAGTAGCGGAAGGAGTTGAACCGGACCCAAACGTAGATGACGATGAGCAGCGTTGAGAGCAGGACGGCGGTGATGGCCTGAGCGCGGAAGGTGCTGGCGACGGCGGGGCTGAAGCTCTGGACTTCTGCGAGCGTCTGCGCCTGCGTGAGCGCGGCGGAGGCGACCCCCCACTCGCGGTCGCGGAGTTCGGTCTCCCAGCGCTTGCGATCCTGGAAGCTGACCTCCGGATCGCGGACGAGAATGACGGCGGTCTTGACAGCCGAATCAGCGCCGTCGATGACGCGCAGCTCGTGCGGGCGAGCACCGATATCGGCGAACTCGGTCTTCTCGCGGGTGTGCTGGAGTCGATCGTTCAGTTCGGCAAGAGAGACAGCGGGCTGGATGTTCTTGAGCAGGATGGCCACGCCACCGTCAAACTCCGGAGCCAGGCCAACCTTGCCGGGCATGCCGACTAGAACGCCGATGTCGGGGCTGGTGATCGGGAAGACCTCGGCACGCTCGGCGGTCAACCCGGAGCCGTCAAACTTGAGGGCCTGCCGCTCGCTGATCTTGTCGCGGAAGCGGGCGACCAGTTCGGTTTGCACGAGCGTCTGATCGGTGACCAGTGTCTTGATGGTGAACTTGTTGGAACTCTTGCCGTCGCGATCCGGATTCACCGCGATGATCTCGGCTTCATTGAACACCTTGAGGGGGCTGCCGTCCGGCGCGCTCGCGGCGATGCCGACGACCAGATTCTTCACGTCATCGCGATCCATCTTCAGAGGGGTTTCATTGCCGTCGGCTCCCTTTTCATTCTTGAAGACGAGCGTCACGGCGGTGCCGCCGCGGAACTCGGTGCCAAGCAGGTTGGACCCCTGCTGAATCAAGAAGAACACACCCATGCCCGCGATGACGAACGAGACGCCGTAGGAGAAGAAGCGGATACCCAGCCAGTCGATGTGCGGCTGGAGCTTCCAGTTCATCGCCATCGAGAGCATGGTGATGCGGCGCCAGTGCAGCTTCTCAACCAGGAATGTGAACAGAAATCGCGTGGCGAAGAGCTGGCTGAACAAGCTGGTGACAATGCCGATGCCGAGCGTCAGGGCGAAGCCCTTGATTTCCTGTGTGCCCGTGAAGCCCAGCACCACCGCGGCGATGAGCGACGTGACGTGGCCGTCAACGATGGCCGAGAGAGCGCGACCGTAGCCGAGCCGAATCGCGGTGCGCAGATCGTGACCGAGGTTCATTTCCTCACGCATGCGCTCGTAGATCAGCACGTTGGCATCGACGGCCATGCCGAATGTGAGGATGATGCCCGCGATGCCGGGGAGCGTGAACGCGGCCTGGTTCAGTGCCATCGCCGCCACGATCATCAGGGCGTTCAGCGAGAGCGCGACGACCGAGATCAGTCCACAGGAGAAGTAGTACAGCACCATGAACCCGCCGACGACGACGAAGGCGATCAAGCCCGCCGCTAGACCTTTGTTCAGATTCTCCTGGCCGAGCGTGGGACCGATGATGCTGGAGCTGATCGGCTCGGGCGAGAGCTTGGCTTTCAGCGAGCCCGCGCTCAGCACGCGAACGACGTAGTCGATTTCGGATTGCTGGAAAGAGCCGGTGATGCGACCGCTGTTGCTGATCGCGCTCTGCAGCGTCGGGGCGGTGTACACCTCGTCGTCCAGCAGCACCGCCATGTTGCGACCCTTGTTGGGCTCGGTCAGCTTGCCGAGTTTGTCCGCGCCGAGCACGTCCATCTGAAAGGCGATCGCCGGGCGACCCAGTTCGTCGGCATCCGGAAAGGCCTTGGCGAGCATCCACTGGCCGTCGTTTTCGGTCAGACGCAGGCCGCGTTTGTCCCAGCAGAGTACGAAGTACGCGCCCTTGTATTCCTCGGCGACAAGCCGGCGGTTGGCGAAGTACGCGGAAGCGGACTGCTTGAGAGCTTCGAGTTCCTCGACCTTGTCCACCCATTGCTCGATCTTGTTGACCTTGAAGAAGCGGGCATCGTCAAACTTGACGTTGCGCGGCCCGCCTGCTTTGAGCTGCTCGCGCAGGTCGGACTCGTTCTGAAGCTCGCCGGGGTTCACGGCGATGCGGAAGTTCAGCACGCCCGCGCCCTTCAGGATGCGAATGACATCCTGCGGATCGTCCAGGCCGCTGCGCTTGGTCTCGAAGGAGTTCCACTTCTTGATCGCCTGCTCGATGTCGGCTTTCTTGGCGGGGAACTGTGTCTCGATCTCGCCCACGGCGCGCTGGCGAGGGCTTTCAAGCGTCGCGGTCTTGCCGTCCTTGCCCAGCAGCCGGAAGGGCTTGTCGGAGAGGGTGAGGGCACGCCGGAGTTCGGCGGAGTTCAGACCCGCGGACGTCGCTTCTTTGGATGAGAGGTCGTACGCGGCTTCGGAGCCCGCGGCGGCCGTTCGCAGTTGATCGCGCTTGGCCTCGGCCTGCTTCAGGGCATCTTTGAGTTGAACAACGATCGGGCTGTCGGAGCTTTCGCCGCCAGCGGTGCGAATCTGATCGCGGACGAAGGAAACTGCGGCCTCAGCAGGGGTGTACTCGGCGCGGGCGCGGGTCTTGGTCTCAAAGTCCAGCGCGGCCTTGGTGATCTTGTCAACACGCCCGGAGTCGCTGCCCGCGGCCTTCTTGATGGCGTCGGTGCGCTGTGGCTCGGGGAGCGACGCAATGCGTTCCAGCTCATCGCGGGAGAGCGAGATGCTGCTGACCTTGGCGAGTTCCTCATCAAACTCCCGCTTCAGCCCGTTCACCTTGTCGCTGGGCAGCGGCATGGTGATCTCAAGCCGGTCGCTGCCCATGGGGACGACGCTGATCTCCAGCACGCCGGCTGGGTCCAAACGCTCCTTGACGTTGGTGGCGACTTTGCCGAGGGTGTCATCCGGATCGCCGGGCTTGATGTCCACGCCATAGATCAGCGAGATGCCGCCGGCGATGTCCTTGCCGCGGCGCAGCTTGGTATCCGGGGGATAGATCGCCCAGAGACATGCGGCGACAATGAGCAGAAGAATGATGGCGTTGCGAACGAGGGTGGACATACGTGCGGTTGCCTCGGGAGAGGGAATGCGGCCGGTCTGAAGTGTCGGGTCCGCAGAAGGGAGTCAGTCGATCGGCCGTTGGCCTATGGGTCAATGAAGGAAATCGGGTGTGCAACGAATCAGCGGCCAGCGAGCATCTTCTCGCCCTTGGTCTTCACTTCGATGGTGCCGTTTGAACCCGAATCGGAGTCGGAATCACCCTTGCTCGCGGACTCCAGCACCTGCTGAATGGACGCTTTGGAGAAGCGGGCCTTGGCGTTGGAGTTTTCGTCTATCCGGAGCACGACTTCGGTGTCGCGGACCTGATCGACAACGCCGATCTGGCCGCCGATGGTGATGACCTTGTCACCCTTGCCGAGCGAATCCATCAGGGCCTTGCGCTTCTTCTTGTCCTTGCGGCCCGAGAGAGTCGTCATGAGCATCATGACGGCCACCATCACGAAGATGAGGGGGAGAATCCCGAGGCCGCCGAACGCGCCGCCCGTGCCCTGTTGGGCGGCGGGGGTGCTCGCAGTTCCGGTTGTGCCGGTTGCGGGGACGGCACCTGTCATCTTCTCAGTGTAAGTGGAATCACTCGCTGCCGGGGCGGCGGTTGGTGCTGGGGTTTGTGCAAGTTGGAGAGAAATCATGGGCATGTCGGGTGTGCTGCGCCTTTCCGGCATTCGGGCCGGCTTCGGGGTGAACTCTGCTCCAATGCGTACGGATGAAAAAGCACGGCCTTCATTTAGGACGCGGCCTGCACACCCAGACCCGGACGGGCCACTGGCCAACGATCCGCGAAGCCGTTCCATTCGTCGGAACGGACCGTGGCCCGAAGGTCGGCCATGAACCGCTGGAAGTATCGAAGGTTGTGCAGACTGACCAGAATTGGGCCGAGCATCTCCTCAGCGAAGAACAGATGACGAATATAGGCGCGGGAGAACGGTTGGTCACCCGGAGAAGCCCAGGGCATTCCCCGGGCTGGGCCGGGAGCGCAGGCAGCGCAATCGCAACCCACCTGAATAGGGAGCGAGTCATCCGCAAACTTGGCGTTGCGGAGCCGGATCTGGCCGGTTGGGGTAAATGCGTTGGCATTTCTCCCATTTCGGGTGGGAAGCACGCAATCGAACATATCCACCCCGGATTGGACGGCCGCGAGGAGGTCGCGCTCGTAGCCGACGCCCATGAGGTAGCGGGGCTTTGCCTCCGGGAGGAGGGGGGCGGTGTGGCGGACAACACGGGCGATGTCGTCGGATTGCTCCCCCACTGCCACGCCGCCGATGGCGTAGCCGGGGAGGTCGATGGCGGCAACGCGCTCGGCGCACCAAGTGCGGGCGGAGAGATCGGTGCCGCCCTGGACAATGCCGAAGAGGGCGCGGCGGTCGTGGCCGCCAAGTTTGTGGTGTTCGTCCTTGCAGCGCTCCAGCCAGCGGATGGTGCGTTCGTTGGCGAGGGTAAGCCGGGCTGCGTGGTCGTAGGTCTTGGATCGCGGGCGACGTTCGGTTGGCGCGGCGGGTTCAAAAATCATCGCATCGCGATGCGCTGCCTCGTGCAAGCGCGGCTGGTTCACCGGCGCGGCTTGCGGATCGACCGATGGCGGGCAGTCGTCAAACGCCATGATGATGTCGGCGCCGAGCTGGTTCTGGATGCGCATCGCGGACTCGGGAGTGAGCGTCACCATTCCGCCGTCCACGATGGACTTGAAGGTCACACCGTCGTCGCTGATCTTGTTGGTGTGCGCGAGGGAGTAGGCCTGGTAGCCGCCGGAGTCGGTGAGCATCGGGCCGGACCAGCCGGTGAAGCGTTGCAGGCCGCCTAGTTTTTCGATGAGGTCCGAACCGGGGCGAAGCATGAGGTGATAGGTGTTGCCGAGGATGATCTGCGCGCCAGTGGCGGCGACCATACCGGGGAAAAGACCCTTGACGCTGCCGCGTGTGCCGACGGGCATGAACGCGGGGGTGTCGAAGGAGCCATGCGGCGTCGTCACGCGGCCGACACGGGCGCGGGTGGTGGCGGAGCGATGGGAGATGTCAAAGCGGAGGGGCATGAGCGATTTAGCTGCTGCCCTCGGCGCGTCCGGAGGCGGACTGGCGACGGAGAATCTCGCGCTCGTTTGGTGTCAGAGACTCCAGCCCGTGCTCATGGATTTTTTCGAGGATGCGATCCACGGCGAGCACTTCCGGGGGTGGGAGTTTGGGCTTGCGGGAATCGGAGAAGACATCGAAGAAGTCGCGGAGCAGGTGGGCGCGGCGGATGAAGAACGCGCCAGCGATGGCGCCGCCGACGTGGGCCGCTTCGCCGCCGGCGTTGCTGCTGCCACGGAGAAGGTTGATGACGGCGATGCCGAGGAAGATGTAGACGGCGGTGCGCAACTTCATGGGGATGATGGCAAGGACATCCACGATCTCGGTCGGGCGGATGTACGCGGCGGCCATGAGAACGCCGAATACACCAGCGGATGCGCCGACGAGCGGGGTGTAGATGTCTTGCACGAGCAGCGGAGAGGGGATGTGGCCCGCGGCGGCAGGTGAGATTTGGAGCGTGATAAACGCTATGAGATTCAGCACGAGATAACCGACCGCACCGAAGAGGCCGGAGACGAGATAGAACGCGAGATACCTGCGGCGGCCGAGATATTCCTCCACCAGCCCGCCGACGAACCAGAGGCCGAGCATGTTGAAGATCAGGTGGATGTAGTCCACATGGAGGAACTGGAAAGTGATGAAACGCCAGACCTGGCCTTCGAGGAAGGCCTTGCCGGTGGAGAAGTGGCCGATGCCGTTCAGCGGTGGGCGATAGGCGAATCGCTCGAAGCCGATGGGAGCGACCAGATGCCTGCCGCTGAGAGGCACCGGCGTGCCGGGAGCAACGGGGCTTTGAGTCGTTGGGTAAATCGGATAGCCGAGATATCCCGGCATGTCCGGGAGCGCGAGTGTGTGGGTGTAGTCCACCTTCGCGTTTTTCTTCTGCGCATCAGTTGCATCCGGGCGGTAGAAGGTGCCCGCTCCGATCTTCATGGTCACGGGCTCGGTGCGTTTGGTCTGCGCGTCATAGTGAACCAGCGCGGCACCGACGAGGAAGACCGCGATGTTGACGATGATGATCCAGGTGTTGACCGAGAGGACGCGCATGCGTCCCACGCCCGCGCGGGAGCGCGGGGCGGGGGGAGTGGCACGGGAGTAGTCGCGGTCGGAGAGGCCCATAGTGGAAGGAGAGGCGTTCGAGGCGGGAGTGGGAAAAGAGTGGAGCGACCGAGGTGGTTGTTGGGAAAGACGCGGAGTGTATTGATCGGCGTACGGAGGCCGCGGGGTGGAAGTTCAGCCGCGGCCTTTGCCCCGCTCGGTGGCGTCTTTGAGGATGGACTTCTCGCGTCCGGTCAGCGATTGCATGCCCTGATCGCGGATCTTGTCGAGAATGCGGTCCACCTCGCGCTGGCCGTCCTGCTCTTTCTGCTGGCGTTTGAGGGCGGCTTTGTAGGCCTTTTCTTGGGTGGCGGTGGCGGGGTCGGTGTTGGGGGGGCCGAAGCCCTTGTTGCCTTTGTCGGTGTCGTAGGCCCAGGCAGGCTCATCGGCCATCATGGCGAGCGCACGCCGCTGGGTGAAGCAGGTGATGCCGCCGAAGAGGGCGATGGTAACGAGCAAGCTACCCCTTGAACCGAGTCCAACGCCCAATGCACCCAGAATAACAGCCACGACCAATCCCACATTCACTGCGATCAGCGTGGCTTTCTTGTAGCCGAGCTTCCACCAGAGCAACTCCTGAAGGATGCGGCCACCGTCCATCGGGAACATCGGGAGGAAGAAGTTGAAGAGGAAGTTGTAGACGTTCCAGGCATACGCGCAGTAGAGCAGTATCTTCCAGTACGCGGCGGGTTGATCGAACCAGGGGTCGCGTGTACCGGACCACATGTCGAAGAGATTGAAGAAGATGGCACTCCAACCGGCTCCAGCGGCGAGCAGCGCGGCGGCAAAGATGGCCGCGAGAGCGAGGTTGACGGCCGGGCCGCAGACCGTGGTGATGAGCGCGGCTTTCCAGTTGTGTGGCGGGCGGCAGTAGGCGAGGCCGCCGAGGGGCCACATGATGATCTGGTCGGCATCGCCACCGACGGCGCGGCAGGCGAAGCAGTGGCCGTACTCATGGAGCAGTACGAACACGAAACCGGAAAGGAAGAAGAACGCGGTGAACCAGAAGCCGACCGCGCCGGGAGCGAGCGGCCAGATCAGTTTGGCCGCGACGTACGCGAGATACAGGATGTGAATCTTGACGGTGATCCCGGCGAGCCGGTAGATGGGGATGGACCATCCGAAGAAGTTGTCGCCCTCGACGAACATCCGCCGGAACGCGCGGCGGAACCCGCCGCCCTCGCCGTAGTCGCCCGCCCCCCCACCACGGTTGTAGTCTCGATCCTGAATGCCCATTGCGGGATTGTTGACAGGGTGGAAGGGGCTTACCAGCCCGAGATTGCGGTGGTTCGCCTGAACTTTGTGCGAGAAAGGTGGTGAGGTAGAGAGGAAAAAAGACGTCGAGAGCGAGAACCCTTAGGGCGAGGCGCCCGAAACATCGGCCGGTAGGCCGATGCCACAGTCAAGCGCCGAGCAGGCCAGCCCGCTCGGCGAGCAGAATCGCGAGCATCGACTTGGCGTCGCGCAGCTCACCGGTGCGGATCATTTCCAGCACACGGGGCGCGGGGACGATTTCCACGTCGATGCTCTCGTCTTCCTCGAGTTTCTGGCCCACATGGGTCAGCCCGGTGGCGGCGAAGGCGAACATTTGCTCGTCGGTGAGGCCCGGCGTGGTATAGAACCATCCAAGAGGGATCAGGGTTGCGGCCTGATAGCCGGTTTCTTCAATGAGTTCACGAGCGGCACAAAGTTCGGGGGCTTCACCGGGGCCGAAACCCTGGGGCTGGCCGTTCTGGTCCGGAAGCCGGGGCCGCTCGATGGTGCCGGCGCAGCATTCGAGCAACGGCTGGGCGAGGGAGATGCGGAAGTTGCGGATGAGGATGATGGACTTGGGTGGCCCGCCGCTCCGCGGCGGTTCCGGGGAATCAGAGAGCAGACCGCCGCGGAGCGGCGGGCCACCCCGGAGGATCGGAACGATGACGACCGCGCCCGGGTGGCGGACGTTTTCGCGTTTGAGCGTTGAGCCGCTGGGGCGTTGGACGGTGAGGAGTTCGAAGTCGAACTTCTTGCCGCGGTGGAGAAGGGAGCGGGAGGTGATGCGGGGGGTAGAGGTCGGATTGTGAAGAGTTGGTTGCATCGGCGATGCATCATATGGGCGGGGTGCCGCGTTGCATTGCCGGATTTGAGGTGAACGTCGCGCCGATACCGATAGCAGCAACATGGGTATCTCTGCGAACTTCACGGCGACCGTTCTTTGCACTGCCACTGCTTCGTTCTCCATCTCGATACCTTTGGTCCGCGCTGATCCGCCGCGGATCGTGGGAATCAGCGTGCCGGACTGGGCGACTGCATCAGACGCGGGTACGGTGAGTACTGACGGGCGGACAGTACTTGCGCACGCGACGTGGCGTTCGCCGACGGGGTTTGAGAAGTCCCATGCTTGCCTTTGGACGGAGGAAACAGGGCTGCGGGAGCTGCCTTCGCTCTTCGGCGCGCAGCGGGTATATGCCACAGGCATGACAGCGGATGCGTCGGAGGTCATCGGCTTTTACTCGGGCGGGTGGCTCGTCACGACGGAGGGCGTGTATTCCAAGAGTGGGTCATTGAGATGGCGAAACGGGATGGTCGAAGCACTCGACAGCGTGATGAACGCACCATACAGCACGCCGCGCGCGATCACGCCGAATGGCGACAGAATCATCGGATATGGCAGTGGCTCACCGATTGGACTGGGGGCGTTGCGTTGGAACACGATCGGAAATCAACCCGTTGAGTTTCTTCCCGTGCTTCCCGGAATGCAGCGGAGCTTTGCTGAGGCGATGACTCCCGATGCAGCGATCGTGGTCGGCAGCGCATACATAGGCGAACCTGGTTCGTCGAGCAATCGCCGCGCGATCCGTTGGGATACGAGCGGTGCCAGTGATTTGGGAACGCTCCCGGGATACACCGACGCGCGAGCGACGGGCGTCAGCCAGAACGGCGGCGTGGTCACGGGGTACTCGTTTGTAAGGTCTGGAGCCCCACAGCGTGCGTGTATGTGGGCGAGTTCAGGGGTACGCGATCTCGGGACGTTGCCGGGCTTTGCACTGACACTGCCAAACTTTGTGAGTCTGGACGGATCAATCGTTGGGGGATTTGCAACCGATCCGAGCTTTCAGTTATCGCGAGCATTCATTTGGACAAACGCGAGCGGAATGCTTGATCTCAACCATTTTCTCTCGGCGCGAGGTGTCGATCTTTCGCGATGGACGCTCACGACGTTTTCGGCGATCGGCGTGCGCAACACCGTGCTGACCGGATCGGGCATCCATGAGTATCAACTCGGACGGTTCCGCACCGAAGGATGGGTCATCACGCTACCGATTGATCCGACGTGCGCCGCTGACTTCAATCATGTCAATGGGCTCACCGTGCAGGACGTTCTCGATTTCCTCGGCGCGTGGTTCGCCGGTGATCCGCGCGCGGACTTCAACGGCGCCGGGCTGAGTGCTCAAGATATTTTCGATTTCTTGAACGCTTGGTTCTCGGGTTGCTGAGCGTTCGTCAGTACCGGGCGATTGCACACTCTCTCCTGTTCCGATGGGAATGGGCAAGATTCACGCAGTGAAGGAGCGAACCTCGACCTGAACTCCGGCCTTCGCGGATTGTGCGGCTTGTTTCAGGAGCGTGCCGGTGGTCTTCTCATTCATGAACTGCTCGCCGCACGTCTCGCAGACTTGCGCTGGCACTCCCTTGAAGACGACGGTAGACGTTTCATCGGTTCGGCCGAGGGGACGTTCAAGCGTGACGGTAATCCGGCCCGCTCGGATGCGTCCGGTTCTGCACATGGGGCATTTTTTTTCGATCTTGCTCATGCCTTTTTTTTCCGGATACGAAAGCCCGGTCGCCAGCCCGACGGAGTCGGCTGGTACACAGTCACGACGTAGATGGTATTCGACTCGCCATCGAACGACGCAACGACGTGCATTGGGAGCCGCGCCCTTCCAAATCGCACCCATCCCAGTATGAGCTGTGCAGGAAACGGCAAGTCATCCGGATATTCCTCGATCACTTCTCCATCTTCAAGCACGGGGCGCACATCAGTCTCCGAGATGCCTCGAATCGACATCTGCTGGGCGGCGTGGACGCGGAAAATGACTTCCTGCTCTTGCATCAGATTTCAGGCGGAGCGGTTCCACGTCTTCCCGCCATACACCCCGCGATCACCCAGGTCTTCCGCGATGCGGATGAGCTGGTTGTACTTCGCGTTGCGGTCGGAGCGGCAGGGGGCGCCGGTTTTAATCTGGCCGCAGTTGGTGGCGACGGCGATGTCGGCGATGGTGGAGTCCTCGGTTTCGCCGGAGCGGTGGGAAAGGATCGCGCTGAAGCGGTTGCGCATGGCGAGGTTGACGGCGTCGAAGGTTTCGCTGAGGGTGCCGATCTGGTTGACCTTCACGAGGATCGCGTTCGCGGATTTTTCCTTGATGCCGCGGGCGAGGAACTTGGGGTTGGTGACGAAGAGGTCATCGCCGACGATCTGGACCTTGTCACCGAGTTTTTCGGTGAGCTTGGCCCAACCGACCCAGTCGTTTTCCGCGAGGCCGTCCTCGATGGAGCGGATCGGATATTTCTTGCACCAGCTGACCCAGAGATCGATCATCTGGTCGGAGGAGACGATGTTCTTCGGGTCGGACTTGAAGAAGCAATAGCCCTTTTTCTTCTTCGCGGCGGCTTCGTTCCAGAGCTCGGTGGTTGCGGGATCGAGAGCGACGAAAATCTGGCGGCCCCAGTCGTAGCCGGCCTTTTCGGTGGCCTCTTCGAGCAGCTTCAGGGCATCCTCAGCGGACTTCAGATCGGGAGCGAAGCCGCCCTCATCGCCGACGGCGGTGGAGAGGTTGCGCTCGTGGAGAACCTTTTTCAGCGTGTGGTAGATTTCGACGCAGGAGCGGAGCCCGTCGAAGAAGTTGTCGAAGCCCCACGGCTGGATCATGAACTCCTGGAAGTCCACGTTGTTGTCGGCGTGCTTGCCCCCGTTGAGGACGTTGAACATGGGGACGGGGAGAATCTTGGCGGCCGAACCGCCGAGGTAGCGGTAGAGCGGGAGATCGCATGCCTGCGCGGCGGCGCGGGCGCACGCCATGCTGACGCCGAGGATCGCGTTGGCACCGAGCTTGGACTTGGTCTCGGTACCGTCAAGGGCAATCATCTCGGCGTCGATCGCTTCCTGCTCGCGGACATCCATGCCCTCGATGGAGGGGCCGATCTGATCGATCACGTTGGCGACGGCCTTCTGCACGCCCTTGCCGACGTATTTCTTCTTGTCGTTATCGCGGAGTTCGACGGCCTCGTTCTCACCAGTGGATGCACCGCTGGGGACGGCCGCGCGGCCAACGATGCTGGAGGAAAGTTCCACCTCGACTTCGACGGTGGGGTTGCCGCGGGAGTCGAGAATCTGACGGGCGTGGACGCCGATAATGTCGAACATGGCAGGGAGTTCCTGATTGGGTGCGAGGAGCGGGAAAGGGGCGGATGATACCGGCGGGAATCCGGGGAATCTGCACGGTGGGGCGGAATGCAAAGCAATCTATTCGACAGTGGTACGAGCCCTCCGCGCAAGCGGAGGTTGCAGGGAAATTATCCTCCGCTTGCGCGGAGGGCTCGTAGGGGCAGGATGGCTTCCCAGGAGTGGGATTCGCGGCCGCTCTCGAAGCGACAGCATCGAATTGTTTCCTGCGGCGACGGAGTGGTAAGCCCGGCGCGTGGGAGCCACGGTTGCGCGGCGGAGTGCGTTTTCGAGCCCGGAAGTTCGGACCAGTTCTCGCGTTTTTGCGGATTCGGCGGATGCCAGAGGTGATAGACGCAGACATTCCGAACGGCGACGCGACCTTTTCCGCTGGCCAGATACACGCGGCGGCCGAAGTCGTCATCCTCTCGCCACGCTCCGAGGAATGTCTCGTCGTAGCCATCGACCTTGCGGTACATCGCGATGGTGCAGGCATGATTCGCACCGAGCACCTTGGGCTTGTGCATCTTGATGAAACCGAAACGCTTGAGCCAGAGTTGGCGGGCGTATCGGGCATGGCGCTGGGCACGCTCGGCGAGTTGCTCGGGGGAGAGATCGACGACTGACTCGCCTTGCGTGAAGCGGACGGTGTCGAAGGCATCCGTCTGCGATTCGGTAAGCAGCACGCGGCCTCCGACGAGGAGATCGCCGCCTGCTCTCACACGCACGGACTCCGTAAGCAGTCCGGCGGGCATGACGGAATCGCCATCAAGGAAGTGCAGCCAGTCGGATTCGGCGAGTTTGGCGTGAGGATTGGTGAGCAACGCTCGCACGCCGTTGTTGCGAACCTGACCAACACGCACCTCGCGCGGCCAGGGCCGTCTAGCGACGATGAGGTGAAGATCGAACTTTTGCGAGCAGGCAAAGCAGAGGTCACTTACGTCGGGCCTGTCGTTGTCGATCGAAACCGTCACGGTCGCGGGGCGCGGATTCTGGATGGCGACGCCGAGCAGCGTGGCCCGCAGGTGGCGGGTGGTATGCGTGGAGATGATGATGTGGGTCGCGAGCATTCGAGCGGAGGCGGGCGATTGGGACGGCAGTGGGAATAGTTCGGGCTAGCAACGCCCGAGAACCATATGAGTGCCGCCCCGGGCACAATCGGCGGGGCAAACGTGTCGATGCAGAGGGTGTATCCCGAACGGAGACGCATGGGTTCCTCAACTTCCAGCCAGCCATTTCGCCGCCGCAGTGATCGCTCCGATCCGGATGCGCACGAGCGATCAGCCGAACCCGTGCGCACGGGCAAGCCGGGCGTGCCCTTCAAGGCGGAAGTGGACATGGCGGAACTGGATGAGCGCGGCCGGCCTGGCCCGGTCTGGGCGGGGCGTGCGTGCGAGCTGAGCCGATCGCAGATCGTGATACTTTCGCGGCGCATGTGCTATGAGGGTCGGGAATCGCTGGTGGCAGTTCACCTTGTGGATGATCGCCCGGTGACGCTGTTCGGGAAAGTTGTGCGGAGCGAGTACGACGGCGAGGGGTTGTACAAGACCACCCTTGCGCTCGCGCCGCTGCCGGACACGGACGCGGTTCATGCGTGGATGACCAAGCTCTCGACACGCACGTAATCGCAGGGGCTTGGGCACTATCATCTTGTATGAAGGTGATTCACGATGTCGCGGCGCTTGCTGCATTCCACGGGGGAATCTTCGTGCCCACGATGGGCGCGCTGCACGAAGGACATTTCACACTGGTGCGCGCGGCGGCGAAGCGGAGCATGGTTGATGGGTCGGGGCGAGAGTCGCCGGTCATCGTGAGCGTATTCGTCAATCCGACGCAGTTCAATGATCCGAAGGATCTGGAGCGGTATCCGCGAACACTGGACGCGGATGCCAAGGGGTGTGCCGCGGCCGGGGCGGACGTCGTGTTTGCGCCCGCGGCGAGCGTGGTGTATCCACCCGGGGAGCATGTATCTGCCCCCCCGCTGCCAGCCGTTGCGACGGAGCCGAAACTGGAAGATGCCTATCGCCCCGGGCACTTCGCGGGGGTGTGTCAGGTCGTGAAGCGGCTGTTTGAGATGGTGCGTCCGGCGGCGGCGCTCTTTGGAGAAAAGGACTGGCAGCAGTTGCAGGTGATCGCGGCGATGACGCGCGAGGCAAGGATGGGGATTGCGATCGTGCCGATTCCGACGGTGCGGGAACAGTCCGGGCTGGCGATGTCGAGCCGGAATGTGTTTCTGACTGCTGATGATCGCGCGCGGGCGCGGGCGATTTCGCGTGCGCTCTGCGAAGCGTGCGGAGAGAAAACACCTACGGCCGCCGAGCGAGTGATGCGAGAGATGCTGCGTGCACACGCGATCGAGCCAGAATACGCGGTGGTTCTGGATGCCGAGTCGCTCCGGCCAATCGCGGAGGATTTCGCGGGTCCGAAGCGTGCGCTGATTGCGGCGCGGGTCGGGCCGGTTCGATTGATCGACAACTGCGTGTGGCCGCGCTGAGTGGCGAGCTCATCCGGTCAGCCGCGCGGCGGAACGGGAACCTCTTCCCATCGGCCGGACATGTGACGGACGATCTTGCCCGTGGCAACGTAGAGCGCCTGCTCGGCGATGTTCGTGCAGTGGCCCGCGATGATCTCGCAGAGCGTGGCGAGTTCCTGAACAAGAAACGCGGCATCTACCGAGAGCTTGCCACTGGAGACCTGTGTCTGGGCATCGCGCAAGATGGCCCGCTTGAAGGCCTCCACGGCGTCTTCACTGGCAAGCACGACTTTGGCGAGGTGGCCGTCGCTGCGCTCCAGCGAGGTGCAACAGTCGCGCAGGATGCCGATGACCGAGTTGGTCATCACACGAAAGGTTTCGGGGAGCGAGACGTGCTGGGCGGAGAGGGTGGCGACCATCTCGCCGACGGCCGCGCCGGCGTCGGCGATGCGTTCGAGCTCGTTGTTGACCTTGACTATTGTAAGCACGCGGCGGAGCAGGTCTTCGGAGAGGGCCGCGCCAGACGCGGTGGCCTCGCTCAGCAGCGCGACCGCACTGCGCTCGATGTTCACATCCACGGTGTCGATCGCGTCATCAAGGGCAATCGCGCGACGGGCGGCCTCGATATCGTGCGAGAAGGCGGCGTCAAACGCGGCCTCCAGCAAGTGTTGCACGCGACGGCCCTGCGTGGCGAGCTCCGCTCGCAGCAGTTCGATGCGCTCCGGGAATCCATTCGTCGAGATCGGCATGGGGGCTCTCTTCCCGGGGTACGGAATCGGTCGGTCTGTGGCAAAGATACCACACATCCGGGGAGGATGCATGCGCGGATGCGTTTAGATCGCCTGCAAGCCAAACTTGCGTGACTATCTCCACGCACTCTACACGCCCTGCACGGCCGCAGTCGGAGCGTTCGGCTTTACCACATGCAGCCACTTGGCGAGATAGCCCTCGGGGGCGTGGCGATCCGTGAGCTTGTACTTGTTCTGGATGGTCGCGGCAGCATGGCCCATGAACAGCGGCTGGGGGTCCAGCGGGCGACTGGTGAGTTCCGGGTGAAACTGCGCGGCGATGAAGAACGGGTGCGTGCTCGCGGGTTGCCCGGGGGTGAGGCCGCTTTCGGGAGTTTGCGGAAGTTCCAGAATTTGCATGATCGGCTGCTGCGGATGGCGGCCGGAGAAGATCAGCCCTGCGGCCTCAAGTCGTTCGATGTAGTCGGGCTCGACCTCAAAGCGATGGCGGAAGCGCTCGCGGATCATTAGGGGTGGGCGAGCGGCGGGGCCGCCGCGGGCGCGCCAGCGATACAGGAACTCGGCGAGTGTGTTCGGACGAATCTGCACTTCTTGGCCACCCAGACGCATGGTGCCGCCGAGGCCCTCGATACGTTTCTGGTCGGGAAGTTCGCTGATAACGGGATGCTGCGAGCCGGGTGCAAACTCCGTGGAGTTGGCGACTTCCAGGCCGAGCACATTGCGGGCGTACTCGATCACGGCGACCTGGAAGCCCAGGCAGATGCCCAGGTACGGAATCTGTCGCTCGCGGCAATGCCGGACGCACTGGATCTTGCCCTCAACCCCGCGCGAGCCGAAGCCACCGGGGACAATGACGCCGTCGATGCCCGCGAGTGCCTCTTCGATGTTCTGTGCCGTGATGCTGGTGGTCTCAATCCACTTGAGATCAATATCGCAGTGCAGGTGGGCGGAGCAGTGTTCAACGGCCTTGTCGATCGAGGCGTAGGCGTCGCGCATGGCGACGTACTTGCCGGTGACGCCGATGGTGATGGATCGTTTGTTGGTGCGGACCAGCGCGTCGTAGAACCCGGCCCACTCCTTGCGCTTCTTGTCCTCTTCCATCACATGCACGCGATCGTGCAGGTCGAGAATGCTGAGGATTTCGCGGTCCAGGCCGACCGAGCGCATGTCATCGGGGATGGTGTACACGCTCTCGCGGTCGTGCATCGAGAAGACACGCCGGAGCGGGGCGTTGGAGAACATCGCGATCTTCTGGCGAATCTGCTCGCTCACCGGCTCGGTGCAGCGGCACGCGATGATATTGGGCTGCACGCCCGCTTCCATCAGCCGCTTGATGCCCAGCTGCGCGGCCTTGCTCTTCTGCTCGCCGAGGGTCTGCGGCTTGATGATGTACGTCAGGGCGACGAAACAGACCGAGTCCTCGCCTTCCTCAAATGCCAGCTCGCGCAGGGCCTCGATGTAAAAGCCGTTCTCGTAGTCGCCGACGGTGCCGCCGACCTCGACGAAGACGACATCGGCGGGGCGATTGCCGTCGCCGTACATCGCCAGCTCGCGCAGGCGACGCTTGACCTCGCCGGTGACGTGCGGAATCCACTGCACATCGCGTCCGAGATACGCGCCTTGGCGCTCCCGATCGACGATCGTCGAGAAAATCTGGCCGCTGGTCATGAAGTTGCGGCGGGAAAGATTCTGATCCAGCAGACGCTCATACGTGCCAAGGTCCATGTCGCATTCGGTGCCGTCATCGAGCACGAAGACCTCGCCGTGACGGAACGGGTTGAGCGTTCCGGCGTCGATGTTGAGGTAGCCCTCGAGCTTGATGGGTGCGACCACCAGTCCCTTGTCCTTCAGCAGTTTGGCGACGCTTGAGGCGAAGATGCCCTTGCCCAGGCCGCTCATCACCGTTCCGAGAACGACGACGTACTTCGTGCGCCCCTTGCGATAGCCATCGGGCACGGGAGAGAAAAACTCAGTCTCCGTGGAACGATCGGCGTGACGAGCGAGCAGGTGGCCGGCGCCGAGAGACGACACATCTTCCTCAACGTCCTCATCAACCGAAGCTTCGAGCGGTTTTGGGTCGCGGGTTTCCCCGGCGGTGCCGAGTGCGATCTGGGTGAGTTCACGCGCCTCTTCGTTGTGGACACTCCACGGGCGCAGTTCGGCCTCTTCGTACGCACCACGCGCACGCGAAGGATTCGGCGTGTCGGTGCTGCTACCTGAATGGAGTGATGGCTGCTGCGGTCGAGTGGGCGGCGTCGGCTGCGGCATGACTTGATGATAGGTCAAACGATTCCACAAGCAATCTTCTCAGAGAAGCAAACGCACATTCACATTTCCACGGCCGCGGTACACTGCCCACCCCCGTCCCCGCCCCGATCAGGGCATTCGCCCCGGAAAGAGCACCATGTCACTGAATCATGTCTCGGCCCGTGCCATGCCGCTTCTGGCGGTTGCATGGCTCATCTTTGCACGCCCGGTTCTGGCCCAATCCGAGCCCCCGGCGGCGGCTCCAACGTCCGAGAGCGCATCCAAGCCGGTGAAGGATCCTGAACCTGCGGCAAAGGCATCCACGACTGATCCGCGGATCGACGCCGAAACCGGGCGCGACAAGCGGGTCTGGCCGCTGGACCCGGTCTTTAACCACAAGCACTTCAAGCTTGAGATGATGATTCCGGACATGTCCAAGCACGAGTTCACGGCCACGGCGACCATCACGCTGGACCCGATCGCCGCAGCGCAAGAGGGAATCACGCTGGATGCCGGGCCTGGGCTGACGTTTTCCACCATCACCGCGGCGGGCAAGCCCGTGCGATCGTTCAATCACGACAAGGACAAGCAGAAACTCGCGATCGAGTTCGGGCGGATGTTCAAGCCGGGCGAGAAGTTCGATCTTGTGATGGCGTATACGGCCATCAAACCCGGCGGGCGCGGCGAGGGGATCACTTGGTCCCGCGATGACCGCCGAACGCCCGAGGTAGATTTCATGATGCACGCTCAGGGCGAGCCGCAGCACAACCATCTCTGGTTTCCCTGCCACGATTTTCCAAATCTGCGAACATCGACGGAAATGTACGTGACAGTGCCGGAGCCATACGAGGCGATTTCCAACGGCAAGCTGCTGGGCATGACGCGGAAGTCGTACGCATCACTCGGGCTGACACCACCCGCGCCGCAAACGCCGGTGACTTCGGGCGACGACAACGCGGAGACCCCTGCGCCCGAGCCATCGCCCACACATGTGCGCACGTTTCACTGGAAACAAGACCTCCCACACTCGTACTACTTGCAGACGCTGGTGGTGTCGCGGTTCGATGTGGTGAATGTCGGTGGGCCGCAGAGTGAGTTTCCGGGTCTTTGGATTCCTGTGTACGGCCCGCTCGGCTCTGGCGAGGCGATCCGCAAGTCGTTCGCAAACACACCGGCGATGATCGCGCACTTCTCGACGCTTTTCGGGTATCGCTATCCGTGGGACAAATACGCGCAGGTGATGTGCCGCGACTTCTCGGCGGGCGCGATGGAGAACACCGGGGTCGTTACGTTTCAGGCGGGGCTAGCACGGGGTGGGCGTCGCGGCGGCATCGACGGGATCATCGCGCACGAACTCATGCACCACTGGTTCGGCGATCTGGCAACTTGTAAGTCATGGGAGCACATCTGGCTCAACGAAGGATTCGCAACCCTGGGCGAGGCGCTGTGGGCGGAGAAGGTGCGTGGCTATGAAGGATATCAGGCCGCGATTCTGCGCAACTTCGACCGCGAGCGTGGCTCCTCCAGCGGGCGCACCGCGCCGCGCCGGCCGGGGATGGTGAGCAATCTGTACTCCACAGCAGATGCGAAGTTCACCAGCGGCGACAACTGCTACAGCAAGGGCGGGAGCATCCTGCACATGCTCCGCGTTCGGCTGGGCGACGAGGCGTTCTTCCACGCGATCACGGTGTATCTCGAGCGGTACCAGTTCGCGCAGGTGGAGACCGACGATTTCCGGCTGGTGCTGGAAGAAGTCTCCGGGCAATCGCTGGAGCGATTCTTCGATCAGTGGTGCCGCCGCCCCGGGCACCCCTCGCTGGAAGTGGATGTCTCATGGACGCCCGGCGATTCAGGCGACGCTGGCACGCTGAATGTCGCGGTCGATCAGACGCAGAAGATCGACGCGGACAATCCGGCATACGCGATTGTTGTTCCCCTCTGGATCAAGCACTCATCCAGCGATGACGATGGCGAGTGGCAATCGGTGGTGATGGACTCCCGCCACGCTTCTACGTCAGTTCAACTTGCAAAGAAGCCGCGCGATGTCGAGGTGGACCCGCAACTCACTGTGCTCTGCCGTCGCAAGGTGCGGCAGCCGTTGGAGCAAACGCTGAACCGTCTGCATGATGGCACCGCATCGCTTGCGTCGCGTGTCGAAGCCATCGATCAGCTCTCTGAATCTCCCGACCCCCGCGCGACCGTCACGCTGGCGCGGCTGGCGGCTCGAACATCCATCTGGCCAGACAGTGCGTACGAGCCGGACCCGAAAGCCGTGATCCGCCGCGCGGCGACCGAGGCGCTCACGAGCCAAATAGCGCTGAGCGGCAGGACCGCCGGGCAGTTTGCACTGCGCACCATCACAGGCGAGCGGACCCTCGCCGCACGCCACGAGGAGGTGTCCAAGTGAACTCGACAGGAAACCGATCCATGTTTCAGCGTTTATTGTTCCTCACGTGGGTCGTCGCACTCTCGGCGATTGCCGTAACCGTCTCCATCGCTGGTGAACCGGAGGGGCGCGAGCGCCGCGCGTTTGATGCAACCAGCGGACGCAATCTGCTGAACTTCCCGCCGCACAAGACGGCTGATGTGCGGCACATGGCGCTGCAACTCCGCGTCCAGAACATGAACGATCGGACGATCCTGGCGAGCGAAACGCTCACGGTGGCACCGATCGCGCAGGAAATCTCCTCGCTCACGCTGAACGCCGCGCTTTTGCAGATCGGCAGCATCACCAGCCCGAACCGGAACTGCACATTCACGAAGGATCAGGAGAGCGAGACGATCACGATCACGCTCGATCCCCCGCTGACGAAGGGGCAAACGGCCGACATCACCATCGGCTATCGCATCTCCGACCCGCCCGAGGGGCTGACATGGACGACCGAATCCGCGGCGTATCCGGGAAGGCCCGCGCAGATTCACTCGCAGGGTGAGTCGCAGTCCAACCGCTACTGGTTTGTCGGCCATGATTTCCCGAACACGCGCTGCACAACCGAGATGACCATTACCGTGCCGCGCGGCTATCAGGCCGTCTCCAACGGGCGATTGGAATCCGTCACGCGTGAAAAGATGGAGCCGTTCGATACTTTTCACTGGGTTCAGGACAAGCCACACGCCACGTATCTGGTAACGCTCGCGGTGGGCAAGTGGGATGTAATGGATGTTGGAACCAGTAAACTGCCGATGCCGGTGTATGTGCCCGTCGGGCAGGGCGAGCGCGTCAAGCCCGTCTTCGGGCGCACGCCAAAGATGGTGGACATGATTGCGCGGCTGAGCGGCGAGCCGTATCCGTGGGCGAAATACGCACAGATCAGCGCGTACAACTTCGCGTGGGGCGGCATGGAGAACACCTCGGCGACGACGCTCTACGAGACGGTTGCGCTGGACAAGACGGCATTGCTCGATGGCGATGAAGAAGAACTGATCGTCCACGAACTGGCGCACCAGTGGTTCGGCGATCTCCTCACCTGCAAGTCATGGGAGCACATCTGGCTCAACGAGGGATTCGCGACATACGTTGAATCCCTGTGGGCACAGTACAAGGACTCCACGATTCCATCGAGCGGGAGAGGAGCGGATGGATTCAGGCCAGACGACGCAGCGTATCAGGCGTGCATCTGGTCTTGGCAGCAGGATGTCATCAAGAACGACACCGGCGCGGCCCCATTTCAGCCCGCGATGGCAAGCAAAGAATACGACGCGCCGGACGATGTGTTTGATCGCGAAGCAAATCCGTACCCCAAAGGCGCACTCATACTTCACATGCTGCGCGAGAAACTTGGAGACGAGGTCTTCTTCCGCGGCCTGCGCGAGTACGTACAGAAATACAAGCTCCAGCAGGTGGAAACCTTCCAGTTTCGCGAGGCCATGGAACACGCTGGCGGACTCTCGCTGCAACGATTCTTTGATCAGTGGGCGTTCCGCCCGCTGGTGCCGCATGTTCGCGTCTCGCCATCATGGGACAGTGCGAGCAGTTCGCTCAACGTTTCATTCGAGCAAGTTCAGACGATCGACGGCTACAACCCGGCGTTTGATCTGCGCGTGCCCGTCTGGGTGCGGCTGGCTGGGAAGAGCGATTGGATAAAGCTCGGCGCCGCGTTCGATGTCCGGACCTACACGCTGACCTCTCCGCTTGCATCGGAGCCGGAGATGATCATCGTTGATCCGGAGCTGACGATGCTCGCGGACTTTGATGTCGCTCAGGATTCCGGGACGTGGGTACGCCAGCTCGTGAGCGGCCCGACGCTTGGTTCGCGACTCCGTGCGGCCAAAGCACTTGGCCGGCCTGGTGGAGGCACCGATGACGCCGCCGCACTCGCCGGAGTTGTACGGGACGATCGAGCTCCTCGCGCGTTGCGAGTCGCATCCGCTGCGTCCATGGGCTCCATCGGGACCAATGCCGCCAGCGATCTTCGGATGCTCTTGGCCCGTCACACCGGCTCTCCTCGCATTGCGCCTGCGCCAGTGAGAAGTGCTATCGTCGAGAACGCCGCTGCAGCCGCGTCGCACTCCGACGCCGGTTTGAAAGACGCATTTGTGACAGTATTTTCTCACGAGTTTGCTTCTGATCCGTCATACGCAGTGCGTGCGGCTTGCATTCGGGGGCTAGGCGTGCTGAAAGCAGAGCGATGCCTGCCGACCGTCTTGGACGCGCTCGAAGCCGACTCGCAGCACGATCAGATTCGCAAGGCGGCGGTCGCCGCGCTGGCGGACATGGACCGCGCCGATGGGCTTCCGCTTGTGCTCGCCCGCACGGCGACTGGCAACTCCTCGAATCTTCGACCGGAGGCCGCGGCCGCACTTGGAAAGCTTGCCCATCACGACCCCGACCGTGTGTTTGGCACGCTCGCGGCGTTGCTGGAGGATCGTGAGGTGAAGATGCAACAGGCGGCTGGCAAGGCATTGGCTGAGATCGGCGGTGCCCGAGTACGAACGCTCTTTGAGCAGCGGCTGGCGACCGTGACCAGCGCGTACTGGAAGGGCAAGACGCGCGGGTGGATGCGGGACTTGAAAGAAGAGAAGGCGGCAGCGATGAAGTAAGAGGCGTGTGCTTGGAGGCATCAGTCGCACACGGATATTCGCGGGATTCGCTCGCCCCACGCACACACACTCACTCAGCCCGTGCGGGCTATATGCCGTGCAACGAACTGGTCGTACTGCTCCTGCGTGTCGATGCCGATGCGTGCGGCCGGGCGCACCGCGACGGCGATCCCAAAGCCATGCTGGAGCGCACGCAACTGCTCGAGTTGCTCCGCGTGCTCCAGCGGCGTCGGAGCAAGGGCGATATAGCGATCCAGAAACGCGCGGCGATACACATACAGCCCGACATGACGCAACATCGCCGCGTAGGTGCCGCCCCTGCCGTCACGATCAAACGGAATCGGGGATCGCGAGAAGTACAGAGCTCTTCCATCCAGGCCGCAGACCACCTTCACGCAGTTCGGATCGCGTGGGTCTTCTGCGGACTGAAACGGCACCGCAACGGTGCCGATCGAGCAGCCCGCAGGCGTCAGTTCGCCGAGCAGGAGCATCGAGACGGCCGCGTCGATCGCGTCGGGCTCGACCTCCGGCTCGTCGCCCTGCACGTTCACAATGATCGCATCGTCCGAAAGCCCGATCGCCCCCGCGGCCTCGCTCAAACGGCTCGTGCCGTTCGGATGATCCGCACTGGTCAGCACGGCCTCCGCGCCAAATACCTTGCACGCATCCAGAACGCGCTGGCTATCGGTGGCAATCACTACGCGGGCGACCCGCTTCGCGCGCAGAGCGGATTCCCACACATGCTGGATCAGCGGCTTCCCCGTCGCGCTCAGCAGCACCTTGCCCGGCAATCTTGTCGAGCCCAGCCGCGCGGGGATGATGGCGACCACTTGGCTCACATGATGGCTCTCATATTCAACCCGCCACCCCACCACCGCTCTTGAGCTTGACGATGAGCGCCTTGGCCTCATCGCGCCGGGCGCGGACTTCTTTGTAACTCATGTTCTTGATGACGATCTGCGACGCTATTGAGCTGGCCTCCTCGGCATCCGAGAGCGATGCCTGCTCCTTGGCGCGGGCCAAGAGTGCTTCCATCAGCCCGTACTTGAGTTCCATCTCGGTGCCCTCATCGCCCGCGTGCTGCATTCCCTGCGCCTGGCGAAGCGTCTCGATCGCCTCATCGTTCATACCGATGCTACCGAACGAGAGGCCGAGGTAGTGGAAGACCTGCGCCTTGTTCTTCGCGTCGTCCTTGGCGATCTGCAACAGGCCGATGGCCTCCTCAAACTTCTTGGTCTTGTAGTAACGCTTGGCAAGCTCAAACTTGCGCCCCAGATCGGTCGGATACGCCGCGACCGCCCCTTCAAGAGATTGAATCTCGGCCACCAGAAACTCGCGTACTGCCGCATTCAGGGCCTGCTTGTTTTCCGGCGTGTCGTTCTTCTCGGCCTCCGCCTTGAGCTTCGCGGCCCTCCGCCTGAGCTGCCGAACGCGAATGCCATCGGCGGTCTCTCGGAAGCGGAACTCGTTGGTTTTCTCGTGCCAGTGCTCCGCGAGCGCGAACGCCTCTTCCTCATCTTCCGGCTTGCCGCGCCGGATGAGTGAGTCGATGAACTTGATGGCGTTGGGGCGGTCGTTCGGTGCGGACTCACTATCCGCCCGCGACGCCGCGACCACGCGATCCAGCACCTCGTCGGTGGTCACGACGCGATCGCGCTCTTCCATCTGCCGCTGCTTGGCCGCGTCGCGCATGTTGGAGCGGAAGCCGCCCGCCTCGCCGGTCTGGTCGAAGCCGCCGCGTTTGGTTGTCCATTCAGCCGAAAGATTCTTCACTTCCGACGCGAGATTGCCGTCCAGCGGATCGATCCTGATCGCCGCCTCACCGGTCTGCACGGCGAGATCGAACTTGTCGAACTTGTGGAAGACCTTCATCGCGGCGACCATGTGATCCTTGCGCGGCTTCTTATCCCGCGCCACCGCACCCACCGCACGCTCAGCGATCCAGACCGCTGGCCCGCCAAGCCCGAGCGACGATGCCAGTTCCATTGCCTTGATGGAATACGACGGTTCAAACGGGTGGGAGCTCCACTGCACCAGAGATGTCAGATATTTGTCCACATCCGTTCTGCCCGAGGCGTCCTTCACTGTGGACTTGAAGACATCCTCCTTCTCGCCCTTGGGGTTCTCCGTGAAGAACGAACCCGCCGACTTGAAGAACCCTTCCAGCCCGTTCATAGCGATCGGATCAAACCGCAGGCCGCGAATCCACATGTTCATCGCGTAGCCGAAGTTGGTCGCCTCGTGCAGCGTCTGGGCCCGCTCAAAGAACTTAGCTGCCTTGTTCGAGTCAAAGTCGTGCGGCCCCTCGCCGCCGGTCGGGGGTTTACCGCCCGAACCTTTATCGCCCGCGCCGCCACTGGCGCTCTGCGGCGTGGTTTCCTCGGTCCTCTTCTTGAACGGGTTGAACAACGCCAATGCGGGCTCCTTGCGTGCCGCCCCGGGCTCCTGCCGGTGGCGTCGAACCGCGCCCGGGCGGGCGTGGGCCGACATGTTACCGAACGCGGGAGCGCAACGTCAATCCACACCCACCCTCTTGCCAGCATGTACGCAGAATCCCTATGTCCGGTCCCATCCACGACCCATCAGATCGTCGAATCGCACCCCCGCAATGCCATTTCCAGTCCGATATTCCTAGTATCCGACAATGCCCATCGACCCCGACATGCTGGACATTGTCATCTACCCCGCCCCGGTCCTGCGCGCCAAGGCCAAGCCGGTGGAAAAAGTGACTGATGAAGTCCGCAAGGTCGCCAAACGGATGATCGCGCTCATGCGGGAAGCGGACGGGATCGGTCTCGCCGCGCCGCAGGTGGGGCTTTCCTGGCGGCTCTTCGTGGTTGATGTTCCTCCCAGCGAGGATCGCTCCGCACAGGCGGACCCGCCGACCGCAACCGATGGGCCGCAGTTCTATATCAACCCGAAACTCTCCAATCCGAAAGGTGCCCCGGTTCCCTGGGAAGAGGGTTGCCTCTCGCTTCCGGACATCCGAGGCGATGTCCTGCGCCCGCCGGTCATCACCATTTCCGCGCTCGATCTGGACGGCAAACCATTCACTCACACCGCTGGCGGGCTGCTCGCTCGGTGCTGGCAGCACGAGATGGATCACTTGGACGGCGTGCTGATCCTGGACAAGATGACCCAGATGTCGCGGCTCAAGAACCGCGCGGCGGTGAAAGACCTGGAACGCTGATTGTCCGCCGCTGAATACTTGGCACACCCTTCCATGCCGATACTATCAAACGATGCGTCTTGTCTACTTTGGTTCAGGGGCGTTCGGGTTGCCGACGCTTGAGCACCTCGCGCGGCGACACCAGATCGTCGGAGTCGTCACACAACCCGATAAACCAGCCGGACGTGGCGGAACGCTCTCGCCCACACCGATCGGGCAATGGGCCGCGGCGAATCTGCCCGACATTCCGATCCTGAAGCCCGCGAAGGCCAGCGAAGCGACGGTCGTCGAGCAGATCAGAGCATTTCCCGCCGATGCCTGGGTGGTGATCGCGTTTGGACAGAAACTCTCGCGAACACTTCTCGATGGAAGATTTGCGATCAACCTGCACGCCTCAATCCTCCCCCGCTGGCGCGGCGCGGCCCCGATCAACGCGGCCATCCTCGGCGGTGACACCGAAACCGGCAACTCAGTCATCACCCTCGCCGAGCGCATGGATGCCGGGCTGATCCTCGGCACCACCCACCGCGCGATCGAACCGCTGATGACCGCCGGAGAACTGCACGATCTGCTCGCTGCCGACGGGCCGGGACTCGTCGGACTCGTGCTCGACCAACACGCCGCCGGAACGCTCTCGCCGCACACGCAGGATGAGACACTCGTCACCATCGCAACCAAACTCAGCCGCGGCGATGACCATGTGGATTTCACGCAGCGGGCGGACTTCGTGCGTCGCCAGGTCCACGCTCTGACCCCCTGGCCGGGCGTGACAAGTGCGATTGTGGCTTCGCCAACATCACCCAACCTGCACCCGCCGATCTTCATCAAAACCCTGCGTGTTCAGCCCATGCCCGGCACGAATCAGCAGGAACCGGGCACGGTTCTCGATCCTGCAACCGGGCTGGTCGCGTGCGCCCACCACACGCAACTCAAGATGCTCGAGGTTCAGCCACCCGGCAAGAAGCCGATGCGCTGGGAAGACTTCGCCCGCGGCGGCGGGCGCGCCGTGGTCGAGGGGTCGCGTGTTATTGCAGCGAGGGAACTCGCGTAATGCTCACGCTCTGGGATTTGCTCGATCCGTTGCTGGCGAGACTCAAAGCTCCGCTATCACTCGCGCCGCGCAAGCCGCAGATCGTTCAGCCCACGCCACCCGTTCGGCCAGCACTGCAACAACCTCCCGCATCGACAGCCATCCAGCAAGCCGTCGTTGTTCGACCTGTGAAGCCCGCCGCGCCCCGCCCCGCGAAGCGTCGCAGCAAGGAGCAAGAACCCGCCACGGATTCCATGCAGGCCAAGTACGACGCTGTCGCGCGTCAGATGCTCGACACATACGGCATCCGCGTTCGCAAGTGGCGCAAGAACATGTCCGGAATCGCGTGGTACGTGACGTATCAGGATGGCCGCCGCGTGTACCTGATCGAGTCGCCGCGCCCGCTGGGACCGATGTCCGTGGCCATCTTCCTCCACGAAATCGGCCACCACGCCATCGGCTTCAACGTCTATAGGCCGCGTTGCCTGGAGGAATTCCACGCCTGGCGGTGGTCGCTGCAAGCGATGGAGGACAACGGCCTGAACATCACCGACGCGGTGCGGCTGCGCATGCATCGCTCGCTCTGGTATGCCGTCGAGAAGGCCAAACGCCGCGGCATCAAGCGGATTCCCGAGGAACTGACACCGTTTCTGGAAAAGCCGAGCTTCGCACGACGCCGACGACGCTGACACATTGCGAGCCCTCTCGACCACACTGTTCCTACTATTAATACGTGTGCGGCAATCGGGAGCGGCGGGTGGCAAGCACGGATCTCCTCATCTCGACGCAAGACGGGCTCTTCTGTCCCGACGGCGGTTTTCACATTGACCCGTGGCGACCCGTCGATCGCGCGATTATCACGCACGCCCATTCGGATCACGCCACCCCGGGATGCCGCTCGTATCTGTGCTCGACGCGAGGCGTCGGGGTCTTGCAAGAGCGGATGGGACAGAGCGCGGCCGTCACCGGAGTTTCATTCGGCGAGCGGCTCGAACTCGGGAGTGTCCGTGTTTCGCTGCATCCCGCAGGGCACATTCTCGGATCGGCACAGATACGCGTCGAGCGTTCCCCGACCGAACCGGCACGCCGTGGCGAAACCTGGGTTTTCAGCGGCGACTACAAGACCGAGCCGGATCGGACCTGCGACCCATTCGATCCCGTTTCATGCGATGTCTTCATCACCGAAAGCACGTTTGGCCTTCCGATCTACCACTGGACGCCGGAAGCTTTCGAGTTTGGTCGCATCAACGCGTGGTGGCTCGCAAACGCAGCGGAATCGCGCACGAGTATGCTGTTCGCGTATTCACTCGGCAAGGCGCAACGACTGCTCGCGGGCGTTGACGCCTCGATCGGTCCCATCGCCGTCCATGGCACGGTTGAGCGAATGAATCAGGCGTATCGCGCTGCCGGTGTTGGCCTCCCCGATGCGCCGCACGCGGCTGGCGACTTTGTTCCGGTCGTTCGCGGCAAAGGGCTCGTCATCGCTCCACCCTCCGCGCTGGGAACTTCCTGGGTGCGCAAGTTCGCATCGGCGGAGGGAGGAATCTCGGCTGGATTCGCGTCCGGCTGGATGCAGGTGCGGGGGACGCGGCGCCGCCGCGCCGTGGATCGCGGGTTTGTCATTTCCGACCACGCGGATTGGAACGGCCTTCTCAGTGCCATCCGAGCGACCGGTGCATCCCGTGTCGGCGTGACCCACGGATATGTGCAACCGCTCGTTCGCTGGCTCACAGAATCCGGAATGAGTGCATTTGCTGTTCCTACGAAGTACACAGGGGAGCGTGGAGAGGATCAGGCCGAACCCGAAACAAGCCGAGGTACTCGCGTCTCCGAAGAAGCGGATGGAGCGACTCAACCATGAGGCGATTCACCGCACTCTTCACCGCGCTGGAACAGACCAACAGCACGTCCGAGAAGGTCGCATCGATCAAGGGATATTTCCGCGAAGCTCCCGCCGAAGACGCGGCATGGGGGCTCTTCTTCCTTTCCGGCCAGCGTCTGCGCGGCGTTGTGAAGACCGGAATCATGCGTGCGGCCGCGTTGCAAGCCGCGGGAGTTTCGGAATGGATGCTGAGTGAGTGCTATGAGGCCGTCGGTGATCTCTCCGAAACGATCGCATTGCTGCTCCCGCAGCCGCACGCCGGATTCGACGAGCCGCTCCACTCTGTGGTCACAACTCGCATCAAGCCACTCATTCACGCCGATCCAGCACGCGCTCGCGCCATGCTCATCGAAGCATGGTCGCTCATGAGCCGCGATGAGCGATTCGTCTTCAACAAGCTTGTACGCGGCAACTTCCGCCTCGGCGTGCAACGCGCACTGGTCGTGCGAGGCCTCGCTCGCGCTCTGGGCGTTCAGGCCGCGACACTCTCGCACCGGCTCGCCGGCGGCTTTGTTCCGACACCCGATGCGTTTCTGGCTCTGAGCAATCCGGAAAGCGAGCACGCCTCATCCCGACCCTATCCGTTCTGCCTGGCCCACCAGCTCGACCGTGATCCCGCCGATCTCGGAGATCTTCGCAACTGGCAGCTTGAGCATAAGTGGGACGGCATTCGCGCCCAGATCGTGCGACGCGATGCTCTTGCAAATGGCGTGGTGATCTGGTCCCGTGGCGAAGAAATAATCACCCATCAGTTTCCGGAACTCGCCGCGGCCGCGCGAGCACTGCCGACAGGAACAGTTCTGGACGGCGAGGTGCTCGCCTGGCGATTTGATGATTCCTCCCCGCTGGGAGGACGCCCGCTCAGTTTCAACGCGCTGCAATCTCGATTGAACCGCAAGAATGTTCAGCCAACGCTGTTCGACACCGAAGGCGTTGTGTTCTGCGCGTTCGATCTACTCGAACACGATGGATGTGATCTTCGAAACTCTCCGTTGTCCAGCCGCCGCGCACAACTCGAAGCAATCTTGCCCGGTGAGAACGCCGCACTAGCGGTTCTGATTGTTCCCCCGATCGTCGCGTGCAACACATGGCATGAGGCCCAAACGCTGCGGATAGCCGCACGCGAGCGGTTCGGTGCGGAAGGCCTGATGCTGAAGCATCTGGGGAGTCACTACCACGTCTATAGAGTCGCGGGCGGAACGGCGACATCAGTCGCAGCGGACGGCGGCGCGAACGCTGGCTGGTGGAAGTGGAAGGTCAATCCATACAGCGTGGACGCCGTATTGATCTACGCCCAGCAAGGCAGCGGCAAACGCGCCGGCTTGTTCACCGACTACACCTTCGGCATCTGGGATCCCGACCCCTCCGGCCAGCTTGTTGCATTCGCGAAGGCGTACTCCGGCTTGGACAACAACGACATTCAAGGCGTGGACGCAATCGTCCGACGCAGCACCATCGACCGCAAAGGTCCCGTCAGCATGGTTCGACCGGAACTCGTGTTCGAGATCGCCTTCGAGTCCATCCGCGAGTCGCCCCGCCATAAATCCGGCATCGCCGTTCGATTCCCGCGCATAGCTCGTTGGCGTACGGACAAGACGGCCAAGGATGCCGACACTATGGATACCGTCCGCGCCCTGCTTTCCCAAGTCAAAAGTCGCGATACGCGATAAAGGACAAGCCGCCAACAACGTCCCGGGCGCGATTCGAACGCGCGACCTGCCGCTTAGAAGGCGGCTGCTCTATCCAACTGAGCTACCGGGACAACACCGAAATGATAAGCGGCCAACCGGGCTCGGATGCATCCACCGGCGCGGTAAGTGGTCCACGCATCCCATGACTCCAACGATGTAGTTGCAGCTATGGGCACCCACGCACCAGCCACTGATGCCGTTCCCTCCGCCATCCACGCGGCGGTGGCCGCCGCGCCGGTCGGGCTCCGCAAGTCGATTGTCGAGCTGACCAAGCCGCGCATCACGCGGATGGTGACGATCACATCCGGGGTCGGCTTTATTCTCGGTGCCGTCACGCAGCACTGGGAGACGTGGGATCTCACTCTGCGCGTGATCGCCTGTTTGGCTGGCACCGCCCTCTCCGCCTCCGGCGCCAACGCGCTGAATCAGTGGTGGGAGCGCGATCGGGATGCCATCATGCCGCGTACCCGTGCGCGCCCGATCCCCACGGATCGGGTAACGCCGAAGCAGGCACTCGCGTGGGGAGTGATATTTTCGATCGTCGGTGTGGCATTGCTCGCGCTGATCGGCCTCGCGCCCGCGGTCGTCTCGCTCGCCACGATCCTCATCTACGTTCTGCTGTACACGCCGCTCAAGCCGATCACCACCACGAACACGCTCGTCGGCGCGATTCCCGGCGCACTTCCGCCCCTGATCGGCTGGACGGCCGCAGCCAGCGGCAACGCTCTGCTGGGCGGATGGGCGGGAATGCAATCACTACGCGATCCCGGCGGCTGGTCGCTCTTCGGGCTGATGTTCGTCTGGCAGATCCCCCATTTCCTCGCTATTGCGTGGATGTATCGAGACGATTACGCTAAGGGCGGCTACCGGATGCTCCCAATCTCCGATCCCGACGGCGGCATCACCGCCACCACGATCTTCACCTGGTCCATCGTCCTAGTCCCCGCGACAATGGCTCCCGCGATTCTGCTCCGCGACCGCATCGGGTCCATCTCGCTGCTGGCGGCCGCGCTGCTGGGCATCGCGTATGTCGCGCTCTGCTACAGATTGTGGCGCACCCGCGAAGTGAAGCACGCGCGTGCCGTCTTCTTCGCGTCCATCATGCACCTTCCCTTGCTCCTGCTCATCTTTGTGCTGGATGCCGTGGCTCCTATCGCGATCACCATGATCCGGCACGCGCTTACGACCACCGGGACCATCGTCGGCTAGTCGGCTTCACACTGAGCGCAACGCCGCATGAGAGTCCTGCTCCTCAACAATCCAAAGTCAGGCCGCGGCACCGGCGCGGCCACCGCCGCTGAACTCGGCGAGCGATTGCGCGAGCATGGCCATGTTGTCGAACCGCTCGCGGCGGACCGCGAGCTTGCACCCGACGTCTTCCGACGCGCACTGACTCATGCGGAGTTGCTTGTCATCGCGGGCGGCGACGGCACGCTCCATCACGCTCTCCCTGCCATCATCGAAACCGCTATTCGTTTCTATCACTACCCCCTCGGCACGGAGAACCTGTTCACCCGCGAGTTCGGCATGGACCAGCGTGCCGAGACACTGCTGCGAGCCATCGAGCGCGGGCGCGCGCAGAAGTGCGACGCGGGTATCTGCAACGGTCGCCATTTCTCGCTCATGGTCGGTGTCGGCTTTGACGCGGGCGTGGTGGAGCGACTTGCCGGTGCGCGTACCGGGGCAACATCCCGCGCCGAGTACGTGCGCCACGCCGTGCAGGAACTGCTCAATCCACGCGTGCCGCATCTGACCGTCACTATTGATAGCCGGACAGTTGTGGACCACGCTCGCGGGATGCTCGTCGTCGCCAACAGCCGTCAGTATGCCGCACGACTCGACCCAGCTCGCCATGCCGACATCAGCGATGGCCTCCTCGATGTCGTCTTCTATCCACACACACACGCGGCGGAACTCGCTGGCTGGTTGCTCGCCACCGCCGCAGGATCACATCTTGATTCCGAAGGACTCATCACCGGGCGCGGCCAGCACATCCGCGTCACGATGCAAGAGCCAGGGCCACACCAGATCGACGGCGAGGCGGCGGGCGTTTCGCCCGCGCTGGATGCCGATGGGGCGTTCGGCTTCGACTGCCGCGTGCTTCCGGGCGTGTTGAATGTGTTGGTGCCGTGACGCTCCGCAGACGCGGCATCACTTCTTCGCCGACGGCTTCGCACTCACTGTTCGTGCTTTGCGATCTGTCTGCCACTGCGTGATCGACTTCTTGATCGCCTCACCGGAAATCTCGCCATCAAAGCGAACCTTCAGGCCGTCATCGGCAAGCCATCCGCCAACCAAGTCCTCAAACTCGGTATCGCTCATCTTGTCCACGCTCAGCGGCTTGTTCGCTCGCACCGTCTGCTCCACGCGCGTTCCCGCAACCGCCGAGATCGCTTCGAGCAACTTGGGCGACACCGCCTGCGTGCCCGTGGCCGCCGCCTTCTGCTTCACCTCCACCCACGCCTTCTGTCGCGTCTTGAGCGCGGCCATGCGCCGATCCGTCCGGCCCCGGACATCCAGTTCCTTGGCATACGACGCGAACGCGATCGCGATCGGAAATAGCACCTTGTCCTGAAACTTATCCGTCAGATTCTTCAATCCCGCCACCCGGCCCGCTTCCACATCTGTCCGCAGATCGACCATCGCGTTGTCCGTCACCTTCAGCACCGACCCGAGAATCGACCACTGCTGCTTGGTCTTGGGCATGACATTCGAGATCGGCGCCACATTCAGCGGCAGATTCATGTACCACTTTTCGTTCTCGAGCTTCATCGGCAGCCCGACCACCGGGATCGCCGGTTGGCCGTCGAACATGATGCTCGCGGTGTCATCCGCCGTCTTCACTGTCGTCAGCCGCGCCGCGTTGCGGTCGATCCAGCCGAATGGGTCCGCCAGAATCGCGCTGAAGGCATTGCGAACATCGTCCGCGTTCGGCTGCCGCCCTGTCGGCTTTCCGTTTCCGAACTCGTTCATCCCGATCATCAGTTGCGCGACGATTCCCTTGTTCTTCGGGTCTTCCGCCGCGGCGAGCGCATCGTCCTGCAACTTCTTGAACTCATCCGGGAATCGCTTGGCGCTCGAAACGGAGAGTTTCTGCATGCTCTCCAGCACCGTGCCGAGTTGCGTCAGCACCGTCCGCATCTCCGGCGTCTCCGCGTAGATCAGCGTGCTGAGCTGGCGCGTTTCTCCGTTCTTGATCATCGCCACCGCGGCCCGCAGCACATCATCCGGTGATTGCTGGGGGTATGTCGTCCGCTTCGGGCTGCCCGCAAGCACCAATGCCAGCACGCCCGCCACCAGCACACCCAAACACACGATCAGCACTGGCGCAAGCACCGACTTCCGCCGCGCGGCGGGTTTCGGCATCACTGGCGTTGCGGCGGTCGCGGTCGTGTCCATCGTCATAGGTGCCTCCGGATGACTGTATCAGCCACTTGTCTAATCGCCGCACGGGCCGCGTCCCCACGACATTCGCTGGTTGCCGGTCCCAGAGAGGTCCCGAGTCTCCTCCTATCGTTTTGCATGACCCTGATCGTGAACGGAGAACCACGCAACCTGCCCGACGGCGCATCCGTCGCCGATCTGGTCCGCCAGCTAGGTCTGGAAAAGACCGCCTGCGCCGTCGAGGTGAACAAGCGGCTGGTGCCCAAGGCCGACCACGGCGCTCGCCCGCTCGGCAATGGCGACACCATCGAGGTCGTCACACTCGTCGGAGGGGGATAAGCCATGTCTACGACAAACGGAACACATGCCGCACAGGCCTCCCGCCCCGCGCTCATGGATCCGATCGACAAACCGCTCATCATCGGTGGCCACACACTCACCAGTCGCCTCATCGCGGGCACCGGCAAGTACAAGTCCTACGAACTGATGCGTAGCGCCCTGGATGCCAGCGCCGTGGATGTCGTCACCGTCGCCGTCCGCCGCGAGCGGCTCATCAACGAAAAAGGCGAATCGCTGCTGCAGTTCATTGACCTTTCCCGCTACACCATCCTCCCCAACACCGCCGGATGCTTCACCGCTGAAGATGCCGTCCGCGTAGCGCGGCTAGGGCGCGAGATTCTTTCGCAGCTCAACAACCCCGGCGCGAACTGGGTGAAACTTGAAGTCCTCGGAGACAAGAAAACCCTGCTCCCCGATCCCGTGGGCACCATCCAGGCCACCAAGGAACTCGTCGCCGACGGTTTCCAAGTGCTCGCATACACCAGCGACGACCCGATCTGCGCCGCCCGTATCAAGGATGCCGGTGCTGCGGCCGTCATGCCTGCGGGCTCACCGATCGGCTCGGGCCAGGGCATCCTGAACCGCAACAACATCGTGCTCTGTCTGGAAACCCTCAAGCAAGGCGATCCGAAGTTCCCCGTCATCGTGGATGCAGGTGTCGGTTCCGCGTCTGACGTCTCCATCGCCATGGAACTCGGTGCCGACGGCGTCCTGCTCAACACCGCCATCGCTCACGCCACCGATCCCGTCCTCATGGCCCACGCCATGCGCCACGCCACGCTCGCCGGACGCCAGAGCTATCGCGCCGGGCGCATCCCCAAGCGTCTATACGCCACTGCAAGTTCGCCTTGGGAAGGCACGATCTCGTATATTCCCGGCGAATGACCCTTCCGTTTCTCCCCGATCAGGAGCCCCTTCGATGATCCAGAAAAAAAGTTCGCTCGCCAGCACCCTCGCGGCCATTCTCATTCTCATCGTCGTGCTCCTGGTCATTGGATGGATCGTGAGTATGTTCCTCTAGTGATCATTCACTAACTTACTGTGAACACTCCTCGGCCCCTCCAGTCGTCATGGTTTCCCAGCGAGTCGGCCAATAACCCACCCGCCTGGGGCTGCTGTCGCATTGTTTTGACTTACGGGTTGCATGTCCCCATCCACCGTGGTCTAATCTCATTGATTCCAATAGGTTACGGCGCGCACATACCGGATCGGCCATCCGTAAGTGCATGTCGAAACTGCGGCGATTGGGCAGATTCCTGCCCATCTTCACCGCGTTGGGATCGTGTGGAGGTTGCCCATGCCGCTTCGTTCCAAGATGCGATCGCTCCCGGCGTTCGCTGTCGCTTTGGCGACAGGAATGGCCGCGGCCAGCGCGCACGCTGACACATTTCAGGTCACGCAAATCGGCGACTCGGGCAACGGCTCGCTGCGCAAGGCCATTCTCGATGCGAACGCCGCGGCGGGTGCGGACACCATCCAGTTCAATCTCGGACCCATCACATCGCCGCCGGTCTATCTCAACTTGCTCTCATCGCTTCCGACAATCACCGGCGATGTGACGATCATCGGCTCCGGAGCCAGCCAAGTTTTCGTTCAGCCCGATCCAACCGTGCCACCTCAGAACTTTTCACTGTTTATCATCTCCGGGTCGCCAACGGTCGAGATTCGCGGATTGAGTATCACCAATGGCTCCAGCACCGACGGCGCGGCGATCCGCGCTGTCGCCGGAACGCTGACCGTGCGTGAGTGTTCGATCTACCAAAATAACGTAACTGGCAACGGTGGCGCGGTTTCGATAAGCGGCGCTGGCAACTGCACGCTCAACATCACCGATTCCAGCATCGCCTCCAACAACGCCTCCAATCTGGGCGGCGGCATCGCCGTGATTCGTACCTCTGGAGTCGCGACAGTCAACCTCAGCGGCGCGACGCTCGGGCGCAACAGCACCATCGGACAGGGTGCCGGACACTTTGGCGGCGGTCTGTATGTCGCGGGCGGCGCGGGTCCGCATGTGGTCAACATCACCAACTCCACCGTGAACGACAACGCGATCGCGTCCGGCGGCTCCGGCGGAGCGATCTATGTGGACGGGATGGCGGCGGGCTCGCTCTCACTCCAGAACTCCACGCTTAGCGGCAACACAGCCGCCGCGGGAAGCGCAATCCACTTCGCTCACGCCGCGCTCACCATTCGCAGTTGCACTTTCACCGCCAACAACGCCAGCGGGTCCGCGGCTGACTCCAGCATCTTCGATGCCGGCAACGTCGGCATGGTCGTGAAGAACACGATTCTTTCCGGCAACATCGCCGGCGGTGGGTTCCGCGACCTGGGTGCATCCCAGCTCGCGACTGGCAACAACAACCTGATTGGTCTGGGCGGTCCCTTCCCGAACGGCACAAACGGCAACATCGTCGGCGTCACGAACCCACGGCTGGACCCGATCAATATCAACGGCGGTACCAGCACCATCATCGCCTTCCAGCCGCTGACTTTCGCGCTCCAGCCGGAATCGCCCGCGATCGACGCGGGATCGAACGCGGATGTCGCCTCCATCCCCACCGACCAGCGCGGCCAGCCGCGCAGCGCCGATGGCGACAATAACGGCACCGCCGTCACGGACATCGGCGCGTTCGAGACGCAGCGCTATCTCGTCACCACAACTGCCGACACCGGCTCCGGCTCGCTCCGCCAGGCCATTCTCAGCAACAACACCGCCGGTGGCGGCTTTGTCAAGTTCGCCATTCCGACACTCGGGCAGATCAAAACCATCTCTCCGGTCGGCGCGCTCCCCATCATCTCACGCATCGCGTTCATCGACGGCTGGAGCCAGGGCGGCCAGACATATCAGGGTCCGCCGCTGATCGAGATCGATGGATCGCTCGCCCCCAACTCGATCGGACTGGACATCCAGTGGTCCGACTGCATCCTGCGCGGCCTTTCAATCAATAACTTCCACGGTGCCGCCGGCCTCGGCGTGGGCGTGCGCATCGATACCTCCAGGGGCCTGCGCAACTGGATCTACGGCAACTACATCGGCGTCCGGCCTGACGGCGTCACGGCCCGCGGCAACGGCCAGTTCGGCGTCTGGATCCGCCCCGCGGCCAACTCCAACATCATCGGCACCAACGCGGACAATGTGCGCGATGCCTTGGAGCGCAACGTTATTTCCGGTTCCTCGCAGGACAACCTGCACACCGGCGTGTACATCGAATCCAACTCCAATATCGTCGCGGGCAACAACATCGGCACCGATGTCACGGGCATGGTCGCCATACCGAACTTCAACGGCGTATGGGTGCGAACGGGTTCCTCGAATCAGATCGGCACCAGCGCGGCGAGCCAGAACCCCGCCGCGGAACGCAACATCATCGCGGGCAACATCAATGTCGGCATCTCGTTCACCAGTCAAGGATCGAACAACTTCGTCTCCGGCAACTACATTGGTCTGAACGCCAGCGGCACCGCCGCGCTCCCGAATGTGCTGGGTGTCTACCTCGTCGATGTGAATCGCACGCTCGTCGGCGGCACCAGCGCGGGCGAACGGAACATCATCTCCGGCAATCTGCAACAGGGCGTGATCGTTGCGGGCACCAACGCGTACAGCAACTTGCTCCAGGGCAACTACATCGGCACCAATGCGGTCGGCACCGGCGCAATCCCCAACGCGTTCGACGGCGTGCTGGTGCGAGAAGGCGCGACGTTCACACGCATCGGGGCGTTCGGCGATGGCAGCTCGCTGGAGACCGCGCGCCGCAACGTCATCTCGGGCAACGGCGGCCCCGGCGTCACTATTCAGGATGCCGCGACCAATGACAACCGCGTGATGGGCGACTACATCGGCGTGGCGGCCGATGGCGTCGCGCATCTGGGCAACACGTTCGCAGGCGTGCTCATCATGAACTCGCCGAACAATCAAGTCGGTGCGCCAGGCAGCGGGCGCAACATCATCGGCGCGGGCGTGAACACGCTCGCGGGCAACGGTGTGACGATCGCGGGCATCGACTCGGTCGGCAACCGCGTACGGAACAACATGATCGGCATCGCCGCCGATGGGTCGGCGGCCGGAAACGCCGCCGCTGGCGTCACCATAATGGATAGTGCCGCCGCCAACGCCATCGGCGGTACCGCGACAGGCGAGGGAAACACCATCGCCAACAACGGCGCGCCCGGCGTCCGCGTTATCAATATCGATACGCAAGCCGACTCCATCCTCGGCAACTCGATCGTCAACAACGCCCGGCTGGGGATTGATCTCAGCGACGACGGCGTCACACCCAACGGCCCCGCCGCAGTTGTTCGCGTCGGGCCGAACGCGCTGCAGAACTATCCCGTGCTCATCTCGGCCACTCCCGGCGGCCAGATCATGGCCACGCTTGCCGCCAAAGCGAGCACCACGTTCCGTATCGAGTATTTCTCCAGCGTCACTGCGGACTCCAGCAACTTCGGCGAGGGTCGCACATTCCTGGGTTTCCGCACGGTGCAGACCAGCGCAGCGGGAACCGTCGGCCCATTCTCGTTCACGGCGTCACTTCCACCCGGAGAGAACTTCATCACTGCCACCGGGACGGAACTCGCCGCTGGTGCGGGGCTGGTGCGCGGCTTCCCGACACTCCCCGGCGCGCCGCTGGGCACTTCCGAGTTCTCGATGGCTCGGGCCATCAACACCGCGCCGACGACCAACAACCAAGTCGCGTCAACGCTCGAAGACACCGATGTGGTCATCACGCTGCTCGCGAGCGACACGGACCCAAGCCCGATGTTCACGTTCCGCGTCCTATCACTCCCGACACTCGGTCAGTTGCTGCAGTTCGGCACGCTCACCCCCCTCACAACCGGTGATACGGTGGCCGATGCGCAGGGTCGCGTGGTCTTCCATCCCTCGCCGAACCAGTTTGCCACTCCGTACACAACGTTTGCTTTCATCGCTAACGACGGCCTCGCAGACTCCGTCCAGTCCACGGCCACAGTGAATGTCGCGCCAGTCGCCGATACCCCGAGCGTCACCAACTCAGCCACACAAGAAGATGTTCAGACCACCACCGGGCTGGTCATCAGCCGCAATCCCGCGGACGGCGCGGAGGTCACACACTTCAAGATTACCTCAATCATCAACGGCACGCTCTTCCTGAACAACGGCTCAACATCCATCGTCAATGGCGACTTCATCACCTTCGCGCAAGCCGCGTCTGGCCTGAAGTTCACCCCCGCCGCCAACTTCGTCGGCAACGGTTCATTCAACGTGCAGGCGTCGCTCTCGAATGCGAGCTCCGGCATCGGTGGTGCCACCGCAACCGCGACCATCGCCGTCTCTCCCGTCGCGGACACACCCTCCGTCACCGGAACCACCACGCTCGAAGACACCCAATCTTCCACCGGCCTAGTGATCTCCCGAAACGCCGCTGACGGCTCAGAAATCACACACTTCCGCATCAGTGCGCTCTCCACCGGGCAACTCTTCCAGAATAACGGCAGCACGCCGATCGCCGATGGCGAGTTTGTCTCAGCCGCGCAGGCAAGCGCGGGGCTCAAATACACTCCCCCCGCCGACTTCAACGGTGCGGCGACATTCAACGTGCAGGCATCCCTCAGCGCAACCAGCGCCGGCATCGGCGGCCCGCCCGCTGTTGCGAACATCACCGTTGTTCCCGTGAACGACCGCCCGGCGTTCATCGCCGCGAATCCTCCATCCTTGCTGGAAGATTCCGGCCCTGCCGTCATCACTGGCTGGGTCAGCAGTTTCATCCCGGGACCCGCGAATGAGAGCACGCAGACCGCGCTTGCGTACACCGTGAGCGCCGTTACCAACACCTCGCTCTTCGCCGCACAACCGACGGTGGATACAGCGGGCGTGCTTCGCTACACCCCCGCCCCGGACGCCAACGGCACCTCCGAGTTCACCGTCGCCGTCCGCGACAACGGCGACACCACCAACGGCGGCATCGACACATCGCTCCCGCAGACGTTCATTATCACAGTCATCCCCGTCAACGACAAGCCGACGTTCGCCGCGGCCAACCCCCCCGCGACACTTGAGGGCACCGGCAGCCAGTCCATCACCACCTTCATCTCATCCTTCAATCCCGGCCCTGCCAACGAATCCACACAGCAACTCGCCCAAGTGATCCTCGATCAGGTCTCCAATCCCTCGCTCTTCCTCGTCCTCCCCACCGTTTCCAACTCCGGCCAACTCTCGTACACGCCCGCCTCCAGCGGCTTCGGCACATCCACCTTCCGCGTCCGCGTCCGCGATGATGGCGGCACCTCCTACGGCGGCGTGGACACCTCCGATCCGCAGACCTTCACCATCATCATCCGCCCGATGGCCGTCTGCCATGATGTCACCATCGACGCCCGCGTCAACTGCGTCCCGCTCACGGTGCAGCCCGGCCAGATCAACCTGACCCCCGCCACGCCCGGCCCCGGCGCAACGCAGACCATCACCTTCTCGCGTTCGCTCACCACGGACTTCCCCTTTGGTATCACTCCAGTAACCGTCACCGCGACATACTCCGATGGCCTCGTCTCCTCCTGCGTGGCTCGCGTCACCGTGCTCGCCACAGACTGCAACGCCAACGGCATCGCCGACGCCTGCGAAACCACTCTCGGCACGCTCACCGACTGCAACAACGACTCCATCCCCGATGACTGCCAGTGCGTCTGGGATGATGGCCTCGTCTTCCCCACCGACGCTCCCGCCGCCAACGGCCAGCTCTCACACTTCGGCACCATCTACACCAACAAGACCGCCGACGACTTCTATCTCCTCCCCGGGCGCGTCTACCGGCTCTTCGAGTTCAAGGGCCAGATCATCACCAACACGGTTCTGCACAAAGCCCAGCTCGAGTTCTACGAGGACTGCGACGGTCGCCCCGCCAGCACGCCCTTCAAGACCTACACCCGATCCATCATCGAGTCCGAAGTCCCCGCGACGCCCGGCTACACGATGGTGACATTCTCCTTCGACCTCTGCGCCGACTGCCTCTTCCTCGATGGTGGAAAAACCTATTGGGTCTCGCTTATCGGCATTACCGATGGCGCCGATCCGAATGATGCCAGCTACTGGGCCACCACCACGCCGCAGGCGAATCCATCGGGCATGATGGGCCTCGCCCCCATGAAGCGCGAAGGCCCCGGTGGCCCGCCACCATATCCCGTCACGCTCGGTCCGTGGAGCAGCGCGGCCGTCTGCTGCGAGGGCTGCGCGAACCTCGCGTGGAAGATCACCGGCGAGCCCTGCACCGTCGCGTGGGACAACGGCTCGATTGACCTGGACACCACCTCCGCCGCACCGACCGCGGGCGGCTCACCCTCCGACTCCAATACCTCGATCCCTTTCTTGCCGCGCACCGCGGACAACTTCATCGTCACCGGCTGCGAGCCGGTACAGGTCTGCTACCTGGAAACCTACATCTGGAGCAACTGCAACCCCGTGCGCGGCTTCGCGGAGATCTACGACAACGACTGCAAACTCCCCGGCCTCACACCGATCCTCACCGCCCCCGCCACCCGCGCCGAACTCATCCCCGGTGCCACGCTCGTCTACAACGGCCAAACCCTCTCCGGCTACAAACTCGTCTTCTGCGCTCCCGCCGGTTGGACGCTCGCGCCCAACAAAAACTACTGGCTCGCCACCGGCGCCAGCGGCGGCAGCAACGCCGTCGGCCGCACACTCTTCGCCTACGCCAAGCCCGACTGCAACAACCCGCTTTGCACCCAGACACGCATCTCCACCGGCCGGTTCCTAGATCACCTCGTCCTCCCCTGGGCTTGGAACGACACCCACCACGAGTTCGCCTTCAAGATCGCCGTCCGCGGCAGCATGGGCCTCATCAACGCCCAGCCAACCCTCCACACGCCCACATGCACGACCGACATCAACGGCGACGGCCACTTGGACGCCCAGGACATCTTCGACTATCTCAGTGCATGGTTCTCCGGCTGCCAGTAACCCTTGCCCCATCCAACACAGGTTCTTCCCAAGCGGGGCCCGAGCGATCGGGCCTCGTTCCGTTTGTCTCTCGAATCCGACGTTGACTTCGCCACCCTCGCCCAGGCCCGGGCCGCCGTGTTCACCTACATCGAGGCCTTCTACAACCGCGTCCGCATCCACGCTACCCTCGGCTACCTCAGCCCCGAACAGTTCGAGGCCGCCCGAGCCGCCAGAGCATGACACCGCTTTGTGTCCACCGTTGCTGGGTCAGGTCAGAAGTTTGGATTGGAAGAAGGCATCGAGGCAAGAGGGATCATGGCATCAAGCACAGGGCGGGGACGGGGGTCGGTACGCGTGCGACCTCATCGCGCATCACTGGCGGGCGAGCCGCCAGTGCCACCGTTTGGGAATAGTTTTTTCGATTGGGTTGCAACAGCACGGGTTGCCCGCTCAGAGCAGCGGGCGAACCCGTGGCACGGACGAACCCGTGGCACGCGCCATCACTGCCGCTCGCCACCGATCGGCAGCACCACCTCAAACACCGCTCCCGTTTCCCCCGCTGGCTCAGACCGGTTCCGCGCGAGGATCACTCCTCCATGCTCGCGCACGATTCCCTCGGCCACCGCCAGCCCCAGACCTGTTCCTTTGCTGTCCAGGCGCGTGGACGCAAACGGCTCGAATAGCGTCGGGAGCACGTTCGCGTCAATCCCCGGGCCATTGTCGGTGATCGTGATCGCGCACCACTCTTCGGAAGATTGTTCCCCCACGCCGCTCTCGCGCGTCATCCGAGTCCCACTCACGGTCAGTCGCTTCTGCCCAGCGAACTTCACGTTCCCATTGGCCCCGTTCCCGCTCGCTCCCGCCCCACTCAACGCATCCACCCCGTTCCTCAGCAAGTTCACCAGCACCTGCACGATCCGATCCGCGTCACACCACGCGTGCAGTTCTCCTGGCACCTCGTTCATCATCTCCACGCTCTTCCCCTCCACCGCCCGGTCCAGCCGCACCAGCGTCCATGCCTCATCCACCAGCGGACGCATCGCCGTCAGCGTGCTCGTCGGCGGGCGCACCCGCGCGAAGTCCAGCAGACTCTCACTCAATCGTTCCAGCCGCCCGACCACGCGCACCATCAACGCGGCCTCATTCGCAGTCACTATTCCGCGCTCCAGATTCCCGCTCCGCTCCGCCGCGAGTTTCTCAACCAATCCCTTCAACACCGCCAGCGGCGTATTCAACTCATGCGCGATCCCCGCACTCATCAGCCCCAGCGATGCCAGCCGATCCGCGTCCGCCATGTTCCGCCGCGCCATCTCCAACAGATGATTCTTCCGTTTCAGGTCCGTCGCCACTTCCTCTAGTTTCGCCAGAGCGATCGCCAGATCACGCTCGTGCCGGCGCACCGCCACGATGGACCGGTTGCGTGACCGCATGATCTCGCCGAGTTCATCCGACGGCATCGCCGCGTCCGGAATCAACTCTTGCTCTGCGCGTCCCTCCTGCACCGCCGCGTCCGCCTCCAGCATCGTCCGGATCGGCCCATACACATGCTGCGGCAGCACGAATAGCTCCAGCGCGGCCGCCACCAATCCGTACACCGCGAGCAGCGCGATTGTCATCAGCAAGTACAACCGCACCACCGCGTCCCGCGCCCCTTGCAACGTCACCGTCACCGCAACAAACTCGCCGCGTGCTTTGTCATACCCCACCACGCTCGGCGCGGCCGCATTCAGCACACCCGCCTTCTCCGCCGGATTCGCAACCACCTGCGTCGTCCCCTCACTCCGAACGCGCTCCGCACTCCCCTCATCAAGCCCGACTTGCACCGCCGTTCCACGCCGCACCACCACGCCCGGCCCCGTCGCAGGCGCTGGCCCGGTCCCCGCCTCTGCCAGCATCAGCGTCAGCATCACCGACGCCTCATGCTGCTCCGCTTGCTTCACCACCTCCGCGATCGCTGGCCGCAGGGCGAGCACCAGAATCGCGGCCAGCACCAGCGAAAAACAGGTGTGCAGAAAAATCAACTTGATGCGAATCCGCATCCCCGCCAGCAGCCCGTGCGGCTGTCCGTTCCTCCCCCGAGTTTCCGCAATGGCCTTCCGCATATCCCACAGCATAAGTCTCAGACCGTGCCACGGGTTCGTCCACCGCGGCGGACAACCCGTGAGGGGGCGTGTGTGAGTTCAAGGGCTATTCGGACACCCCTTCCGCGCCCGCACGGGTTGCCCGCTCAGAGCAGCGGGCGAACCCGTGGCACGCGCCCAGAGACCACCCGGTAACACATCCATTCTCAACCTCGCTCTCTCACATCTTTCACCTACCATCCGCCCCTTGCCCCCACCACTACCCACAGTTCCTCCCGTCAAAGACGCCCCTATGGGCGATGTCGCCCGCCACGCCGCCTGCCGCGCCCTCGCCCGCCAGGCCCGCGTCTTTCCCGACATGGATCTCAGCGCTCTCGACCACGCCCTCTCTACCGAGACGGCCCCGATGTCCGATCTCGACCGCGCCTTCGCCCACGCCATCTATGACGGCGCGATCCGCAACTGGCTCTCCCTCTCCTTCCTCCTCAGCCGTTGCACTACTCAGCCGTATGCCGATCTGGAGCCGCGCCTTCGCGGCGTTCTCCTCGCCGCCGCCGCACAGATCATCCTGCTCGATCGCGTCCCCGTCCACGCCGCTACTAATCACGCCGTGGAGTGGGCCAAGCGCGTCATCCGCCCCGGTGCGGGCGGCCTCGTGAACGCCGTCATCCGCAAGCTCATCCCGATGCGCCCGGACGAATCCGTCCGCTCACGCCCGCGCTACACCGGTCTCCGCGATGAACTCCCCACCGCCACCGGCGGCGCGATTGCCCTCTCTGAGCCCGTCCTCCCCGAGAACGAGATCGACCGCCTCTCCATCGCGACCAGCCACTCGCGGCCAATGCTGGAGCACTGGCTCCTGCACCGACCGATGCGCGAAGTCCGCGACCTCGCCCTGCACGGGTGCGCCCAGCCCCCGATCATCCTGAACACCGCCCACGCAACCTCACCACTGCAACCCGAGAATATCACCCCGCATGACATGCCCGGCCACCATGCCTTCGTCGGCCACACCCACGCGCTCATCAATCTGCTCTCCCAGCGTGCAGACATCTGGGTGCAGGATCCCGCATCTTCGCTCGCCGTCGAGCGCGTCGCCGACCTCCGCCCCGCGCTCATCCTCGATCTCTGCGCCGGCCAGGGCACCAAGACCCGCCAGCTCGCCGCGACTTTTCCCAACGCCGAGATCATCGCTACCGACGTGGACGGTGACCGCTACCGCGTCCTGACCGAAACCTTCAAGAACCACCCGCAGGTCCGAGTGGTCGGCAACCGACAGATCCAGCAACGCTTCCACTCCAAGGCCGACCTCATCCTGCTGGATGTCCCCTGCTCCAATACAGGCGTCCTCGCCCGCCGCCCCGAGGCCCGCTATCGCTTCGGCCCGGACTCCCTCAAATCCCTCCTCGGCATCCAGAAGCAGATCATCGCGGATTGCATTTTGCTCCGAAACATCTCCCCCCGCGGGCGCATCCTTTACTCCACCTGCTCTCTCGAACCCGAGGAAAACAGCCAGCACGCTGAGTGGACCGACAAGTGGCACAAGACTGGCATTACCCGCGAGCACCAGCAAACCCCCCGCGGCCTGCCCGGCGACCCGGCCTCCCGATATTGCGACGGTTCCTACTCCGTGCTCCTCGGCTGATGGGTACACTCCCGACCGTTTTTTCCCACGTCATGGCGGACGAGGCGAGTTCATGAAACTGCTGGACATTCTCAAGCCCGATTGCATCCTGGCGCCGCTCGCTGCGTCCAACAAGCAGCAGGCGATCTACGAACTCGTCGATCTCCTCGGTGCCAAGGGGCGCGTGCAACAGGTCGATGCTCTAAAGGAAGCCGTCTGGACGCGCGAGATGACGCGCAGCACCGGCATCGGCCTCGGTCTCGCGATTCCGCACGGCAAGTGCGCCGGCGTGGAGAATCCCGCCATCGCCATCGGCAAGCCCGCAACCCCGATGGAGTTCCAATCCATCGACGCCAAGCCCGTCAAGCTCATCATCCTGCTCGCCAGCCCGCCAGACAAAACCTCTGCCCACATCCAGGCCCTCGCCCACATCTCCGGGCTGATGAACCTCGAAGAGTTCCGCCACCAGGTCTATTCCGCCACCACCCCCGAGCAGATTTACGACCTCTTCAAGTCCCACGAAAAATAAGTAGCATGGGCGCTTGCCACGGGTTCGCCCGCTGCTTTGAGCGGGCAACCCGTGCGGTCGCGCGGCAACTCAACCGCCACCCTTCATTCCCATTTTCAACCCCATCCGCTGACACACCCCCGTGTGCCACTCTGCACCCATACACTCCCCTCTCAATGCCCCGCACGACTTCCCACCAACCCCTCTCCGTCCCCATCGACGCCCAGCGGACGCTGCACGCATCCACCCACGTCGCGGACCTTCCCGACGCGGTTACCGCCCCCGCCAAGCGCGTCGATGCCTATATCGATGAGTCCCTTTCCACCCTCAACCTCCCCGCGAATCTCGTCGAGGCGATGAAGTACTCGGCCCTCGGTCCCGGCAAGCGCGCCCGTCCGCTGCTCTGCTGGCACGCCTTCGCTGCCGTCGCGCCCGCGGCCGACCCGGCTGAATCGCTCCCCGCCGCGGCCGCCGTGGAGCTCATCCACGCCTTCTCGCTCGTCCACGATGATCTGCCCGGCTTGGACAACGACGACCTCCGCCGCGGCCGCCCCACGCTGCATCGCCACACCTCCGAGCCGATGGCCATCCTCGCTGGTGATTGCATGCTCACCAGCGCGTTCCAGATTCTTGCCGAGCGCGTCCCCTCGCTCACGTTGCAGGCAAAGCTCGTCCATGAGCTCGCCCTCGGCACCAACGGCATGATCGCCGGCCAGATCTACGACACCCTCGGGGGCTTCGCACAGGGTCTCTCCCCGCGGCAACGCCTGGAACTTATCCACAAGAACAAGACCGGCATGTTGATCCGCGCCGCCTGCCGCATGGGCGCCCTCTGCGGCGTCGAAGGCCGCCCCGGTGCCGGCCGCTTCGATGCCCTCGGCGCGATCACCCACTACGCCGAAGCCATCGGGCTGATGTTCCAGATCGTCGATGATCTCCTCGACGTCACCCAATCCACCGAGCACCTGGGCAAGAAGGCCGGCAAGGACATCGACGCTGGAAAACTGACCTATCCCGGCGTTATCGGCATCGAACCTTCACGCGACGAAGTACGTCGATTGCACGAGGTCTCCCTCACCGCGCTCGAGCCCCTCGGCGAGCCCGCCGAACCGCTTCGCCAGCTTTCCACCTACATGGCCGTCCGCACCAAATAGCCCTTTTTTCTGCTTGGTGCCTTGATGCCTCCCGGCTCGTGCCTTCTTCACTCCAAACCAACCCCGAAAACTCGCCCCACTCCGCGACGCGAACCGATTCATTCGCGTACAATCACCCCACAAATGCCCAGCCAGGATCGGCTCGGGCATGACTCCCTTTTTTCTGCCTTCCCTCACCGCACGGACGCTCCCGGAACCCACTTCATGACGCTCCTCGAATCCCTCAAGTCTCCCGCTGACCTCCGCAAGCTCTCCGTTGCCCAGCTCCCCGAGGTCGCGGCTGACATCCGCAAAGCTATTTGCGATCAGATCTCCATCTCCGGTGGCCACCTGGCCCCGAATCTCGGCGTGGTCGAGCTGACCATCGCCATGCACTACGTCTTTGATTTCGGCTGGGACCGCCTGCTCTTTGACGTCGGCCACCAGTGCTATCCGCACAAGCTGCTCACCGGGCGGCTTCCGCTGCTGAAGAACCTGCGCACCAGCGCGGGCATGTCCGGCTTCCCCGAGCCCAGCGAGAGCAAGTTCGATCTCTTCCGCGTCGGACACGCTGGCACCGGCATCTCCACGGCCGTCGGCATGGCCCGTGGCGACTCGCTGAACCGCGAGGGCTACGACCCGCAGACCTGCCCCAAGGGCCGGCGCGCCGTCACCATCATCGGTGATGCGTCGATCGTCAACGGCGTCGCCATGGAAGGCCTCAACGGTGCCGGCACCCTCAAACGCCAGTTCCTTGTCATCCTCAACGACAACGGGATGAGCATCTCCAAGCCCCAAGGCGCGATGGCCCAGTATTTCGATCGCGTCCGCCTCAGCCACAAGTATGCTGATCTGAAGAAGAAGGGCAAGGAAGTCCTCAAGGGCTTGCCCGGCGGCTCGCTCATCGCCGAGGCGTATCACGCCGCGGGCGAGATCACCAAGTCCGTCGTCCATGAGAACGCCTGGTTCGAGCACTTCGGCCTGCTCACCGTCGGCCCCGTTGACGGCCACGACATCCCGACCCTGATCGAGTTCCTCACCGAAGCCAAAGACATGGATCGTCCGATGGTCTTGCACGTCAAGACCATCAAGGGCAAGGGCTACGAGTTCGCCGAGAACGACTCCAGCACCTTCCACTCTCCCGCGCCGTTCGTCCGCGAGGGCTGCCGCGTGGAGATCAAGAAGGACGGACGCTCCTTCACCGCCGCCATCGGTGAGATCATGGTCGATGCCATGAAGCGCGACGACAAGGTTCTCACCGCTACCGCCGCCATGCCCGATGGCACCGGTATCTCCAAGACCCTCGCCGCCTTCCCCGAGCGCTCGTTTGACACCGGCATCTGCGAGAGCCACGCCCTCGACATGATGGCGGGGCTGGCCAAGACCGGCTTCAAGCCCTTCTTCGCCGTGTACTCCACCTTTGTCCAGCGTGCGTTCGATCAGGCCTTCCAGGAAGTCTCCCTGCAGGGCCTCGCGGTTCGCCTGCTCCTTGATCGCGCCGGCCTCGTCGGCGGCGACGGTGCCGTCCACCACGGGTTCTGCGATGTCGCCCTTCTCCGCACGCTCCCCAGTGCCGCGCTCCTCGCGCCGATCGACGAGCCCTCCCTCAAGGAAGCCATCGACTTCATGGTTGGCTATGAGGAAGGCCTCTCCGCCGTCCGCTATCCGCGTGACAATGTCTCCGACCTTGTCACAAACTCGCTGGGCTCCACGCCCAAGTTCGAGCTCGGCAAGGCCCGCTGCCTTACGCCGCGGTTCGACATCACCTCCTCCGAAACTCCTGATGTCGCCGTGCTCGCGTTCGGCACCCCCGCCATCGACGCCCTCAAGGCCGCCGCCGAGCTCAAGGGTGAATACCGCGTCGCCGTCTACGACGCCCGCTTCGCCAAGCCCATCGACGCCGCGCTCGTCCGCTCCCTCCTCGAGCGTCGCATCCCCATCGTCACCGTCGAGGATCACTCTATCGTCGGCGGCTTCGGCGCGGCGGTCCTCGAAACCGCCCAGGAACTCAACCTGGACGCCTCACGCGTCGTGCGGCTGGGCCTGCCGGATTCCTGGATCATCCAGGACTCCCGCGCGAGGCAGCTCGCCCAAGCCGGCATCGACCAGCAGGGCATCGCCCGCGGCATCCGCCGCGCCGCCGAGCTTGCCTCTTCCACCATCCGCGTCAAGCCCGGTTCCCTGCCGGACATCCAACTCGCCCGCGCCCCCGTCGCGGCCCGATGATCGCATGTGCCACCGATAGCCGCTGCTCTGAGCGGCTATCGGTGTTGTTGCGCAGCCAGTTTCAAGGCGCGCCATATCCACCGCTATTGCGAGAACCGACCAGCTCTCATCCTCCGCTCGCGCGGAGGGCTCGTAATCCCTACACTCTCCGCCCATGGGCCGCAACGTCCTCCTCCTCGTGAATCGCGACAAGCCCGACGTCATCTCGTCGCTCGCGGAGGTCCACGCGCTCATCAAAGCCCACGGCACGCTCGTCGCCGAGCTTGATGCCAGCAACTCTTTCATCACCGCCAAACAGGCCGCCGGCGCGGACCTCATCATGGTCCTCGGCGGCGACGGCACGCTCATGGGCCAATCCCGCCGCTGCGTTCACCTTGGGCTTCCCATGCTCGGCGTGAACCTCGGCAAACTCGGCTTCATGGCCGAGTTCGATCTCCCCGCCCTGCGCGAACAGGCGGCGGATGTGCTCAACGGTCGCCCGCTCCAGCTCTCCGATCGCCCGATGCTCCGCGTCAGCGTCACACCTGGTGAGCCAGTTGCCTCGAATGATCCGCAGGCCGTCGCCCGCACCATCGCCCTCAACGACATCGTCATCGCCGCGGGTCCGCCGTACCGCATGGTCACCATCGGTATCCGCATCGACGGCGTGGACGGCCCCACTGTCACCGGCGATGGCCTCATCGTCTCCACGCCCATTGGCTCCACCGCGTACAACGCCTCCGCCGGTGGCGCGATCATCTCGCCCGATGTTTCCGCGATGGCGCTCACGCCGCTCGCGGCGCAGTCCCTCGCCTTCCGCCCAGTCGTCATCCCCGCGAGCTCCGTGATCGAGCTCTCGCTTACCCGCGCCAACGACGACCCCACCATCGACGGCCTCGCCGGTGGCACCTCTCTCGTTCTCGATGGTCAGGTCGCCTGGCGCCTACACGCTGGGCAGACCATCACCATCCGCAAACATCCCCAGCCCGTGCGCTTCGTCCGCAACCCCCGCGGCTCATATTGGACGACGCTCATCACCAAGATGCGCTGGGGCGCGCCGCCAGCCACACGCACCTGAAAAGCGTGCAAAATCGTGCCACGGATTGCGTGCCATCTATTGCCGATCGCTTTGGACCGGCTATCGGTGCTGTCTACCAATCACGCCGCTCCACATGATCCGCCGCACCGATCGCCGCTCAACGTCGCGGCAATCGGCGGCACAAATCACACCCTCTTCGCATATCATCCCCCATGACCGCCAAGTTTCAGGACTACTACCACTCCCTCGGCCTCTCCCGCACCGCCACCGCGGACGAGATTCGCTCCGCCTATCGCAAGCTCGCCCGCAAGTATCACCCGGATGTCACCAAGGAAGCCGGCGCGGAAGCCAAGTTCAAGGAAGTCTCCGAGGCCTACGAAGTTCTCCAAGACCCCGACAAGCGAAAGAAATACGACACGCTCGGCGCCAACTGGAAGCAGGGCCAGGAGTTCCGCCCGCCCTCCGGCTGGACCGGCGCTCGCCCCGGCGGCGTCAAAGTGGACTTCGGCGGGGGTGGCGGTCGCTCCGGCAATGCCGACTTCAGTGAGTTCTTTGAGTCCGTCTTCGGCGGCGGTGGTGGCATGGGCGGTGGGGGTTTCGGCAACGACGACATCGCCGAAGCCATGCGTGGCGGTCGCCCCGGCGCACGCGGCCGCCGCAACCAGCCCCGCCACGGCCAGACCCACGAAGTCGAGATCACCATCTCACTCTCGGACGCCCTGAGCGGCGGCACCCGCCACATCGCGCTCTCTACAGTCGATGCGGATGGCGAAGAGTCCACCAAGAGCTACGACGTCCGCATCCCGCCCGGCGTCACCAACGGCTCCACCATCCGCCTCAGCGGCCAAGGTGGCACAGGCATCTCCGGCGGCGCTGCGGGCGACCTGCTCCTGAAGGTCAACATCGCCCCCGACTCTCGCTTCCGCTTCGATCCGGATCGCAAGCACGACCTCATCGCCACGCTCCCCATCGCCCCGTGGGACGCCGCGCTGGGCGGCAAGGTCCATCTCGAAACTCTCGATGGCGACATCACACTGACTGTTCCTCCCGGCTCACAAAGCGGCCAGAAACTCCGCATCAAAAACCGCGGCCTCCCCATCAAACCCCCCCCTGCCGACCAACGCGGCGACCTCTACGCCGAACTCAAAATCGTGGTCCCCAAAACCCTCACCGACGAATCCCGCGCGTGCTGGGAATCCCTCCGCGATTCCTCGCCCGCGTTCGACCCACGGAATCCGTAACAGTCGATCTCAGGCGGCCATTCGAGTCACCTCCGCGTTGCTCGCATCCATTCCGCCGAACTGCACCGTCACCAGCGGCCCGGCAGCGCCGACAGCCGCGCCGCGAATCGGCCGGACCTGATACTGCACGAAGCGCACACCAGCGGGACACGTCGTATCGATGAAGCGCACGCTGCGCCGACCGGAGCCGGGCGAGCCGACGACTTCCAGGTGCGTGAGCGGACCACCATCGACGGCGCGAAACACTTGATACACCACGCCGCCGCCAGCGCCCATCGTCGCGCCCTGCCCGCAGGTCCACTCGATCTCGACCCCGCCGCTCGCATCGGGGCGGACCCAGAACGACCGGATGTGCGGCATCGCGGCCTTCGCCTCGATCGCGTCGCGCCGCTTGGGGCCGGGGCGTCCGGGCCGATCCAAATGCGCCGCCGCGTACACCTTGATGTCATCCGTGGCGAGGGCGAAACTCTTGATTGTAGAAATGGCTTTGCGTCCGACTCTGGACATCTGCGCCGCCGCGCTCTCCCATTCCAGCGTCGCGGCCTTCGCGGCCGATCGCGCGGCCGTCGCGACGGCGAGCGCAGCGGCCGCCCGCGCCGTCGCGGCCACTACCTCGTCTGCTTGCTCACTGCTCAAACCGATCGAATCACTTTCGCTCACCCAGACAGGTCCGTGGTCCTTGAAGAAGGCGAGTTGCGAAGCCGGATTGTCGGGCAATATGGTCGCCATGCCGTCACAATCGGCCTCGGCATCGCCCGACTTGAGCAGCCGACCCAACGAACGACCGAGAAGTCGTGGCGTGCGCGATGAGCGTTCCAGCGGTTCTTCGCACCATCCGAGTGGGCTAGCGAGGAGTTGAGTGAGTCCGTCGGAAAGTTCCGATGGCGATCCGAAGAGATCGAGCGTGCGGGCTGGGAGCTTGATCTGATGAAAGAGCCGGGCGAATCCGCGAAGCAAATGGGCGATGCGGCGGGCAAGTTGACTTTACAACGCCATTTTTCTGTCGGACAAACAGATTTCACCGCTGAGACGCTGAGAACGCAGAGGTGGGAGCAGTACATTCCACAGGAGATCGGCATGTGTGTTCATCTGCCCAGTCTTCT
>JAYVRG010000111.1:0-12874 GCA_043776515.1 Phycisphaerales bacterium
AGCGCGACCGCCGACGCCGCCAGCGCGACCGCCGACGCCGTCGGCAGCCCTTCCCGCGCCGTCAGCGCGACCGCCGACGTCGCCAGCAGCCCTGCCGACACCATCAGCGCGACCGCCCACACCATCAGCAGTCGCGCCGACGTCACCAGCGCGACCGCCGACACCATCGGCAGCCGCGCCGACATCATCAGCATGAGCGCAGACAGCGGAGGGCTCGACATTGACGTGTCACTCTCTTGCGGCTGCTCCGCAAGGGGGGTGCGCCGCACTCGGGGCAAGGCGCGCCACATCCTCGCTCTCTCACTCAACCGTCGCATGTCAAGCGGCGCGGCGCGTCACTCGTCGTTTGGGGCGGAGTTTCGAGGATGAGCCGGTGCTGCCTGCTTGCTTGCCGCGCGGGGAGCGGGGGGCGCGGGGGGCGCGGGGGGAGCGGGAGCCACGCATCTTGAGTGCCGCAGGGACGACCAGCTCGACTTGGACCTTGCTCTCGCCATGCAGCAAGTCAACGACCTCGCGGATATTGCGGATGATCTCGTCGAGGGAACGGCCCTGTGTGTGGACGCTTTCGTCCTCGAGCGCGTGAGCGGCGAGCCACCCCTCCTCCGCCTGCTGAACGAACACGTGATATATCTTCATCGGATGTCTCGCTCGAAAGTGTCCCAGTCCAACCCGAGGTTCCTGATGATCCGCTTTGCGGTGATGCGATTGAGTTGCCGGTGACGCGGAACTGGCTCCGGACGGGTGCCGGGGCCACGGACAATGGTATGGTCGGCGCCCTCTCTGAAGATGACGATCCCGCGCTCGGCGAGGGCGTGCAGAAACTTGCGGCGGTCGAAGCTCATCCGATGTCACTCCATGTGCTTGATGATCGCATCGCCGAACTCGGAGCATTTGAGCTTGGTGGCGCCTTCCATCATGCGGTGGAAGTCGTAGGTGACGGTCTTGGCGGCGATCGCGCCGTCCATGCCCTTGATGATGAGGTCCGCGGCCTTCGACCAGTCGGCGTCGCCGCCCGAGCCCATGTATCGCAGCATCATCTCGCCGGAGAGGATGACCGAGCCGGGGTTGACCTGATCGAGGTTGGCATACTTGGGAGCCGTGCCGTGGGTGGCCTCGAAGATGGCGTGGCCGGTGATGTAGTTGATGTTCGCGCCGGGGGCGATGCCGATGCCGCCGATCTGGGCGGCCAGGGCGTCGCTCAGATAATCGCCGTTGAGGTTCAGGGTGGCGATGACGTCAAAGTCCTTCGGGCGTGTGAGAACCTGCTGGAGGGTGATGTCGGCGATGGAGTCCTTCACCATCAGCATGGACTTCCACTTGCCGCCCCCATGCGTGGCCCAGATGGCCGCGAGGGTGGACTCGACTTCCTTGACGATCTTGCCCTTCTGGCCGTGCGTCATCGTGTCGTAGCCGGGGTCGATCTGCTTGGCGTTCTGCTCGGCGGTGCAATCGTTGTTGGATTCTTTGTTGCCAAGGATCCACGACTCGCGCTCGGTGACGACCTGGCCGCGGAAGGACTTGACGGCGACCTGGTAGCCCCAGTCCTTGAACGCGCCGGAGGTGAACTTCATGATGTTGCCCTTGTGCACGAGCGTGACGGACTTGCTCTTGTGCTTGAGGGCGTAGGTGATGGCGGCGATGACCAGACGCTCGGTGCCGAGATACGACACGGGCTTGATGCCCAGGCCGACCATGAGGGGGTTGTCGCGGTGCGGCACGCCGGTGGCCTCGAGCCGCTTCTGCCACTCATCACCGGCGGCCTTGGTGCCGAAGCGAATCTTCTTGAAATCCTTGGGGAACTCTTTCTCGAGGAACGCAAGAACCTTGGCGGCCTCCGGCGAGCCCGCGGCCCACTCGATGCCGGCGTAGATGTCCTCGGTGTTCTCGCGGAAGATCACCATGTTGCAGTCCTGCGGGCGCTTCACGGGCGAGGGCACACCTGTGAACCAGCGGACGGGGCGCAGACAGACATAGAGATCAAGGAGCTGGCGGAGCGCGACGTTCAGCGAGCGGATGCCCCCGCCGATGGGCGTGGTGAGCGGGCCCTTGATGCCGACGAGATACTTGCGGAAGTCGGTGATGGTCTCATCGGGGAGCCAGTTGCCGGTCTTGTTGAAGGCCTTCTCGCCGGCGAGGACCTCGTGCCAGTGAATCTTCTTCTTGCCGTGGGAGGCCTTCTGCACGGCCGCGTCCATCACGCGGACGCTGGCGCGCCAGATGTCCGGCCCGGTGCCGTCGCCCTCGATGAACGGGATGATCGGATCGTGCGGGACGTTGAGCTTGCCGGCGGACATGGTGATGGTGGAAGGCATGGATGGCTCCGAGGAAGAAATGGCAAATCGCAAATGACAAATCGCAAATGGGGGAATGAGGATAGGGCGCGGTGGGAATGCGCGGCTCTGGCGGCGGGCGCAGCCGGGGCAAACGCAAAGTCCTTCAGATACGCACGCGGAGGTTCGTGGGAGTTCCGAAGAGGTTCGCAGAGAGAGGGCGGATTCGAGGGCGAACTCAACTCCTCTCCTCCGCGCTCCCCTGCGCGACCTGGGCGTACCTCTGCGTGCTGATCGTTCTTACGTGGGGTGACGGGCTCAGCTCTTCATGTTGACATACTGCAACGGCTGCTCCAGCCCCGCCTTGTCCAGCATCGCCATGACGGTGCGAAGATCGTCGATCTGCTTGCCGGTGAGACGCACCTCCTCGCCCTGGATGCTGGCCTGCACCTTGATCTTGGAATCCTTGATGATCTTGACGATCTGCTTGGCCAGGTCGGTGGGCAGGCCGTCCTTGAGCTTCACCTCGCGCTTGCAGTTGCCCAGCGCGCCGTGCCGGGCCTGCTCGATCTCGGTGAACTCGAAGGACCTCATGCTGAAGCCGCGCTTCATCGCGGCGTTCAGGAACATCTCGTGTACGCCCTTCATCTTCCCCTCGTCCGCGGCGTGCATGGCGATCTTCTTGTCCTTCTTGTTCACCTCGATCTGCACGACGGAGTTGCGGAAATCGAAGCGCGTGGCGATCGCCTTCTGCGTGTTGTTGATGGCGTTGTCGAGCTCGGTGTAGTTGATGCGGGAAACGATGTCGAGTGTGGGCATGGGGGATGATATCTCGGATGTGTGATGTCGGATGTGCGAAGCCGCGTCGTCCCTCGGGATGTTCCGTACACTGTGCGGGCAAGGGGGACAGGAGACGCGATGCGCCCGCATGTTGTCACGCCGGAACTGCTTGCGGTGGCGCGCGGAGATGCTCCGGCGGATCTGTTGCTCACGGGCGCGAAGATCGTGAACGTCTTTTCCGGCGAGGTGGAGGAAGGAACGCTTGCGATCTTCGGCGATCGGATCGCGGGCGTCGGTGGTCGCGCCGACTACACGCGGGCACGCGAAGTGATCGAACTCAAGGGCGCGTATGTCGGCCCCGGGTTGATCGATGCGCACATGCATGTGGAGAGCACGATGCTCCCGCCGCGCGAGTTTGTGACGCTCGCGGTGCCGAACGGGACGACAGGTGCGGTCTTCGATCCGCACGAGATCGGCAACGTGCTGGGGATCGCGGGCATTCGCTGGATCATGGATGACGCCGCCGGGCTGCCGTTTCGCGCCATGTTCGCGGTCTCGAGTTGCGTGCCGAGCTCGCCGCTGGAAACTTCGGGCGCGGTGCTTGAAGCGGCGGACCTGCTCGCACTGCTCGACGATGAGCGCGTGGTTGCGCTCGCGGAGATGATGAACTATCCAGGCGTAGTGAGCGGGAACGCGGGCGTGCTCGCGAAAGTGAACGCGGGCTTGGCGCGGCGGATGGTGGATGGCCACGCACCCGGCCTGCGTGGCTTGGGGCTGCGGGCGTATGCGGCGGCGGGGATTTCCTCTGACCATGAATGCACGACGGCAGCGGAGGCGACCGAGAAACTACGACTCGGGATGCGTGTGTTCATCCGCGAAGGAAGCGCGGCGAGAAATCTTGATGCGCTTCTGCCCGCGATCACGCCGAGCACAGCGCATTTGTTCTCGTTCTGCACCGATGATCGGCACCCCTCGGATTTGCACGCGGTGGGGCACATCGACCATGTGGTGCGCCGGGCGATCGCGCTGGGGCTTGATCCCTGCCGCGCGATCGCGATGGGATCGATCAACACGGCGCGGCACTACGGCAAGCGTGATCTGGGCGCGGTCGCGCCAGGATACCGAGCCGATCTGATGATCTTCGATGATCTCGATTCGCCGCGTGCTCGGATCGTGATGCACGATGGGCGGATCGTCGCGATGGATGGAGCGATGACGGTCGCTGCTCGATCCAGCGACTATGACAAGCCCGCGCCGAGGAGTGCGGTGCGAGTGCCCGCGGGGTTGAGCGAGAAGTCGTTCCGCGTGCCCGTGCGGAAATCGGGCGCGGATATTCGCGTGATCGAGATGCGACCGGGGCAGATTGTGACCGGCGAGCGTGTGATGCGGGCTCGGGTGGACGCGGGCTGCATCGTCGCGGATACCGAGCGCGATATCGTCAAACTCGCTGTGATCGAGCGGCACGCGGGCGATGGGAACATCGGCATCGGCTTTGTCACTGGCTTCGGTTTGCGTGCCGGAGCGATCGCGAGCACGGTGGGCCACGATTCGCACAATCTGGCGGTGCTGGGCGTACACGACACGGACATGCTGGTGGCGGCGCGAGCGCTGGCGGCCTGCGGTGGCGGTCAGTGCGCCGTGCGGGATGGAAAGGTTCTTGCACTCCTGGAACTCCCGATCGCTGGGCTGATGTCGGATCGGCCCGCGATGGAGGTGATCGCGAAGCAGCGGGTGCTGCTGGACGCGACGCACGCGCTTGGGTGTGTTGTACACGACCCATTTATGCCGCTCAGTTTTATGTGCTTGCCGGTGATACCAAAACTTAAAGTGACGGACCTCGGGTTGGTGGATGTCGAGAAGTTTGCAGTGGTTGATCTTGAAGTGGGATGAGCGGCGGGGCGCATCTCGGTGCGATGTGGGAAGATGATGGACAAGCACGATTGCTACGAGCTCTGTGTCCAGTCGCCGCGATTCGTGGTGCCGTTTCTGCGCGCGGTGCATGGTGGCGAGCCGTCGGTGCTGCGCGAGGATTTCTGTGGGACGGGTGCCCTGGCGCGTCGATGGGTGCGTGAAGGGGCTCGCATCGGCGAGCGACGCAGCGCGGTCGGGGTGGACATGGACGCGGAGGTTCTCGCGCTCGCGGCGAGCGGGAATAGAGAAGAAGGTATGGCCGACGCGATCCGGCTGGTGTGCGGCGATGCGATCGCCCTGCCGGTTGCACGCGACGATGGATGCGACGCCATCTTCGTTGGCAACTTCTCGATCGGATATATCCACGAGCGATTCGAGTTGGAGCGGTATCTCAAAAGCTCGCGCGAGCGGCTCGCGCTGGGCAATGCGGGCTTTGGCGGTGGCGTCTTCGTCTGCGATACCTACACCGGTCCGGGCGCGTTCAAGGAGGGTGCGGTGACTCGGACTCATCCGGGTCGGGGCCATGAGATCGTGCGATACACATGGGAGCAACGCGAGGCGGATGTCCTCACCGCGATGGTGACAAACGTGCTGCACTTTCAGGTCGAGGTGGACGGCGACATGGTCGCACGTTTTCCCGAAGCATTCATGTATCGCTGGCGGCTGTGGACGATCCCGGAACTGCGCGAGGCGATAGTGCAAGCGGGTTTCGAGTCCACCGAGGTGTATCAGGATGTCGGGCCGCACGCCACGCCGATGACGCACGGGCGGGAACTCCGCGAGAGTGGGATCGTGTGCGTGGTCGGAAGAACATGAGCGAACTGCCACAGGGGCCGTGAGATTCGATCATGCTTGCGCGGGTTCATGCGGCTCGATGTGGACATGCACATCCAGAACGTTCGGCAGTTTCTTGCGAATCTCTGCTCGGACCATTCCGCCAACAACGTGTGCCTCGCGCACCGGCATCAGCGGGTCCACCTGCACATGCATGTTCACCCAGTATCCGCCGCCGGACTTGCGCACGATGACCTTCTCGATTGCCCGTACACCCGGCACCGCGCGGGCCACTTCGCGTGCCGGATTGATGACGCGCTGCTCGTCCTCCGGCGTCGATGCGTCCATGAGTTCCCGCAGCGGGATGCGGGCGAGACTGATCGCGTTGTAGAGGATGATGAACGCGGCGAAGAGCGCGGCCCAATCGTCGGCGGTTTCCCAGCGAAACTGAGAACCGGTATCCGTGCCGTGCGACCCGAACCATCGCTTTCCGAACAGCGCGACGGTAATGCCGATGAGCGCGGCGACCGATGTGATCGCGTCCGCGATGTGGTGCCCGGCATCCACTTCCATCGCGCCGGAGCCCGCCTGTCGTGCTACTTTCTTCGTGGCCGCGAAGAGCACGTACTTGATGATGATGACGAGGATCAGGATTGCGAGCGTGAACGCAGCGGGGTTCTCGTGCGGCGTCCGAATATCGTGAACCGCCTTGATTGCAATACCGATCCCTGCCGCGAAAACCAGCGCGGCGACGACCAGACCCGCGAGCCCCTCCGCCTTGCCGTGGCCGTAGGGGTGGTCCTCGTCGGCTGGAATCGCGCCGATCGCCAGCCCTGACCAGATGACCAGCGAACCGGCGATGTCCGCGAGCGATTCGATCGCATCCGCGATGAGTGCCCCGGAATGGCCGAGAATTCCCGCCGCGAGTTTGGTGAGCCCGAGCGCGACGTTTGCCATCAGACCGATCACGGTCATGCGTCGTGTGCGTGCGGCGTTGGATGTTACGGAGTCTGGCATCGGCCGAGACAATAGCGCGCGGACGCGATCACCACTTCTTCGGGTCTGCCAGATCATCGATCACCGGATGCAATCCCTCGACCACCCGCGACATGCGGTCATAGTCCAGCGTGCCGGGTGCATCCTGCGGCGTGTGATAGAACGGATTGCGATAGGTAGCGGTGTCCGTAATCATCATCGCGGCATATCCCTCTTGCCAGAACGACCAGTGGTCTGACCAGCCCACGCCCGGGAAGATGCCCGGCGGCGATGCCCCCTCGCTGGGGAAGTGCGTTGTGCCGCGAAAGACCGATAGCGCGTGCTTGTTCAGCGAGCGTGACCCATAGTTGGAAACGAATGCAATGAAGTCGCCTGTGGTCGGATACGCCATGTCCAGCGGTTTGGGATACATCTGCGAGTTGGGCTTGTCCGAGTAGTAACCGATGCTCTCGATGCTAATCATCGCCACGATATTGTCGCCCGCCGCGCGGCACTGTTTGGCATATACCCACGAGCCCATGTCCTTAGTCCAGAACGCGGGCGGTTCCTCGTTCACGAACAGTACGAAGCGCAGCGTTCGCGGCTGCGGTTTGGAGTGGTACGTTCGGGCAAGGTGCAGCACGGCCGCGACGCCGCTGGCGTTATCGTCCGCACCCGGCGTGCCCTGGAACGCGTCGTAGTGTGCGCCGATGAGCACGATCTCTTTGGGGTTGATAGTGCCGGGAACGACCACTTCCATGTTCGGCGTGCGGCTGCCGCGCTCGACAAAGGATTCATTGATCTGGGTGTAGCCGTAAGAGCTGAGTTGATCGTGGATCCACGCCGCCGATTCGGCGAAACGCTTGGGGTAATACGTGGAACGGTTGCCGACGCGACCGACGCCCCCGGTGGCATCGGCAAGAATCGTGATGGATGCGAGTAGTTCTTCGGCCAGTTGCGTCTGCTCGGACGTCGCGGCTGGGAGCGAGCCGCAAAATGAGGAGCCGGGCATGCGCAGCATCGCAAAGTAGCAGTAGACGAGTGCGAAGAAGATCAGCAGAAACAAGATCGCGAGTCGCCGAAGCGCGGCACGCGAGGCCAGCTTGAATCGACGAGACTTGGGTGTTGCCGCGGGAGCCGAAGGCGATGGTGGGTGCGAGAGCATCCGGAAGACGATACGTGCGAGTCGCGCGGGGGTTGCACGTTCATGCGAGGAATGGTTCGCTGAGCACGGAGGATCGAGGCCGCGGCGGCCTCGACATCGGCTGGTAAGCCGATGCCACGATCAGGAGTAGAGCTTCGCGAGGTCGCGCCAAAATGTTGGATATGTCTTCGCAACACACTTAGGGCCGCGGATAAACACGTTCGGACGACGCAGCCCGATGAGCGCCAGCGACATCGCCATGCGGTGATCGTGATACGTGTCGAAATAGATCGGTGCCTCGGATGCCTCGGGTGCATCGGGTGACACTGGCGGCTTGCCCGCCAGTGCATGAACGGGAGGGGTGATGCGGAGTCCCTCATCATCCCCGTCCTGAAAAATCTCGACGCTCGCGCCAAATTTGGTGAGTTCGACCCTCAACGCCTCCAGCCGATCCGTCTCCTTCACGCGCAACGTGCGCAATCCACGCAGAGTGGATGTTGCCGTTGGGTTGTCGGCAGTGGGGGAGGCAAAGCACGCAAGGACCGCCGCGGTCATCGCGGTGTCGGGCATGTCGCACAAGTCATATTCGACTGGTCCGAGCCAGGGCACTCTTGCCGGATTGCTTGCGCATTCATTGCGGCTTCTGTCTGCATTCATCCTTTGTATCAGATCACAAAACATGGCATCGCCCTGAAGTGGTTTGCTGCCCGTGACCGGAGGCAGACCATCGATAACGCACCGCGACCCTTGGATGAGCGCGGCCGCGCCGAGAAAATACGTGGCCCCGGATGCATCCGGCTCAATGTCGAGCGAGAAAGCAGAGAGCCGTTGTGGAAGCATGCTCACTCGCAGCCGATGCCCATCATCGGACATACGCATATGCAGTCCCGCCTGGCCCGCAACGGCGAGTGTCATGTGTACGTAACTCTCGCTCGTGGGCCTGCTGGGCATCGTAATCTCAAGGGTCTGGGCTAGAAACGGCGAGGCCATCAGCAAACCGGAGATAAACTGGCTCGAACTCGTGTCCTCAAAGTCCCACCCGCTCATTGAGATGCGGTCTGTGTCATCCTGATCGTTCGGAAGAACTTTCAGCGGTGGAAATCCTTCTTGACCGAGCCATTCAACAGCAGAACCTACTCCGTTCAGCGCTTCGGCGAGTTCCGCGATCGGGCGCTCCCGCATCCGTGCATTCCCGTCGATGATGATTCCCCCTGAATCTAGAGGCGCAAGCATCGCCGCCGCCGTCAGAAACCGCGTCGCCGTTCCCGCGTTGTTCAGATTCAGCGTAACGATCTCTCCCGGCGCAATCTTCCAGCGTCCGTTCACGCCTGTAATCCGCACGACATCCAGGTTGGCAACACCACTGGCAGACAAGCTGCCAGTGCCACCCTTGCTGCCATGCTGCTCCCCCGCTCGAATGATCTCAACCTTCGCCCCAAGCTGCACAATCGCCCGCAGCATCACCTGCGCATCATCCGCGTCAATCAACGCCCCGCGCAGCTCGCTCGTTCCATCCGCCAGCGCGGCCAGCAACAACGCCCGATTCGTGATGCTCTTCGAGCCCGGCGGCCGAATCGTCACATCGAACGGCTTTTCTATGACAGGTATCGGCAGCGGGTCCGGCAGTTGGTCCAGCGGCAGTGAGAGTGCGGCGATCTGGGCGGCGCGGTCTGGCATGGCGGCTCAGTCCTGCTCGCCGCTCTTGCGGAACACCGCCACCACATCCTCCACCGGAATCACAAACAGCCGGTTGTCCCCCTCAAACTCCACCGGCACCGCGTGCTTGGGGTTGAACAACACGCGATCATATTTCTTGATCGGATAGTCGCTGTCGTTCTCGACCTTGCTGCTAATGGCGACGACGCGCCCGGTGATAGTCGGGATCTCGATCTTGTCCGGCAGGTGGATGCCGGTCTTGGTCTGCCTCTTGTCGTCATCCTTGCGGATCAGAACGCGCGCACCGATCGGCTCGACGGTCTCGAGCTTGGACGACGGCGTGGGCTTGGGAGTGGGGGAGTCCTTGCTCATCACCGGGATGGTAGGAGCGTGTGAAGGAAAGGTGTCAGCATCGGGTGGCACGGGCGGTTTGCCCGCCCGTGATGTGGCATGTCGGTTGGCAACACCACTCGCGGGTAAGCCGCCGTGCGATCCATTCTGAACATCGTGCGGGCTCAGCGAGCGTGCGCAATCACAATCGCGATGATCCCGAGAATGGCCAGGCACATCAGCACGAAGAGCGTGATCTTGATGGCACTATAAGGCCGCTCCCCGATCACCTGCCCGGTGCGAGCGTTCACCATGAAGCGGTACGTCTTTCCGGAATACCGATACGCGCTCAGCCAGACCGGCAGCAGGATGTGCTTGAAGGTAATGGCGTCGTAGCGTGTCCGCATGTCCGAGATGCGCTGCTCGTCCCCGCCGATGTCCTCGCAGATCGCGTGCTCGATGGCTGGCTGCATCTTCTGCCGCGCCACGCCGAAGCCCTCTTCCAGCCCGACCTGATACGCCTCCGCGCGAAACCCCGCGAGATAGTCGTCCGCATACGGCACGCACGCGGGCAAGTCCCACGGCTCGAGCTTCTCAACTTCCTGCACCGGCAGCGACTTGGACGCCACCACCAGCACATCATCAAACGGCACAAACACACTGCCCGAAACCGGCCACCAGCGAATCTTCCGCACCTGCTGGGTCCGCGGCTGCCCGTTCACCCAGACCGTCTGCGTCTCGTAGTACGCATCGCCGCGTTGGCCCTCGTAGCGCGTGGTGGTCGCGGAGTCGTACGTCCACGCCGGCAAATACGTCCCATTGAACGCCGCGTCCAGCATCCCGTTATTCTTGAGCTTATTCGGCGCGAACCACAGCTTGCCCAGCCACGACTTGAACCGCGCGACCGCCTCATCGCGCGTCGCTCGAAACGGCAGCAGCGCGCCCGGCTTGATCTGCGTCGTCGCCTTCGCCGTGGCCACGATGTTGGAGCCGCAGAACGGGCACGACAGCGATGTGACATTCGGCGGCGCCTGGATCACCGCCGCACACGCATCGCACTTGATTGTCATCCCCTCAAACTTCTCCGCGTGCTCCTTCAAGTCCTTGAGCGTTTCAAGGTAGTCGATCTCCCGCACCCGCTTCGGGTCCGGCGCGGTGCCGATCTGGTTCTGCGCCGAGCAATACGGGCAGACCGTGACATACGTCCCCGGTGCATATTGCAGCCGCGCTCCGCATTGCTTGCAGGGAAAGCGGTTCTGGCCGTCGGTGGTTGGAGTTGTTGCCTGAAGTTCGGCCATCGGTGTTCGGTCATCTCTCTATGACAAAGACAATGAACTCAGAGCAAGCAGAGAGAGCGGAGCACAGCAGAGGAGTTTGCAGGAGCCGAAGCGGGCATTTGCATGACTCTGCTGGACTCTGTTCTCTCTGCTTGCTCTGAGTTCCCTCTTTCGACTTTATCTCGGCATCGGCGGCGGCGCACCACCACCCGCCAGCACGCCCGCCAGTTCCGCCACATCGCGTGCCGCGGCCCAGTTCGCCATGCCGGCGCGCCACACCAGCGTCTCGGGCTTGAGATCACCGCTGACAACCTTGCTCCGCAGCAACGCAAACTCAAACGGACCCGCCTGCTGGCCGTTGATCGCCAGGAAGAACGGATACGTCGCCACGGCCCCGCCCGCGCCTCCGCCCATCGATGGGGGGGGGGGGGCGGCGGCGCACCCGGCCCGCCCATCGTCGCGCCTTGCGAGCCGCCGATCTGCTGGCCCATCATGCCTGCCATGCCCTGTCCCAGTCCCACGCCCAGGAACGTCCCCGCCGCGCCGGGATTCTTCGCCGCATCGCGGATCGCCTCCGCCGTCTGATACTTCGTGTACGCGTCGAGATTGCCGACCACGCTCATGCTCGAGCGTTTGTCCAGCGCTTGCTCCACTTCCGGCGGCAGCGAGATGTTCTCAACGTTCAGCTTGGGCAGCTCCAGCCCGAACTTGCCAAACTCGGGGGACATCTTCTCGGTGAGGAACTTGCCCAGCTCGTTGTAGTTCCCCGCCAGATCGAGCATGGGGATCTTGCTCTCGCCCAGAATGTCGGCGAACTCGCTCACGATCAGATTGCGCAACTGATTGGTGATCTCATCGGTGGTGTATCGCCCCTCGGTACCGACGATGGTCTTGATGAACACGCCGGGATCGTTCACCCGCATGGTGTAGTTGCCAAACGCCCGCAGCCGCACCGGCCCGAACTCGGCATCGCGCAGCATGATGGGGTTCATGGTGCCCCACTTCAGGTCCGTGAAGGTGCGGGTGCTGACGAAGTAGACCTCCGCCTTGAAGGGCGACTCGAAGCCGTACTTCCAGCCCAGCAGCGTGGCGAGGATCGGCAGGTTCTGCGTGGTGAGCGTGTACGTCCCCGGCTGGAAGACGTCCGCGAGCTTGCCCTCATTGATGAAGACGCCCGCCTGCCCCTCGCGCACCACCAGCTTCGCGCCGTACTTGATCTCGTTCTGGAACCGCTCGAAGCGGTACACCATGGTGTTCTGCGTGTCGTCCAGGTGCTGGACAATGTCGATCAGTTCGTGCTTGAGGCGATCCCAGATGCTCATGAAGGAAGTCCTTTCGGGAGGGCGTTCGTGTACGTAGTTGGGAGCAGGATAGGGACGGTTTCAGGGGGGATCGGGTTTCGGGTATCGGGTATCGGGTTTCGGGTGGATGCAGGATTCGGTTGGCCTCTGCCTTCACCCGAAACCCGATCCCCGAAACCCGACCCCCGCTTCAAAGACAGCGGCCCCGGTCGAACAGACCGGGAGCCGCGTGTGTGTTTCGGGTATCGGGGTTCGGGTTTCGGGTCTCGGGTGGATACAGGATTCGGTTGGCCTTCTCCTTCACCCGAAACCCGATCCCCGAAACCCGAAACCCGACTCTTCTCACGCCGCCATCTTCAGCGTCGCGACCATCCCTCCTCCGGCATCCACGCCGATGGTGACGGTGAAGGTTTCGCTGGGCCTTCCGTAGACGCTGCCGCGCTGGCCCTGGACCAT